>NZ_JBIBGK010000001.1:50890-517413 GCF_042956445.1 Streptomyces sp. NPDC008238 | reverse complement strand
CCCGTGCTGGAGACCGGAACCACGGACGGCTTCACCCTCTGGCCGGTGGCCGAGTGGGAGCCGTTCACCTTCATGCCGCTGCACGGCGGGCTGTCGACGGCCGAGTTGGGCGCGGCCGTGATGACCGTCGCGGCGTACAACGGCATGGAGGCGGACGATGCGGACCTCCCCGGCCGGTCAGGGGATCCGGTGGAGGCCTTCCCCCTGGGGCTGCTGTCCGAGGAGGACCTCCGGTCCTCCGGCGGCTTGCGGATCACCGACCCCGTAGGCGGGGGCGTGCTGCTTCCCGGCTGCTGCTGCGGCCTGGAGGACTGGCGGGAGACATGGCTCGGCGTCCTCGCCGGCACCGGTGACACGTGGCTCGGCCACGACCCCTGGCCGCTCGCCGAACGGCGCGGCGACGTCGTCCGTCTGACCGTCGATGCGAAGCAGGACGACGGTCCGGCCTTCGAGGTGGCCGCCGACGTCCTGCGCCAGGGGATCGCCGGCGCCGAGCGGGACCTGGCGGCGTTCCTCCGTGCCTGCGCCGGCTGGGCCGCGTCGCGTCTGCCCGGGCACGCCCCCGCGGTCGTCGCCGCGCTCGCCCGCGCGGTCGGCATGCCGCCACCGTCGTAGCCGTGGTCCCCGCGACCGCGTGAGCCCGACCCCGGCGAGGACGACCAGCATGCCCGCCGCCGTCCTTCCGCCCACCGGCTCGCCGAGCACGAGGGCGCCGAGCCCCACCGACACGACCGGGAGCAGGTAGCCGACGGTGGCCGCGTCGGTCGCGCCCTCGTCGGCGATGACGCGCACCGTCAGGTGGAAGGTGACTCCGGTGCACAGGACGCCGAGGACGAACACCGCGACGACCGGACGCACCGTCAGCGCGATCCCGCCGGTGCCGGTCGCGAGGAGGGCCGGGACGCTCAGCACGGTCGCGGCGCTCAACTGCGCGGCGGCGAGCGGGAGCGTGCCCGTACCCGCGCCGACGAGCCTGCGCCCCATGTAGGTGAAGGCCAGCGCGTAACTCGCCGCCGCGCCCAGCAGGGCCAGGGCGCCCCAACCCGGCAGACCCGAACGGTGCCAGGGGGCGAAGATCAGCAGGACGCCCGCGAAGCCGGCGAGCAGCCCGCAGAGGCGGGGTCCGCGGATGCCGCGTTCCGTGCTCAGGGCGAGGCCGATGAGCAGCGACCACAGCGGCGTCGTGGCGTTGAGCACGCCCGCGACGCCGGAGTCGACGCTCTGCTCGCCGACGCCGAACAGGAGGAAGGGCAGCGCGTTGCAGAGCAGCGCGGCCAGTGTGATCCGGCCCCACAGCACCCGTCCGCGCGGCAGACGCAGACCCGCACGGCGGCACAGGAGGAGCAGCAGGGCCGCGCCGGAGGCGCAGCGCAGGAAGGTGACCCAGGCGGGCGGCAGCCCCTCCAGTGCGATCTTGATCCAGAGGAAGGTCGACCCCCACAGGAGGGCCAGCACCCCCAGCCGCAGCAGCGCCCTCGCGCCGCCACCGCCACCGCTTCCGGACTCCCCGGACATCCCCGCCTCCGCTCGTCGCAACGTCACCGTCCCCCGACGTTCCCCCACCGTGTTCTGG
The DNA here is from genome assembly GCF_042956445.1 of Streptomyces sp. NPDC008238. Lineage (NCBI taxonomy): Bacteria > Bacillati > Actinomycetota > Actinomycetes > Kitasatosporales > Streptomycetaceae > Streptomyces > Streptomyces sp. NPDC008238. The sequence goes on along the minus strand of NZ_JBIBGK010000001.1, from coordinate 515,840 downwards.
TACGACAAGCGAAAGTTCACGGAGCTACCGTTAAGCTGGGCTACATGCTCGACGTGCGCCGCATGCAGGTCCTCCGGGCGGTGGTGACCAGCGGCTCGGTCACCGCGGCCGCCACCCACCTCGGTTACACGCCCTCGGCGGTCAGCCAGCAGATCGCCGTCCTGGAGCGGCAGGCCGGGATCCCGCTGCTCGAACGCGTCGGACGCGGCGTCCAGCCCACGCCCGCCGGACTGCTGCTCACCGAGTACGCCGCCCGCATCGGCAGGGAGGTGGCCGAGGCCGAGACGGCGCTCGCCGACCTGCGCGCGGGCCGCAGCGGCCGGCTGACGGTGCGCTACTTCCCCACGGCGGGAGCGGACCTGGTCGCCCCGGCGGTCGCGCGGCTGCGCCGTGAGCATCCGGGGGTGCGGATCGACCTCGGCCTGGTCGACCCCGGCGATCCGCTGCCGGAGGTGGAGAAGGGCCGCGCGGACCTGGCGATCGTGGTGCGGCCGCGAGGGCAGGGCCGGGAGGGGCTGCGCCTGGTGCACCTGCGGGACGACCCGTACCGGGCGGTCCTCCCCAAGGGCCACCGCCTCGCCGCGAAGCGGGTGCTGGACCTCACCGACCTCGCGGGTGAGCCGTGGGTGGGCAGCGAGTCCCCGGACGGTTCGTGCCTGGAGCTGATCCTCCAGGCGTGCGCCGCCGCCGGCTTCAGCCCCGACGTCGTCGTGCAGAGCGAGGACTACGCCACCACCCAGGGGTTCGTGGCCGCCGGTCTCGGGGTGAGCCTGCTGCCGCTGGCCGCCCTGGCGCACCACCACCCCGGGGTCGTCGTGCGCAAGGTGCGCGGCCCGGAACCCGTCCGCGCGGTCCACGCCGCGGTGCGCGAGACCTCGCTGCTGCAACCGGCCCTGCTGGGGCTGCTCGACGCGCTGCGGGACGTCGCACGAGGCACGGCCGCGGCGGACCCCGCCCGCCTCTGACAGACCGTCACATACGCTCTCGCGGGTAGCCGATGCCCTCGATGTCCTCGGCCAGCTGCGCGAGCGTGACCTCCGCGTTCAGCGTCGCGACGACCTCCGCTGTGAGCGGACGCAGCGCCTTGACGTGACGTACCGCGTCGAGGTCGACCGGCACCTCGTAGTAGTCCTCGGCGAAGGCGCGGAACGCCTCGGGGGAACGGTCGGTCAGCAGCTCGAACAGGTACGAGGCGCCGTCGGCGTCCTCGCGGTCGGCCGGCAGGTCGACGGAGCCGTGCCGCCACGCGTCGTCCCCGGGGCCGCGCCACAGGCAGACGGTCGCGACCGGCACCCCCTCCTCGTCGCAGAACGCCGGCTCCTCCACATACGCGCGGAAGGCCTCGGGCACCTCGTCGACGACGCCCGGCCAGGGCTCGTGGTCCTCCGAACCGTAGGGGCTGACGGGCGACTCGTGGTCGAAGCCGCGGATGAAGGCGCCGGCGGCGGAGAACACGATGGCGTACTCGTCGCCCGACCCGTTGCGCAGGGAGGCCATCTCCTCGTCCGCGTCCCACACGGCGTCGAAGGAGTGGTAGCGCCTCTCCCACTCCGGGCTGAGGATCGCCTCGAGCATCGCCAGGGCGCGGCAGTGGTCGCGCAGTTCGGCGATGGAGGGCAGGAGCGGGGCAACATCATGGACGGTCACGCGCACATCCAAGCCCATGGCCCCGCCGGCCGCGCACCCGGGGGCCGGGGCGCGGAAATCCGTTGCCGCGCCCGCCCCCCGTCGGCCCATCATGGTCGGCGCGACCACTCCGGAAGGCGGACATGCACCCACACACCCCGAACGGCGACCGGTCCGGGACCGGCACGGCCCTGGTACGCCGGTTGCTGCGCGCGCAGTTCCCCCACTGGGCGGACCTCCCCCTCACCGCCACGGAGTCGGCCGGCACCTCCAACGTCACGTACCGCCTGGGCACGGACATGGTGGTGCGGCTGCCCAGGACCGCGGGCGCCGCGGACGACGTGGCGAAGGAGCACCAGTGGCTGCCGCGGCTCGCGCCGGCGCTCCCCACGGCCGTTCCCGCGCCCCTCGGCAAGGGCGCGCCCGCCGACGGGTACCCCTGGCCGTGGTCGGTGTACGGGTGGCTGGAGGGCGAGCACCCCTCCGTGGGCCGTGTCGCCGAACCCGGCCCGCTCGCCTGGGATTTGGCGGCCTTCGTCGCCGCCCTGCAGCGCGTCGGCCCGGGCGGCGCGCCGCCCGCGTACCGCACCGGGCCCCTTTCCGCGCGCGACGGAGAGACGCGTTCCGCCATCGACGCGCTGCGCCCGGAGGTCGACCCCGCGGCGGCCCGCGCGGTGTGGGAGGCCGCGCTGGCGGCTCCGGAACGGCAGGGGCCGCCGGTGTGGGTGCACGCGGATCTGCAGCCGGGCAACCTCCTTGTGGCGGACGGCGGGCTCAGCGCCGTCATCGACTTCGGCTGCGCGGGTCTCGGCGACCCCGCCGTCGACACCATCGCCGCCTGGTACGTGCTGCCCGCCGAGGGTCGCGCCGCGTTCCGTACGGCACTGGGCACCGACGAGGCGACCTGGGCGCGCGGTCGCGGCTGGGCGCTGTCGATCGCGCTGATGGAACTGCGGCACTACCGGGACACCCACGAGCGGATGGCGTCCATCGCCCGGCACGTCCTCGGCGAACTCCTCGCCGCCGGGGAACGCTGAACCGTACGGGCGGCGCATCCTACCCCGGGGCCGTGGGGCCGCTCGCCCGCATCGGTGATTCCCCCACGGGACGCGTCACGTTCAGTAGCTTCTCCGTCACCAACCGGGGTGGCGGCGCGCGGACGCGCGGACGCCTGGAGAGCGACGGCAAGGAGCGGACGCCGATGGCGAATGTGGAGACCTCCCTCAAGGAGACGATGACGTCGATCGAGGGCAGCGTGGGTGCTGCCCTCGTCGACTACACCAGCGGGATGGCGCTGGGCACGATCGGTGGCGGCAAGGACCTCGACCTCACCGTCGCGGCCGCCGGCAACACCGACGTGGTCCGCGCCAAGTCACGGACGATGAAGGAACTGGGCCTCAAGGAGGAGATCGAGGACGTCCTGATCACCATGGACACGCAGTACCACCTCATCCGGCTGCTCAAGAGCCGTGACGGCAACGGCCTGTTCCTCTACCTGGTGCTCGACCGGCGCAACGCCAACCTGGCGATGGCCCGGCACCGCCTGCGGCGCATCGAGGCCGATCTCGAGCTGTAGCCGCCGGTCCTTCCTCGGGGTCCCGTGTGCCCGGGAATTGAAGAATCCTTCAATTCGGCACATCCTGATCCGCACAAGCACGGCGGTGCACGGGCCCCCGAGGGGGAAGGATTGGACGCAGCATCGCGCCGGTGGGAGCGGGGGAGCCGCCGCCGGCGGGTGCGGGAAGGGCCGTCGGAATCCGGGCAGGAGCGATCAGACGATGCAGGTACCCCTGTACCAGGCCAAGGCGGAGTTCTTCCGCATGCTCGGGCACCCCGTGCGGATCAGGGTCCTGGAGCTGCTCCAGAACGGCCCGGTGCCGGTGCGGGACCTGCTGAACGAGATCGAGATCGAGCCGTCGAACCTGTCGCAGCAGCTCGCGGTGCTGCGCCGGTCCGGCATCGTGGTGTCGATACGCGAGGGCTCCACCGTCAGCTACGCCCTCGCCGGTGGGGACGTCGCCGAACTCCTGCGCGCGGCCCGCCGCATCCTCACCGAACTGCTCGCCGGCCAGACGGAGCTGCTCGCCGAACTCCGCCAGGTCGACGCCCCGGCCGCCCGCGCGGAGGAGCAGGTCAGCCACCCCGCCGGCTGAGCGTTCCGGCGCCGGCTGGGCCAGAATGGTCGGGAGGTGAGCGCCATGACGCCTTGGCGGGTTCGTGATCTGGAGGAAGGCGACCTGGACCAGGTCGTGCGGATCTGGGAGGAGTCGCGCGACACGGCCGAGGATCCCGCGGTGACCCTCGCGGAGGTGGTCGGGGCGCTGCGCGTGGGGGCGCCCGCGGTGGTGGCGGTGGTCGGTGACCGGGTCGTGGGGGCCGCCGTGTCGTCGACGGCCCAGGAACGCGCCTGGGTGCTGCGACTGGCCATCGCCCGGCAGTGGCGGCACCACGGGATGGGCTCGGCGCTGCTGGCCGCCCTGGAGGAGAGCCTCGGCCAGACCGGGGTGCGCCGGATCGGGGCGCTGTTGCCGGCGGGCGAGGTCGGCGAGCAGGCGTTCCGGAACTCGGGCTACTCCTTCCGCCCCGGGCTGGGCTACTTCGAGAAGCTGCTCTCGGCCGACTCCGCGGAGGCCATGCTGCTGGACCAGCTCGGTGGCGCGGTCCCGGAGGAGGGGCTGTGGGACCGCATCGCGGGCATGGCCGCGGAGAAGACGCTCATCGAGCGGCGGCTGGTGCTGCCGCTGGAGAACCCGGGGGTCGCGGAGCGCTACCGCCTCGTCCCGCCGCGTGCCGTGGTCCTGTTCGGTCCGCCGGGCACGGGCAAGACGACCTTCGCGAAGGCGGTGGCGTCCCGGCTGGCGTGGCCGTTCATCGAGGTGCTCCCGTACCAGCTGGCGGAGGACGCGCACGGGGTGGCGGACGGGCTGCGGCGGTTGTTCGCCCGCGTCGAGCACCTGGAGCAGGTGGTGCTCTTCTTCGACGAGGCGGAGGAGATCGCCTCGGAGCGGCAGGACCCGTCCACCCTGGCCCACCGGGTGACCAACGAGCTCCTGAAGCTCATCCCGCAGTTCCGGCGCGGCGAGCGCCGGCTGCTGATCTGCGCGACCAACGCGGTGCGCTCGCTGGACCCGGCCTTCCTGCGCCCCGGCCGCTTCGACTTCCTGATCCCGGTCGGCCCGCCGGACCCCGCGGCCCGCCGGGCCATCTGGGTCCGCTACATCGGACCGGACCGTGTCACGGACATCGACCTGGACGCGCTGGTCGAGGCCAGCGACCGCTTCACACCGGCGGACATCGAATACGCGGCCCAGGCCGCCGCGCAGACCGCCTTCGAACGGCACCTGGCGACGGACCCGCGCACCACGGCGGATCTGACGCACCGCACCGAGGACTACCTGCAGGCCGTCGCCCGCACCCGCACCACGCTCACGACGGAGGACATCCGCGCCTTCGACCACGACCTGCGCTCCGCCGCACGCGTGTGAGGCCCGCGGGGCCCGGTGGACGGCGGTGAACGCTCCGCGCCAGGTTCGTGGCCGAAACCGGCGGACATCCGCGATGTGCGGGCGGCGTCCCCCCTCGGGGCCCTATGGTGATCGTGGGTCGGCAGATACGCGCTCCCCCGTCCGTGTCTGCCGGCCCGCTCTGTCTTGGGGGGCCCGGCGGGTGCCGGGCCCCGAGGGACGTCAGGACAGCTCGGGGACGTCGATCCGGTCGATGTCCGGGGCGTACCCGGTGCCGCTGTCGAAGGTGACGGTGTTGGCGCCCGCCTTGAGCGTGACGGGGACACTGACCGTCTCGACGGTGCCCCAGTCGCCCGTGGAGGCGAACCTGTGGGCGGTGGCGGCGCCGCCGTTGGCGGAAACCTGGACGGTGCGGGCGTCACCGCCCACGTAGGCGACGTCGACCAGGTAGGTGCCGGCCCTCTTCACCACGACGTCGCCGAAGGTGAGCGAGCCCCCGAGGTAGAGGTTGCCGGCCTTGCGGCCGCCGGAGCAGGCGGAGCAGTCGGCGAGGGAGGCGTTGCCGGCCAGGGTGTTGCCCGGGGCCTCCGCCTCGTAGCCGGTCGTGCGCACGGCGGGGCCGCGCGGGGTGACGGTGAACAGGCGCGAGCCGTGCGCGGGGAGGGACGCGGTGACCTTGTCCTTGACCGCGCCCAGGTTCTCGTGGTTCCACAGGTCGCGGACGAGGGCGCGGCCGGAGAAGCCGAGCGCGGTCCAGTCGGCGGTCACGGCGGCGGGGGCGTCGCCGAGGTTGAACAGGGCGACGGTGTAGCTGCCGTCGACGTTCCTCGCGGTCCAGACCTGCCGGTCGCCGGCGGGGGTGACCGGGCGGGCCGGGCGGGTGCCGGACTGGTTGAGGGCGATGACCTCGCGGTTGGTCAGCAGGGACAGCCCGTAGTCGTCGAGGCGGGTGAGGTCGTCACCGGTGTACAGCGGGGACTTGGCGATGGCCCACAGCGTCATGTAGGTCTGCCGCTCGGCCTTGGTGAGGCCGTCCATCCTCCCGTTGCCGACATCGAGGGAGTCCAGGTCGTTCCAGCCGCCGGGACCGCCGTGCCGGCTCCACGCCGCCGCGTCGTCGAAGCGGTCGTCGACCGAGTTCTCCCAGCTGACGAGGGTGTCGCAGTAGCACTCGACGTCGGTGTCGATGCGCCAGCCGTTGGAGAGCTTCTTCCAGTCGGCGACGTGGCCGATGTCCAGCGACCAGGACAGTTCGAGGTGGATGGTGCGGCCGGTGGCGGCGATGGCCTTCTGCCAGGCGGCGATGTCGGCGCGGTTGTCGTAGTTGTCACCGCTCTTGAAGGAGCCGGGGCCGACACCGTCGATCTTCAGGAAGTCGTAGCCCCAGTCGGCGATCATCCGCGCCTGGGAGTCGACGTACTTCTGCGCGCAGGGGTTCGAGAAGTCGATCTTGTAGGAGCTGTCCCAGCCGTTGGTGGTGCGCAGGTCGTCGTAGACGATGTCGGCGGTGGTGCAGTCGGTGGTGTTCCAGATCGGCAGCTTGCCGTCGCCGTACCCCTCCTTCTCCAGGCCGACGGGCAGGTAGATGCCGGCCTTGAGCCCCTTGCCGTGGATGTGGTCGGCGACCGCCTTCATGCCGCGCGGGAAGCGCTCCGGGTCGGGGGTCTGCCGGCCGTACGCGTCGAACTCGGGCTTCCAGCTCTGGTCGCGCCACCAGCCGGCGTCGAGGTTGACGTAGTCGTAGCCGTACTTCTTCAACTTGGCTGCGAGGGCGTCGGTCTGCTTGAGGACGTTCGCCTCGGTCAGGTAGCTGTAGTCGCCGGTGGGGTTGAGACCGGGGTACTTCGAGGACTGCATGCTCCAACTGGACCAGCCCATGTAGGGCTTGGCCGCGACCTTGTGCGCGGCGGCGGTCGTCGCGGCGGGCGCGGCAAGCCCGGCGTCCGGGCCGGTCGCCCCGGCCGCGGGGACGGCCGCCGACACTCCGGCGGTGAGGGCCAGGACGAGCAGCGTCCTGGCGGCGGTCGAGGACAGGGGGGAGCGCGAGGGTGACCGCATGGGTCGGGCCTCCTGGGGGTGGGGGGTACGGCGGGTGGGGGGTGTGCCGGGCCTGGCGAGGTCAGCCCTTGCCGGAGCCGATGGTCAGGCCGCTGATGAACTGCCGCTGGAGCGCGAAGTACACCAGCAGGGTGGGGATCGCCGTCATCAGGGCGCCGGCGGCGATGAGGTTGGGGTTGGTGAAGTACTGGCCCTGCAGGTTGGCCAGGGCCGAGGTGATGGGCCGCTTGTCACCCGTCTCGATGAGGGCGAGCGGCCAGAAGAAGTCGTTGTAGATCCAGATCGACTCCAGGGTGGCCAGCGCGGCGAAGGCCGGCCGGCACAGCGGGAGGATGATCTGGAAGAACTGCCGCCACACCGGGGCGCCGTCGACGAGGGCGGCCTCGGAGATCTCGCCCGGGATCGTCTTCATGTAGTTGCTCAGCACGAAGGTGCAGAAGCCGCACTGGTAGGCGATGTGGATGGCGATGATGCCCCACGTCGAGTTGTACAGCAGCAGCGAGTCGCTCATCCACGCCGGCAGCGGCACCAGCAGGTAGAGCCGGTAGAGCGGGGTGATCAGCACCTGCGCGGGCAGCAGGTTGCCCGCGGTGAAGAGCATCAGCAGCGCGATGTTCCACCGGAAGTCGAAGCGGGAGACGAAGAAGGCGACCGCGGCGGAGAACAGCAGGGTGCCCAGCACGGACGGGACGGTGATGAGGACCGAGTTCCAGAAGAAGTGCGGCATGCCGGACTGGTTCCAGGCGTCGGTGTAGTTCTGCAGGCTGATCCCGCGCGGCCAGGACAGGTAGCCGTGCTTGCTGGTGTCCGCGTAGGGGCGCAGCGAGGTGTACACGGCCCACAGCAGTGGCAGCAGCCACAGCAGCGCGATGGTGGCGAGCATCAGGTGGCGGCCGGTCTGCCGCGGGGGCTTCGAGGCGCCGCCGTGCGGCGGTTCGTCGCGGGGGCGGGCCGGGGTGACGGGCGGGGCGGCGGTCGTGGTCACCGGTCCTCCTTGCGGAAGGTCTGGACGAGGAAGGTCCCGATGGCGGCGAGGGAGACCAGGAGCAGGACGACCGCGAGGGCGGAGCCGTAACCGATGTGACTGGACTCGCCGATGATGTTGTCGGTGATGAGCAGCGACAGCAGTTCCATGCCGGGCTTGCTGCCGACGCCGCCGCCGAGCACGTAGACGACGTCGAAGGCCCGCAGGGACTCCATGACGGTGACGACGAGGATGATGACGTTGACCGGCTTGAGGGCGGGGAAGACCACCTTCAGGAAGGTCTGGCGGCCGTTGGCGCCGTCGAGGGCGGCGGCCTCCTTCAGGGCCGGGTCGAAGCCCTTCAGCCCGGCCAGGTAGAGGATCATGATGTAGCCGGTGTGCCGCCAGGCCGAGGCGACCAGGACGGCCCACAGGTTGAGGTCGGGGTCGCCCAGCCAGTCGATGTGGTGGCCGGGGGCCGCGGCGGCCAGGATCCCGTCCAGCAGGCCCGTGTCGGGGTTGTAGATGATCTCCCAGATGAGACCGACGACGGCCAGCGAGAGCACCATCGGCAGGAAGATCGCCGTCTGGTAGACCCGGGTGAAGCGGAGCTTCCGGTCGAGCTGGTAGGCGAGGAAGATCCCGAACGGGGTGGGCAGCAGCGCGGTGAAGAGCAGCCAGATGACGTTGTGCCGCACCGCCGGCCAGAACGGCGGGTAGTTGGTGAGGATCTGGTGGTAGTTGTCGAGCCCGACCCAGTGGATGTCGGACAGGTAGATGCCGTCCCAGCTGGTGAAGGACAGGCCCATGGAGGCCAGGGCCGGCAGCCAGACGAAGACCAGGAGGGCGAGCAGCGGCACCCCGATGACGACGGCCAGGAAGAGCCGGTCACCGGGACCGAGCCGGCGGGGGCGGCGCCGGGGCGCCGGGGTGGCGGGGGCCTGCGGCCCGGGGACGGGGGGTGCGGTGGGGGACGCGGAGGGCACGGTGAACCTTCCCGGTCCGGTCAGGAGGTGAAGAAGCGCGAGCGCTGCGACTCGATGCGCTTGAGCAGGGCGGCGCCGTCGTCCGGGTGGCCGAGCCACTGGGTGAGTCCGGGCAGGACGACCGTGGAGATGAACCCGGGGTCGCTGTCGCGGTCGGCGAACTGGGTGATGTGCTTGGCGGAGGCGATGAGTTCGGCGGACTTCTTCTGCAGCGGGTTGTAGGAACCCGTGTCGGCCTGCGCGTGGACGGCCACGTTGCTGGGGTCGACCCCCATGTAGAGGCCCTCGGCCTTGGCGCCGCCGAGGAACTCCAGCAGCTTCTTGGCGCCCTTCTCGTTCTTGGGACGGCGGCTGAGCATGAAGCCGTCCGTGGGAGCCTCGACGGCGTCCTGGCCGTTGGCCGGGTCGATCTCGGGGAAGGGGAAGAAGTCGATGTCGGCGCGGAGCGCCTCGTCGGAGACCTGCTGGCCGAGGAAGAGGCCGATGACCGCCATGCCGGACTTCTTGTCCAGCAGTGACTGGGCCGCGTCCTGCCAGGAGCGTCCGCCGGCGCCCTGCTGGTAGTAGGGGCTGATCTCGCGCCACAGGTCGAGGGTGGTGGCGGCGCGCTTGTCGGTCCAGGAGACCTCGCCCCGCATCAGGGACATGTGGAACTCGTAGCCGTTGGCCCGCAGGTTGAGGTAGTCGAAGGCGCCGAGGATGCTCCAGGCGTCGCCGCCGCCGTAGCCGGAGGCGATCGGGGAGAGGCCGTCCTTCTTCATCCGCTTGGCGAGCGCGGTGAACTCGGACCAGGTGCGGGGCACGGTGTAACCGCGCTCCTCGAACAGGCTCTTCCGGTAGAAGACGCCCCAGGGGTAGTTGTACAGCGGGACGAAGTAGAACTTGCCGTCCTCGCCGCGGGAGAGCTGCTTGGTGGCCTCGCTGAAGCCGCCGCCTATCTTCTCCCACACGTCGTCGAGCGGGGTGGCCAGGCCCTTCTTGGCGAAGTACTGCATGCGGTATCCGGCGAACCAGGTGAAGACGTCGTCCGGAGTGCCCTGCAGGTAGCTGGAGATGCTCTTCTGGAAGCTGTCGTGGTCGACGGTGTTGGTCTTGACCGTCAGGCCGCTCTCCTTGGCGAAGGCCTTGGTGACCGCGGCGTAGGCGGACTTGGGCGTGGCGTCGGCCCCGTTGGACCCGAAGGTCACCGTCTTGGGGTCGGCCGTCGCTCCCCCGCCGCAGGCGGTGAGGAGGGGGGCGGCGAGCGTCGCGGCCCCGAGCCCGAACAGTCCGCCGACCACGGTGCGGCGGCTGGGCTGAAGCGCGGTCGGGACGGTGCGGCTCTGCAGCGTCATCGCTACTCCTAGTACGTGTCTGATCTGATGAAGGACTGGATCGCGGTGGCCGCGGCCCCGCGCGCCCACTCCTCGAAGGGCAGCGGCCGCGTCCGCAGGTCGCACTGCCCGGCGGTGCCGAAGGCGGAGGCGGCGAACGCCTCGAGGATCTGGTCGGCGAACAGGTCGTGGGCCACCAGGCCCTCGCCCGAGATGATCACGCGTTCCGGGCCGAAGAGGTTGGCCACCGAGCCGATGGCCCGGCCGATCGCCTCGCCGGCCCGCGCGTACACCTCCCTGGCCCCCGGGTCTCCCCCGTGGGCCAGTCGCAGCGCCTCGGCGGCGTCGGCCACGGGGGTGCCCGTCGCCTCGCGGACGGCGCGGACGATGGCGGGGTCCGCCGCGATCGCCTCCACGCACCCGCGGTTGCCGCAGTGGCACAGGGGTCCCGCCGGGTCGATGGACAGGTGGCCGATCTCACCGGCCACCCCGTACGCGCCCGAGACGACGCGCCCGTGCACGACGAGGCCGCAGCCGATGCCGGCGCCGACCGTCACCACGGCGAAGTCGGACAGGCCCACGCCGGCGCCGAACCACTGCTCGGCGACGGTGAGCGCCCTGACGTCGTTGTCGACGGTGACGGGCAGGCCCGTGGTCATCCCCGCCAGTTCGGCCAGCGGGACGTCGCGCCAGTCGAGGAACGGGGAGTAGCGCACCACGCCGCCGGCCCGGTCCACGTCACCGGAGACCGCGATGCCCAGGCCGCTGACGGCGACGCCGAAGCCGTCCGCCTCCGCCAGCAGTTCGTGCACCAGCGCGGCCGCCGACTCCAGGACGGCCCTGGGGCCGGGGGCGGGCAGCGGCACGTGGCGGGAGGTGCGGATCCGGCAGCACAGGTCGGTGAGCACACCGATGATCTCGTCCCCGGTGATCTTGAGGCCGATGAACAGCGCCCGGCCGCCGTCCACCCGTACGGGGTTGGCCGGCCGTCCCAGGGAGGGGCGGGCCTCCTCGTCCACGTCCTCGACGAGGTAGCCGGCCTCGATCAGCGGCCGGACCGCCTTGGTGACCGCGGCCGCGGACAGCCCGGCACGCCTGGCGACCTCGGTGCGGGTGAGCGGACCGTGGCACAGGACGGTGGTGAAGATCTGGGCGGCGGCCGGCGTGTGGGCCGGGAACGCCTCCCCCGGCAGGATCGAGCGCATGGCCGGGAACCTAGGTGGGTTCTTTTCTGCTGTCAATAAAAGAATCAAGGTTCCTCGGAAGTTGCCTCCATGAGGTGCCCTCAGCTTGAAAAGGCCGGATCAGGGTGGGTGTTGACATCTGATCCAAGGTAAGGATTGGCTGCCGACTGTTCCCCAGCACCACCCGAACGTGAGGACCCATGCCCGTGATCTCCCATGCCCCGGACACCGGGATCTGGCTGCTGAGCACCCCGCGCACGTCGTACGCGCTGCGCGTCGACGCCACCGGTGCCCCCTGCCATGTCGCCTGGGGCCCGCGGCTGACCCTCGACGAGGCCGCGGAACTCGCCGTCCCCCCGGGGCCGGACGCGAGCAGCTTCGAGGGACGGCCCCCGGTGGGCGAGGAGCTCCCCGTCGACGGCGGGGCCCGGTTCGGGCCGCCCTCGCTCCAGGTCCGCTTCGCCGACGGGACCCGGGCCTTCGAGTGGCTCCCGGTGGGACACGAGGTACGGGAACCGGCGCCCGGCACGGCGGAGTTGTCGCTGCGGTTCCGCGACCGCGTCCACCCGCTGGAGGTCACCCTGCGGTACCGCGTGCACGACGACAGCGACGTCATCGAACGCAGCACCGTCCTGCGCAACGCGGGCGACCGCGAACTCACGCTGCTCCGGGCCGACTCCGCCGCCTGGAGCCTGCCGCCGCTGCCCGGCTACCGGCTCAGCCACGTCACCGGCCAGTGGTCCGCCGAGAGCCGGCTGCGCCGGGACCGGCTGCCGTACGGCGAGACCGTGCTGACCAGCCGCCGCGGCATCACCAGCCACCACGCCAACCCCTGGGTGATGCTCGACGCGGGCGACGCCACCGAGACCCACGGCCGGGTGTGGAGCGCCGCGCTGGCCTGGAGCGGCAGTTGGCGGATCACCGCGCAGCGCACGCACGACGGCCGGGCCGGCTTCACCGGGGGCGCCGGGCACGACGGGACGGGCCTGCCGCTCGCCCCCGGCGAGGAGTTCAGCACGCCGGTCTTCGCCGCCGTGTTCACCGAGGGCGGCTTCGGCGCCGCCAGCCGCGCCTGGCACGCCCACACCCTGGCCCACGTCCTGCCGCACCCGCGGGAGATCGCGCCGGTGCTCTACAACTCCTGGGAGGCCACCGGCTTCGACGTCGACGAGGCCGGCCAGGCGGCGCTCGCCGCGCGGGCCGCCGCGCTGGGCGTGGAGCTGTACGTCGTCGACGACGGGTGGTTCGGCGCCCGGCGCGACGACCGCGCGGGCCTCGGCGACTGGACCCCGGCCGCCGACCGCTTCCCCCGCGGGCTCGCCCCCCTCGCCGACGAGGTGCACCGGCTCGGGATGCGCTTCGGGCTGTGGGTGGAGCCGGAGATGGTCAACCCCGACAGCGACCTGTACCGCGCGCACCCGGACTGGGTGCTGCACGTCCCCGGCCGGACCAGGACCGAACTGCGCAACCAGCTGGTCCTCAACTTCGCGCGGCGGGACGTCGCGGACTGGGCGTACGGCTGGCTCACCCGGCTCGTCGCCGGGAACGGCGTCGACTTCCTCAAGTGGGACATGAACCGCGCGTTCAGCGAGGCCGGCTGGCCCGGCCGCGAGGACGGCGCGGACCGGCTGTGGACGGGGTACGTGCACAACCTCTACGGGGTGATCGACCGGCTCCGCGCCGACCACCCGCGGCTGCGGATCGAGTCCTGCAGCGGCGGCGGCGGCCGGGTGGACCTCGGCATCCTCTCCCGCACCGACCAGGCGTGGCCCTCGGACAACACCGACGCCGCCGACCGCGTGGCCATCCAGCACGGTTACGGCCAGGTCTACCCGGCGCGCACCATGGCCGCCTGGGTGACCGACGTGCCGAACCAGCTGACCCACCGCACGGTGCCGCTGCGCTTCCGCTTCCACGTCGCCATGGCCGGCCTGCTGGGCATCGGCGGTGACCTCGGCCGCTGGTCCGAGGAGGAACTGGCGGCCGGCGCCGAGCTGGTGGCCGAGTACAAGCGGGTCCGGCACCTCGTCCAGCACGGCGCGCTGCACCGGCTGCGCGAGGGCGGCGACGAGGGTCCCACGGTGGTGGAGTACGCCGCCCACGACGGGAGCGAGGCCCTGGTGCTGGCCTGGCAGAGCGTCCGGCGGCACGGCGGTCCGCAGGGTCCGGTGCGGCTGGGCGGCCTCACGCCCGGCGCCCGCTACCGCGACACGCGCACCGGGACCGTGCACCACGCGGCCGTGCTCGGCGGGTACGGGTTCACGCCGGACCTGCCGCCCGGGGACTGGGCCAGCACGGCGGTCCACCTGGTCCGCGGCGCGGAGCGGGACGAGGAGTGACCGCCCGGCGGCGTGCCGCGCCCCGCGCATGTGGGCAACTGCACAAACCCGCAGCTCCCGGAGCTTGTCCGGTGTGACGTGGCACCGTCAAGGTGAGCTCCGTCCCGCGTCCCGAAGTCCCGCCGGCCCTCTGCACGTTCCTCACCCGATCATCGAAGGGCGTTGCATGTCCCACCGCTTCAGACGAGCACGCTTGACGGCGCTCGCCGCCCTGTTGTCCACGATCGCCGCCGCACCTTCCGTCGCCCACGCCGCGGATCCGGACGCCCCGGCGTCCCGGTCCGCGGCCCAGGCGGCTCCCGCGGCGCACTCCCTCACCCTCTCCGACGGCTCCGTGCTGCGCTGGTCCGACGACGGGTCGGGCACCCTGACCCGCAAGGACGGCACCACCCGGGCCTTCCCCGTGGTGGCCCCCCAGGGCCGCAGCGCGTTCGGCGACCCGCTGACCCCCTCGCCCGGGATACTCCAGGCCAGGGCCGACGCCGCCGCGCTGACCCCGTACAGCGTGGGCGCGTCCACGGGCGCCCGCTCCGCGGTCCGCCCCCGCACGATGAACTCCGGCGCCGTGCGGCTCCCGAAGGAGGTCCTCGCGGCCGTCGGGGGCATGGGCGACCGGAGCGCGGCCCGCACCACCGCCCCCTCGACCGCCGCCAAGGACCTGCCCGCCAACGAGGGCCTGACGACGTCCTTCCAGTCGTACCTCAACGCGGGCGGCGTCAACGCGGTCGGTGCCTTCCAGGACACCGCGACTTATCTGCGCGCGCTGCCCGGCGAGGGCCAGATCGTCACCAACGTGTCGCTGGGCGACCTCACCGACCAGGGCATGGCCGACGCGGGCGACGAGTACGTGCGCCTCAACGGCCCCACCACGGTGCTCCGTGACGGCAAGCGCTACCTGGACTTCCCCTCCCTGCCGCTGATACCGACCTTCACCAGCGACAACAAGGGCCGTCTCGACCCCGCCGGCAGCATCGAGGGCCAGGACCCCAACCTCGCCGAAGTGCTGCTCGACTTCTCGATGATGGCCCCGCTGCCGCACGACCGGCAGCGCCCCGAGGCCACCGGCAGCGGCGCCACCGACCTGCTGGGCATCGCGCCCGGCGCGCAGTACCGGCTGGTGATCCCGGAGGAGCCCTCCGCGGTGGGCATCGCGGCGGCCCTGCGGGCCGCGGCCGCCCAGAAGCCCCGGCCGGACGTCATCACCGCGAGCCTCGGCTTCGGCACGGACGGCTCGATCGGCTTCCCCTCCCGGTGGCTGGAGGACGACCCCGAGATCAGGGACACCCTGCGCTCCATCGTGGACTCGGGGATCGTGGTGGTCGTGTCGTCCAACGACGGCACCCGCCTGGGCCTGCCGGTGTCCGTCGGCCCCGACGGCGGCAGCACCCCGACCGACCTGACGTCGAGCAGCCGCGCGCAGACGTCCATCGACGACGTCGCCCCCACCACCACCCCCACCCTGGTCCGTGACACCGGGGTGATCGCCGCCGGCGGCACGACCGTCGACGACACCCTGAGCTCGGACGACGTGCGCACCGCGGTCTACCCGACGACCCGCTACAACGGATCGGCCGGCTACTCCTCGGGGTTCGGCACGCGGATCGACCTGGCGGCGCCCGGCGACAACCTGCCCTCGCTGATCCACACCCCGGAGGGACCGGGCGTGGTGCTCAACGGCGGCACCTCCGCCTCCGCCCCGATGATCGCCGCCGCGGCGGCCAACGTGCTGGCGGCCGCCGAGGCGACCGGCCAGGAGCTCAGCCCCCGCGAGGTCAGGAAGCTGCTCGTCGACACCGGCCGCCCGATCGCCCAGCCCCCGCAGGCCGACCGGGAACTGCGGATGGGCCCGCAACTGGACGTCACGGCGGCGGTCGAGAAGGTGCTCGCCGAGCGCCACGACCTCACCCCCGCCGCGGTACGGCTCTCCGTCGCCGAGCGCCAGTTGCTGTCGGTGAGCCCGACGACCTCCTTCGTCGAGGCCACCGACCCCTCCGCCATCGACCTGGCGGGCCCCGCCGACGCCTGGGGCAACCCGTCCGGGCAGAACGCCGTCTCGCCGATCACCTTCGGCCTCGACCTCACCGGCGCCCACCGGAAGCTGACGTACCGTCTGCGCGTCGGCGACCACGGCACGATCCCGTCCGCGGGCCCCAGCCTGCGTGTCCTGCCGCGTGAGCTGCTGGGCGCCGCCGGCCTGCCCCTGGCCTCCGGCGAACCGCGCTCGGTACAGGTGACGTTCGAGGCGCTCTCCGGGAACAAGGTCGTGGCCTCGACCGGCAAGCGGCTCACCTTCGGCGCCGCCGACGGCACCTATGTGCAGCCCAAGGCCCCGACCGCGCCCGGCTCCTCCCCGCTGGGCAAGCCCGTCACCGTGCACTACGACCTCACCGGCCTGCGCGACGCCACCGCGCCCGAGCTGGTGCTCTCCTCGGTCGGTCACTGGACGCCCTTCACCACCAGCGACAAGTGGCGTGCCCAGTGGCGCACCCCGCTCACCGGCACCAAGGGCACGGTGACCATCCCCGCCTCGGCCTTCGAACCGGGTGGCGCCGGGCTCTACGGCATCGGCGTCACGCTCTACGACGGCCAGGTCTTCGGGGACTTCCGTGCCCTGCGCGTCGGACCCGGCGCCGACCAGCGGCCGCAGGCCCCGCTGCTGGGGCAGGGCACCTCCGCCACGGCACACGCCGTGGAACTGAGCCGGCCGGCACCGAAGCTCACGGTCGCCTGGGACGCCTCCTCGGTACGGCACGCCGACGGCGCCGCCATCGAGTTCCTCACCCCGGCGCCCACGCTGTACGGGGCGCTCAACACCGCCACCAACCAGAACGGCAGCGGCCGCGACGACAACGGCGTCGACCACGCCTCCACCCTGCTGCGGCCCCTGCCGTCGGTGAAGGGCCGGACGGTGCTGGACCTGAAGGCGCTCGGTCTGCCGACCGGACTGCAGTACCCGGTCCGGATCCTGCCCACCCGGAACGGCAAGCCGGTGGGGCAGGCGTCGCCCACGTCGTTCCTGCAGTACCTCGACGGCGACACGGTCTCCGGCACCCTGGAGAACATCGAGGTCAGCGGCGGCAAGGCGCTGCTCGCCACCGACGAGTTCACCGAGGGCGAGGACGGCTGGATCCATCTGGCGGCCTCGGCCACCACCGCGTACTCGCTCAAGGACGGCACCCTCGGCACCACGGTGTCCCGCGAGACCGGCACCTCGATGATGCAGGAGGTGCTGGGGGCCGATCCCGGCACGGGACACACCCTCATCGGCCACCGGCCGTTCGACGGCGGCGTCCTCCCCGAGGTCGACCTGCGCGACACCGCGACGGGTGGGCGTGTGAGGCTCAGCACCCTCGACCCGGGCACCGGTTCGACGTCGGTGTACTACCAGGGCGGGGTCGTCGACCCGGCCCGTCACCGAGCGGCCGTGACGACCTTCGACGGGGTCACCGGGGTCGCCTCGCTGTGGACCGTCGACATGACCAACGGCAAGGTCTCCGCGCCGATCGCGCTCAACGCGGACAACCCGGGGCGCGCCTTCGGCAACGTCTCCGTCGACGCGTCGACCGGCACCTTCTTCGTGGCGACCACCGGCACCATGGGGCCCTGCCTGTCCGGGCGCGTCCCCTACTGGGCCGTCTCGGTCGACGCCGGCACCCGCGAGGTGTCGCCGCTGACCACCATGCCGGCCTGCACCGCCGGGCTGCTGCCCGACGGCAAGGGCGACCGGGTCTACGTCGCCGCGGGGCCCGCCACCCCCAGCTACACCACCGGCGAGTTCCCCACCGCCACCTGGCGCGCGGCCGACCAGGAGAGCCTGGCCACCGGTGCCCCGGCCGACCTGGGCACCCGGGGCGTCATGTGGCCGGCGCTCGACACCCGGCACCACGTCGCCGTCGTCGCCCACCTCTACGAGGAGGCCACGACCGGCGACAACAACGCCCTCAGCGAGATCACCGTCCTCGACCCCGACACCGGCAAGGTGCTCTCCCGGCACCCCGTCGCCAACCTCGTCAACTCCACCCTCAGCACCAGCAACTTCGACTTCACCAGCCGGCGCGGCCTGTTCCTCGACCCCGCCACCCGCACGGTCTTCCTGGTGAACCCCTGGGCCAACGGGCTCCAGCGCCTCACCTACTGACCGACGGCCCACGGGGCCGGGTCCGCCACGCCCGACGCGTGCCGGACCCGGCCTCCCGGTCGTCCCCCAGCAGGTGTGTTAGGTTGATCGCGTTGCAGTTTTGGTACCCATGAACTTCTTGTGCACCTGCCGGGATGCGACCGCAGGTGCATTTTTTGTTTTTCCGGTCCTTCCGGAGGGGTCATTGCGGCGACGGAAGTCCGCAAAGTGCGGCCTTCGTTTACTGCTCCCTAAGGAGATCCCCATGGCGACCGGTACCGTGAAGTGGTTCAACTCGGAAAAGGGCTTCGGCTTCATCGAGCAGGACGGCGGCGGCGCCGACGTCTTCGCCCACTACTCCAACATCGCCACCCAGGGCTTCCGTGAGCTCCAGGAGGGCCAGAAGGTCAGCTTCGACGTCACGCAGGGCCAGAAGGGCCCGCAGGCCGAGAACATCCTCCCGATCTGACCCCTCGGGAAAGCAAGGGGCCGGCACCTCACGAGGTGCCGGCCCCTTCGCGTTCGGGGCCACCGGGGCCGGGGCACGGCGGCCTGCCCGCCGCCGCCCAGGCGCCCCGGGGCCGAGGCCCGCTTCCCGGAGCGAATCGGCGACGCGGCCCGATGGCGTCCACCGGCCCCACGGTGAGCAGACCGCCGCCGGCGCCCCCGATTCGGCCCGCTCTACTCTTTTCGGGACGCCCGGCCGCCGGGGCTCCGGCATCGGCTGCGCGGCGAACGTGCGCGGCAACGCGCGGGGGAACCGGCCTGCAGGGGCACGGTGGCCGGCCCACGGTGAGCAGACTGCTGCCGGCGCCCACGAGTTGACCGGCGGCGGGAAGCAGCCGGGCGGGCGCGGCAACGCACGGGGGAACCGGCCCCCAGAGGCCTACCCGGTGAGGGCCGCGGTGATCGCGGCGAGGTGGCGGTCCACCCGGCCCACGGTGAGCAGACTGCTGCCGGCGCCCACGCGTTGACCGCACGGCGGACATGCGCGGCAACGCGCCGAGGGCGCTGCTGAACGACACGCCGTCCAGGCGCACCCGCGATCGAAGCCCGGATCCGGGAGCGAATCGGCGACGCGGCCGGGCGGGCGCGGCAACGCGCGGGGGAACCGGCCCCCAGAGGCCTACCCGGTGAGGGCCGCGGTGATCGCGGCGAGGTGGCGGTCCACCGGGCCCACGGTGAGCAGGCCGCTGCCGGCGCCCGCGAGTTGACCGGCGGCGGGGAGCAGCCGGGCGTGCACTGCCTCCAGGGTGTCGCGGTCGCCGAGTTCGACGGCGAGCACGGACTGCAGGCAGCTCAGGGCCTCGTACAGCAGGTCGGGAGGTGGCTCGGGCAGGGCCCGGAGGGTCGTCAGGGCCTCGGCGCGGCGGTCGGCGCGGAGCAGGAGGAACGGGGCGGCCCACGGCCGGTAGGGACCCCAGTCGGCGGCCGGGTCGGCGCGTTCGGCGATCCGCGCCACCGGGAGGGTGCCGTCGGCCACGTCGAGGCAGAGCAGCGCGAGCGGGAGCAGGCCCCGTTCGACGCCCGGCATCCCCGCGCCCTCCAGCCGTGACGCGGCGGCCCGGTAGGCGGCCTCGGCCCGCGGTCCGCCGCCGGAGGCGGCCGTGCGCAGCGCGCGGTACCACTGGGTGAACACGCCCGCCAGGGGCAGTTCGTGGTGCGTGGCGAGGACGTCGACCTCGGCGGCGTGCACATCGGCCCCGGCGAAGTCGGCGAGCGCGCTGCGGGCCTGGAGGCGGATCAGGTGCCCGAGCACCTCGTACGTCGTCAGGCCGTGCCGCCGGGCCAGCACCACCAACTCCGCGCCGACCGCGTCCCGGAGCGGCGCGAGGCCCGCCCGGGTGCACGTCTGCATGAACACGCCGTTGAGGGCGAACGCGAGCAGCGCCGGGTCGTCGAGCCGGCGGGCCGTCTCCTCGGCCTGCCGCGCCGCCTGCGGGCCGCGCGGGGAGCGGATGCCGCGCGACTCCACCGCGACCGTGGCCAGCAGCCGGCAGCGGGCCGCCTCGTGGCCGGCCCCGGCGGGCAGGGCGGCCAGGGTGCGCTCGGCGGCGGCGACGATGCGCCGGGCCTGTTCCGGGTCGTCGCCGCGGGTCCAGATCGCGGGCACGTCGTACGCGCCGATGACCCGCGCGGTCAGCTCCGGGTCGCCGGTCTCCTCCGCCGCCTCGACGGCGGCCAGGCGGTGCTCCCGGGCGGCCTCCAGGCCCCCGCCCCCGGTCAGCGCGAGATTGCGGAGCAGGCCCACCGTCGACTCGAGACGAGCGCGGGCCCCGGCGCCGACCGTGCGGTCGTACGCCTCGGCCGCCCGCGTCCACACCCGGGCGGCCGCGTCGGCCGGGTCGGCCGGCGGGGGCCCCTGCGGGTCAAGGCGCGGGTCCTGGGCGAGGACGTCCGCCTCGAGGCGGCGCAGCGCAGGTCCCGGGTCGAGGCCCAGGCCCTGGGCGAGCATCGCCCGGGCCCGGCGCAGCACGGCCAGCGCGTCCACCTGGCGACCGGAGCGGTACAGCGCGAGCGCCAGCAGCCCCCAGGCGTCCTCCCGCCACGGGTGCTCGGCCAGGTGCGCGTCCAGGTCGGGCACCGCCTCGGCCGCCAGGCCGAGTTCCAGCCGGGCCACGGCGCGCCGTTCGACCGTGCGCAGCCGCAGTTCCGCGAGACGGGAGCGCTCGCCGCGGGCCCACTCGCGGTGGGCGTACTCGCCGTACGAGGGGCCGCGCCACAGGTCCAGGGCCTCGTCGAGGCGGGCCAGCGCCCGCGCGGGCGGCAGTGCCGCGGCGGCGTCCACGGCGGCCTCGAACCGCCAGGCGTCCACGGTGTCCGGGTCCGCCCGCAGCGCGTAGCCCGTGCCCGCGGTGACCAGCAGCCGGGCGGGGGACCGGGGCCGCCGCTCCGGCTCCAGCTCGCGGCGCAGCGCCCCGACGAAGGTCTGCACGGCCCCGACGGCACCGGCGGGCGGCTCGTCCCACAGGTCCGCCACCAGGCGGGACACTGGGACGACGCGGCGCCGTGCCACCAGCAGCCGGGCCAGCACCTCCCGGTGCCGCGGGCCCTTGAGCGCGAGCGCACGACCGTCGCCGTCCCAGGCGACGACCGGCCCGAGCACTCCGAACACGACCCGCACCCTGCCCACCTCTCCGGCCGTCCTCCCCGCTGCCACGGTACGCGCTGACCGGTTGCTGATTCGCGGGCGGAAGGCTCGGGACGTCCGCCACCGGCGGGCACTCCCCTCCCCCGACCACGGAACGAGACGGCACACCATGACACCCCCCGTCATCCCCGGCTTCGCCCGGCACCGCGTCCCCGTCGCCGACGGCGTCGCCCTCAACGTCGCCGTCGGCGGCTCGGGCAGCCCCGTCGTACTGCTGCACGGGTTCCCGCAGACCCACCTCATGTGGCGGCACGTCGCCACCGACCTGGCCGCCGACCACACCGTGATCTGCCCCGACCTGCGTGGCTACGGTGCCAGTGACAAGCCGGCGCCCACGGACCCCCACACGTACGCCAAGCGCACCATGGCGGCGGACGTCGTCGCGCTGGCCCGCGCGCTCGGGCACGAGCGCTTCGCGCTCGCCGGCCACGACCGCGGCGCCCTGGTCGCCTTCCGTGCCGGGCTGGACCATCCCGACGCGGTCAGCCGGCTGGCCTGCCTCGACGTGCTGCCGACCCTGGACATGTGGGACGTCCTCAGCGGCGCGGACGCGGCCGTCGCCTTCCACCTGTACCTGATGGCCCAGCCGCCGGGCCTGCCCGAGGAGATGATCGCCGCCGCCCCGGACGCCTTCTTCGGCCACTTCCTCGACGCGTGGAACCGGTCCCCGGAGGCCGTGCCGCCCGCGGTGCGCGCCGCGTACCTCGACGCGTCCCGTGCGGCCGTCCCCTCGATCGTGGCCGACTACCGTGCCTCGGCGACCGTCGACCTCGACCACGACCGGGCCGACCGGGCCGCGGGCCGGCGGCTCGGGATGCCGGTCGCGGTCCTCCAGCAGGACTGGGGTGCCGCCCTCGGTTACGACGCCCGCGCCCTCTGGGAGGCCTGGGCGCCCGGCCTGACCCACACCACGGTCGGCTGCGGCCACTTCATGGCGGAGGAGGACCCGGAACTCGTGGCCTCGGCGCTGCGCGCACTCGTCGCCTCCTGAGCCCGCGCGGCCGCGGGAGTGGCCGGGAAGAAATGCCGGGAGCATTTGCGTTACAGTAAATGCATGTAATGCAATAGCCCCGCGAGGAGGACCGGATGTCCATGTCCCCCGCCCCCACCCCCGCGCCCGGGACCGGCTCGCCGGCGCCCCTCGCGACGGCCGAGCACTGGTTCGACTTCATCTGCCCCTACTGCTACGTCGCCCAGGACCGCTCCCGGATCCTGCGGGAACACGGGATCCACGTGGTCGGGCACGCGCTGCCGATCCATCCCGAGATCGGTCCGGGCGGCATACCGGCCGGCCCGCGCACCGGCCCCGGGTACGCGTTCCTCGCCCGGGAGGCCGAGGCGGCGAACCTGCCGCTGCGCTGGACGGACCGCATCGCGGACTCCCGCCCGGCCCTCGCGGCCCACGAGTGGCTCGCCGCGACCTCCCCCGAGGCCGCCGACCGCTTCGCCGCCGCGGTGTTCTCGGCGAACTTCGCCGACGGCCTCGACATCGAGTCCCGGGAGCTGCTGCTCTCCCTCGCGGCGGAGGCGGGCGGCGACGCGGCGGGGCTGCGTGCTGCCTGGGACACCCCGGCGCCGGCTGCGGCGCTGGCCGCGGCCAGGTCGCTCGCCGCGCGGTACGGCGTCCATGCCACGCCCACCTGGGTCTCCGGCCGCCGCGGGATCGCCGGACTGCGGCCCCGGGAGTGGTTCCGGGACTGGGCCGCGACGCTCACCTCCTGAGCCCCGGCGGGGCGGACGCGAGCACCTCGCGTCCGCCCGGGCGCCGCCCTACTCCGCCAGCGCCTCCATGTGGGCCGCGGCGTCGCGGGCAGCCTCGTCCGGCGTACGGCCCTGCTCACGGGCGTACAGGTAGGCGGCGTACCAGTCCCACCAGTGGTGTTCGGGCGCGCTCGCCTCGTAGGCGCCGTGGCGCTCCTCGGTCTCGTGCAGGAGCCCGGCCAGGGTCGGGACGTCCATGGGGAACCTCCTCCTCGCTCTGTCGTGGGGGCCCGGAGTCCCACCGTCCGCGAGGACGGTGGGACTCCGCAACCCGGAACGCGGACCAGCTCGTGACTAGCGCATCGGGCGGAAGCCGGTGCGGACCTCGTCGACGAACAGCTCGGGCTGCTCCCAGGCGGCGAAGTGCCCGCCCTTGGGGAGCCGGTTGTAGTGGACCAGGTTCGGGTACGCCTGCTCGGCCCAGCTCCTGGGGGCCTGGTACAGCTCGTCGGGGAAGACGCTGACGGCCACGGGCAGCTTGACGCCCTTCGCACCGAAGAACGGAGTCGTGTTCTCCCCGTACAGGCGCGCCGCGGAGACCGCGGTGTTGGTCAGCCAGAACAGGGTGATGTTGTCCAGGACGTCGTCGCGGGTCAGGCCCTCGCTCACGCCGTTGAAGGAGCGGGTGATCAGCTCCAGGCTGGCCTTGTCGTGGTCGAGCAGGAAGGCCGCCAGGCCCACCGGGGAGTCGGCCAGGGCCGTCAGCGACTGCGGGCGCGAACCCATCATGTACGCGTAGTAGACGTGCCGGTAGACGAAGTCGAGCTGCTCGACCGCGGCCTTCTGCTCGTCGTCGGCGAGGACGACGTCGGCGGGCAGCGGGTTGCCCGCCACGATCGCCTCCTCGATGGCGGGCGGGATGACCTTCGGCATGTTGGTGTGGATGCCGACCAGGCCCTCGGGCTCCTGCACGCCCATGAGGTCCGTGACGACGGCGCCCCAGTCGCCGCCCTGCGCGACGTACTTGGTGTAGCCCAGGCGCTTCATCAGCTCGCCCCAGGCGGCGGCTATGCGCTCCGGGCCCCAGCCCTTCGCGGTGGGCTTGCCGGAGAAGCCGTAGCCCGGCATCGAGGGGATCACCACGTGGAAGGCGTCGGAGGCGTCGCCGCCGTGGGCCGTCGGGTCGGTGAGCGGCTCGACGATCTTCAGCTGCTCGACGACCGAGCCCGGCCAGCCGTGCGTCACGATCACCGGCAGGGCGTCCGCGTGCTGGGAGCGCACGTGGATGAAGTGGATGTCCAGCCCGTCGATCTCGGTGATGAAGTGCGGCAGCGCCTTCAGCTTCGCCTCGACCTTGCGCCAGTCGTACTCCGTCGCCCAGTACCGCGCCAGCTCCTTGACCGTGGCGAGCTGGGTGCCCTGGGACTGGTCGCCGACGGTCTCCTTCTCGGGGAAGCGCGTCGCCTCGATGCGCGCACGCAGGTCCGCGAGGTCCGCATCGGAGAACTCGAACGTGAACGGACGGATCTCCGGGGTCTGCGGAGTGAAGGACATATGGGTCTCCTCGTCGTGTACGGCGACCCTGCGTCGCCGCTCACCCAAAGTGACCCGAAAGGGGCGGGCGTCGCCCCAGGGAAAACCCCGGGGATCGCCCCGGGACCGGGACCCCGGGTGGGGCGGCCGATCCCCGGGGGGCATCACGGACAACCA
Source organism: Streptomyces sp. NPDC008238 (assembly GCF_042956445.1). Classification (NCBI taxonomy): domain Bacteria; kingdom Bacillati; phylum Actinomycetota; class Actinomycetes; order Kitasatosporales; family Streptomycetaceae; genus Streptomyces; species Streptomyces sp. NPDC008238. Next base: position 491,227 of record NZ_JBIBGK010000001.1, on the reverse strand, counting down.
ACCCGATATAGCTCGAATGCACTAAAATGAGCACGTCACGCAGGAGATCAGGAAGATCCGTCCATGGGCGTGCCCGCCATCGACGCACAGCTCGTACTGCGGGGCCGGGATCGGGAGCTGGCCGCGCTGGAAGGCGTGCTGGCCACGGCCCGGGCGGGCGGCAGCGCGGTGTTGGTCGTCCGTGGGGAGCCGGGGATCGGCAAGACCGCGCTCCTGGGCCACGCGGCGGCCCGGGCCACCGGCTTCTGCACCGCCGCCATCGCGGGCGTCGAGGCGGAGATGGAGCTGCCGTTCGCCAGCCTGCACCAGCTGTGCGCTCCCCTGCTGGACCGGCTGGACGGACTGCCCGCACCTCAGCGGGACGCCCTGTCCGTGGCGTTCGGACTCCGGGAGGGCACGGCCCCCAACCGTTTCCTGGTGGGCCTGGCCACGCTGAGCCTGCTGGCGGGCGCCGCCGGGGAACGGCCGCTGGCGTGCTTCGTCGACGACGCGCAGTGGCTGGACGACGGGTCCCGTCAGGTGCTGGCCTTCGTCGCCAGGCGGCTGGTGGCCGAGTCCGTGGCCCTGGTCCTGGCCGTACGGGAGCCCGACGGCGACCGGGGGCTGGCCGGGCTCCCCGAGCTGGCCGTGACTGGCCTCGGCGAACCCGACGCGCGCGCCCTGCTCGCCTCGGCCGTCCGCGTACCGCTCGACCCGCTGGTGCGGGACCGGATCGTCGCCGAGGCACACGGCAACCCGATGGTCCTGCTGCACCTGCCGAGCACCCTCACCCCGTCCGAGCTGGCGGGCGGCTTCTGGCTCCCCGGCAGGCGTCCGGCGGCGGGCCACGTGGAGTCCGCGTTCCACCAGCGGTACCTGTCCCTGCCGCGGGACAGCCGCAGGCTGCTGCTGACCGCCGCGGCCGAGCCGACCGGAGACGTGGAGCTGCTGTGGCGTGCGGCCGCCGCGCAGGGGATCCCGGCGGACGCCGCGGCGGCGGCCGAGGCCTCGGAGCTGGTCGAGTTCGGCGCCACGGTGCGCTTCCCCCACCCCCTGGCACGCTCGGCCGTCTACCAGCGGACGCCGGCACCGGAGCGCCGGGCGGCGCACGATGCGCTGGCCGGGGCCACCGATCCCGCCCGGGACCCCGACCGCCGGGCGTGGCACCGCGCCCACGCCGCCGCGCGGCCCGACGAGAGCGTCGCCTTCGACCTGGAGCGTTCGGCGTGCCGGGCACAGGGCCGCGGAGGAGCGGCCGCCGCCGCCGCGTTCCTGCGGCAGTCCGCGGAGCTCACCCCGGATCCCGCGCGCCGCGCCGGCCGTGCGCTGGCCGCCGCCCAGGCCGCCATCGACGCCGGAGGCGTGGACCGGGCCCGCACCCTGCTGGCGACGGCCGAGGACGGCCCGCTCGACGACCTGCAGCGCGCCCGGCTCGAACGGCTGCGGGCCCGGCTGGAGTTCTCCCAGGTGCGCGGGAGCGTCGCGCCCCGGCTGCTGCTCGACGCGGCACACCGCCTGGCGCCCCTGGACGCCGCCCTGGCCCGTGACACCTTGCTCGAGGCGGTCGGCGCGGCGATCTTCGCCGGCGGCCTCAGCGAGGGGCCGGGGCTGCGGGAGGTGGCGGCGGAGGCCCGCGCGGCGCCGCCGCCCCCGGTGCCGCGGACGCTCGACGTGCTCCTGGACAGCGTGGCGGCCCTGGTCCTCGACGGCTTCGCGGCGAGCGTGGGCGCCCTCAGGGACGCGCTGGGCCGCGTCCGGCAGGAGCTGCGCTCCGGCGCCGCCCGCGTGGACGGCGACCGGCGGTGGCTCTGGCTGGCCTGCCCGGTCACGCCCGAACCCCTCGCGCTGGAGCTGTGGGACGACGACGCCTGGTGCGAACTGGCCTCCGGCGCGGTGTGCGTCGCCCGCGCGGGAGGGGCGCTCGCCGTCCTCCCGATGGCGCTCAGCTACCAGGCGTGCTTCCACGTGCACGCCGGCGAGTTCGACGCGGCGGAGGCCCTGATCGACGAGGCGGACGCGATCTCGGAGGCGACGGGCAGCGTGCCGATGATGTACACCTCGCTGCTGCTGGCCGCCTGGCGGGCGCAGGAGTCCCGGGCGCTGGAGCTGATCGAGCACCACATCCGGGAGGTCGGCGACCGCGGCGAGGGCCGCGCCCTCAGCCTCGCCGAGTACGCGACCGCCGTGCTCTACAACGGACTCGGGCGCTACGACACCGCGTTGGAGGCGGCGACGCGCGCCTGCCGGTACGAGGACCTGGGCTTCCTCGGGTGGACGCTGTTCGAGCTGATCGAGGCGGCCGCCCGCAGCGGCCGGCCGGAGGCGGCCGCCACCGCGCTGGATCGGCTCGCCGAACGCACCCGCGCCAGCGGCACCGAGTGGGCGCTGGGCGTGGAGGCCTGCGCACGCGCGCTGCTGAGCGAGGACGAGCCCACCGCCGACGCGCTCTACCGGGAGGCGGTCGAACGCCTCGGCCGCTGCCGCATCGCCGTCCACCTCGCCCGGGCCCGCCTGCTGTACGGCGAGTGGCTGCGCCGCCGCAACCGCCGCCAGGAGGCGCGCACCCAACTGCGCAGCGCCCACGAGGTGTTCAGCAGGCTCAAGGCGGACGGCTTCGCGGAGCGCGCCCACCGCGAGCTGCTCGCGACCGGTGAGACCGTACGCAAGCGGACGGTCGGCGCCGCGGAGCGGCTCACCGGTCAGGAGGCGCAGATCGCGGCCCTGGCCGGTCAGGGGCACACCAACTGCGAGATCGCCGCCCAGCTGTTCATCAGCCCGCGCACGGTGGAGTGGCACCTCGGCAACGTCTTCACCAAGCTCGGCGTCTCCGGGCGGCGGCAGCTGCGCACGGCATTGCCGCCCAAGGGGACGGCGACCCGCCGGCAGCGCTGAGGACCGTCGGGCTCAGCCCCCGCCTCCGAGGTCGGGCACGAGGTGCGTCGGGGCCAGGACGGCGACCAGAGGGCGCGCCGGCAGCACCGGCAGCGGGTCTTGCGGTCGACCCGGTCCCGCAAGACCGTGGCGACGTCGACCTCGTCCGCCGGCAGCACCGGCGGTTCGTCGTGCTCGCCGTCGTCCAGGGTCGGCCGGATGCGGTACGAGCCGTCCAGTCGGCCGGCTCCCCGAGCCTGACGGCCGGACGCACGCGGGCCGGCCCCTCGCCGCGGCGTCAGCCCGGCGGGCGCAGGCCGTCGACCACGAGGTCGGTGACCCGGTGGCCCCGGTCCCGACCGAGGGTGTCCCCGCCGACGCGCCAGAGGAAGCCCATCAGCAGCAGCACGTCCTGCGGGGCGAGGCCGGGGCGCACGCTGCCGTCCGCCTCGCAGGCGCGCAACAGCCTGCCGACGGCGCCGACGACGCGGGCGCAGGTCTCGTGGACGGCCGTCTCCCGGGCCGCCGCCCCGTGCAGGGCCTCGCCGAGCCCGTGCCGGACGCGGACGCAGTCGGCGAGGTCGCCGAACCAGGTGCGGAACGCCTCCAGCGGGGTGTGGGCGGCGAGGACGTCGTCGACGGAGTCGGCCAGGCGCCGGACGTCGTGCCGGTACACGGCCAGGACGAGGTCCTCGCGGGTCGGGAAGTGCCGGTACAGGGTGCCCGCACCCACGCCGGCCCGCTTGGCGATGGTGTTGAGCGAGGTGGTCGCCGACTCGGCGAAGGCGTCGTGGGCCACCCGGAGGATGTGGTCCCGGTTCCGGATCGCGTCGGCGCGCCGGCGGGCGTCCGTTGTCGTCACGGGGCCTCCGCTTCGCGTCGTCGGGTGCGGCGGAGCCCGCTCCGCCGCGGGGGCCCTCCCCGGGGGAGCGTACTCCAGGTCGACGGCCCGTCACCTTCGGTGATCGGCCGGGCCGGTGGTACGGGCCGGGTCGTCCCGGCGTCCGTCGCAGTCCGTGAGGCGGCGGAGCACCTGCCCGGCATCGAGAACCTTGCGCACGTCCTCCGGGGGGAGGGCGGCGAGGCGCACGGCGAGGGCCTCGGCCTCCCCGCGCGCCATCCGGACGAGTTCCCGCCGGCCCGGCGCGGTCATGACCACCCGGGTGGCACGGCCGTCGACCGGGTCGGGTTCGCGGCGGACCAGACCGGCCGCCTCCAGCTGCCCCACGGCGGCGGTGACCGTGGGCTGCGTGCAGGCGGCCCGCTCGGCGAGGACGCCGACGCGCGAGGGCCCGTACTGGTTCAGCAGGGCGAGGACGATGAGCGGGGTCGGCTGCACCCTCGGCTCGGGGCGTGCCCGGCGCAGCAGCCGCACCAGGCGGTGCAGGGACACCACGAAGTCCAGCGCGTCGTCCTCGCTGACCGCCGCCATCGTCCGCCCCCTCGTTCCGTCCGCGTCGGGTCAGGGAATCCCGATCGTCGGCGAGTACAGGTCCATCCACAGCGCCAGGTCCAGGGCGCGTTCCAGGCCGTGCCGGGCGGCGTGGGTGCTGACCGGCGTGTCGGTCCTGACCGCGTCCTCCAGCCAGGTCCGGCTGACCAGGTCGAACACCGGGTGCGTGGACTTCGCCAGCAGGTCCTTGCCGTTCTCCTGGAGGGCCACGAAGTACTTCGGGTCCTGGGTGGAGGGGTAGGGGCTCTTGACCCGGTCGTAGACCGAGCGCGGCAGCAGGTCCGCGGTGGCCTCGCGCAGCAGGCTCTTCTCCCTGCCGTCGAAGGACTTCAGGGACCAGGGCGCGTTGTAGACGTACTGGACCAGACGGTGGTCGCAGAACGGCACCCGGACCTCCAGCCCGTTGGCCATGCTGGCCCGGTCCTTGCGGTCGAGGAGGATGCGCACGAAGCGCGTGAGGTGGAGGTAGCTGATGACGCGCATCCGGTACTCGAAGTCGCTCTCGCCGTCGAGGCGGTCGACGCCGGCGACCGCGCGGCGGTAGCCGTCGTGGACGTAGCCCTCCAGGTCCAGGGCCTTGGCCACCTGGTCGGTGAGGATGTTGCCGTCGTCGCCGAACTCGGTCGTGAACCGCACCAGCCACGGGAAGGTGTCGGCCCGGCGGGCCTCCTCGTCGAAGAACTGGCGGTAGCCGCCGAAGACCTCGTCGGCGGACTCGCCCGACAGGGCGACGGTCGAGTGCTGCCTGATGGCCTTGAACAGCAGGTAGAGCGAGGAGTCCATGTCGCCGAGTCCGGCCGGGATGTCACGGGCGCGGATCACCCTGGCCCGCACCTCGGGGTCGGCGAGCTGGTCGGAGTCGAGGACGATGTCCTGGTGCTCGGTCCCGCAGAGGGCGGCGACGTCGTGGACGAACGGGGTGTCGGGCGTGCCCCGCAGGCTGTCGGGGACGAAGTGCTCGGTCTGGCCGACGAAGTCGACCGCGAAGCTGCGCACCTTCTCGCCCTGCTCGGCGAGTTGCCGTGCCGCGAGCGCCGTCATCGCCGAGGAGTCCAGTCCGCCGGAGAGCAGGGTGCAGCGCGGCACGTCGGAGACGAGCTGGCGGCGCACGATGTCCTCGAGCAGCTCGCGCACGCGGGCGATCGAGGCCTCCTTGTCGTCGGTGTGCGGCTCGGTCCGCAGCGACCAGTAGACGTGGGTGCGGATGCCGCCGCGTCCGACGGTGACGACGGTGCCGGGCTCGACCTCCCGCATGCCGTCCCAGATCGCGTGACCGGGCGTCTTGACGAAGGCGAAGAGCTCCCGCAGCCCGTCGAGGGTGACGCGGCGGGGGACGAGCGGGTTGGCGAGGATCGCCTTGGGTTCCGAACCGAACAGCACGCCGTCGTCGGTCGGGTAGTAGTAGAACGGCTTGATCCCCATCCGGTCGCGGATCATCACGAGCTTCTGTTCGCGGCTGTCCCAGATGGCGAAGGCGTACATGCCGTTGAGCCGTTCGGCGACGGCCTCGCCCCACTCCAGGTAGCCGCGCAGCACCACTTCGGTGTCGGAGGTGGTGGTGAAGCGGTGGCCGCGCGCGGCGAGTTCCTCGCGCAGTTCGGTGAAGTTGTAGGCCTCACCCGAGTACACCATCGCCACCGCGCCGCCCTCGGGTGCCTCGGCGCTCATCGGCTGCCGGCCGCCCGGCAGGTCGATGATCGCGAGCCTGCGGTGTCCGAGCGCGGCGGGCCCGTCCACCCAGGTGCCGCGGTCGTCAGGCCCGCGGCAGGCCATCGTCTCGGTCATCGCGTCGACCGTTTCCTGCTCGTCGCGCAGGTCCCTGCGGAACGAGATCCATCCGGCGATTCCGCACATGCGTATGCCTCCGGGCTCTGGCTGTGCCCGACCGTCGTCCGCTGCGTCACGGATCGGGTCGGCCCTGCCGGCTCCGCGGCGCGGTTGTCACTCCCGGTGAAATGTATCGGGCATCTATCAATCGAGTCTCCGTCGCCTCCGGTCGGTCGTCAAACGCCCGCGCCGACCGCGTGCTCCGCGAGGGGACCGACCGTCAGACCGGCGTCCCGGCAGGCCGTGACCAGGGCCGGGAGCGCCGCGAGGGCCGCCCGCCAGGACCCGGGGGCGGAGGCGTGGTCGCTGTCGTGCAGGAGCACGGTGGCGCCCGCGCGCAGATCGGGGCGGAGGGTCGCCAGCACGGACCCGGCGGTGGCGCCGGGCGTCCAGTCGCGGCCCCAGGCGCTCCACAGGACGGGGGTCAGGCCCGCCTGCGCGGCCGCCGCCCAGCGGCCGCCGGTGAGGATCCCGTACGGGGGGCGGTACCACAGCGGTACGGTGCCGCAGGTCTCGCGGACCGTCCGGACGGCACGGGCCAGCCCGGCCCGTTCGCGCGCCGGGTCCGGCAGCCAGGGGCGGTCGTGGGTCCAGCCGTGGACGGCCACCTCGTGGCCGCGCCGGACGGCTTCGCGCACGATCCGGGGGTGTCCGTCCACCCGCGCGCCCAGGACGAAGAACGTGGCCCGGACCGAGAGCTCGTCGAGGGCGTCCAGGAAGCGCGGGGTGGAGACCGGATCGGGCCCGTCGTCGAAGGTGAGGGCCACGTGGTCGGGGCGTCCGAGGCCGGCCAGGGCGGGGAAGGCCCGGCGGCGGAGCCCGGGGAGCCAGGTGGCGGCCGGCACGATGTGCCCGGCGGCCAGGACGCCGCCCGCGAGCACGGCCCGTCGTACGTCGCCGCCGCGCCTCATCGCGGCCCGCCGTGGGAGGTGCGGTGCCGATCCTCCGCCGCGCCCGGACGGTCCCCGCCCGGCACGTCCCAGCCGCCGGCCACCGCGGGCGAGCGCGACAGCCCGACGGCTCCGGCGGCCATCAGGGCGACGCCGGCCGCCTCGGGCACGACGTGCGCCCCGAGCGCGATCCGTTCCTCGAAGAGCACCCAGCCCAGGGCCACGCTGACCACCGCGTCCCCGATGGTCAGCGCCGGCTGGGACGCGGCGAGGCTGCCGGCCCGCAGGGTGACCTGGAGGAGCAGCAGGCTGAGCAGCCCGACCGCGCCCGTCGCGTACAGCTGCCAGGAGGTGAACACCCGGGGCAGGCCTTCCGGGACGCGTCCCGTGACGTCCTTGATCAGCGCCGCCGTGCAGGCGAAGCAGGCGGCGGTGGCGCACCCCAGGACGCAGGCCCGGGCACCGCCCTTCAGCGCCCGCCCGACGAGCCACAGGACGAGCACCAGCAGCGCCAGCGTCACACCGGCGCGGAGCCAGGTGCCGGGCACGGCCTGCGCCTCGCCGCCGGACGGCCTCGCGGTGCCGAGGAACAGGGCCAGTCCCCCGGCCAGCGCCAGGAACCACAACCAGGTCGCGGCGTCGGGCCGCCGGGAGAACGCGAGGCTTCCCGCCATCAGGGTGAACAGCAGCTCGGTCGCCATCAGCGGCTGCACGACCGACAGCTGTCCCACCGCCAGGGCACTGGCTTGCAGGGCCCCGGAGACCCCGAGGGCCGCCATCCCGGCCACCCAGAACGGGCGCCGTACGAGTTCCAGCAGGTGCCGCAGCCGCCCGCGCACGCCGTGCCCCGCGCCTTCCTCCTCCTGCTGCTGCAGGGCCGCGCGCCGCTGCAGCGCGGAGGCGGCGCCGTTGGCGAGGGCCGCCAGCAGCGCCAGCACGACGGTCAGGACGGGCACCGCGTCATCCGTACTTGCCCGCGAGCCGCCGGTAGACCCACGGCATGACACCGCGCACGGCGACGGGGATGCGCAGCCACCGGGGGACGAACACCTCGTCCCGTCCGCGGTGGATCGCGTCGGTCACCACCCTGGCGACCCGCTCGACGGGCATCGGGCGGGGCCGGGACCGGGTGTACGCCACGCCCCGCGTCGCGAAGAACGGGGTGTCCACGACGCCCGGGACGACGTGGGTGATCCGCACCCCGCTGCCGGCCAGTTCGTAGCGGAGCGAGTCGGCGAAGGCGCCCAGCGCCGCCTTGGCCGCGGAGTAGACGGCCTCCTCACGGACGCCGACGCTGCCCGCGAAGGAGCCGATCAGCACGACGTGGCCGCTGCGCCGGGCCAGCATGCCGGGCAGCACCCGGCGGACCAGCTCCATCGCGGAGACGACGTCCACCATGAAGATCCGTTCGATGAGGCCCTGCGGCATCGAGGCGAAGGGGCCCGCCCAGCCGATGCCCGCCCCGGCCACCAGCAGGTCGACCCGGCCGCCCGTCACGAGCGCGGCGTCGCGCACCAGCCGGCCGGTGCCCTGGGGGTGCTCGAGGTCCGCCGGCAGCGCGGTCCCGGAGGTACGCTCCGCGACCGCCCGTAGGCGCTCGTGGTCGCGGCCGCTGAGCAGCAACCGCCACCCCTCGGCGGCGAGGCGGTCGGCGATCGCCGCGCCGATGCCCGAGGACGCGCCGGTGACCAGCGCGACCGGGGCCGGGCCGCCGGCCGGGTCCGCCGGGCCGCGCACGGGCTCGCCGTGGACCGCCTTGCCGCCGGAAACCGCTTGGGGAGGGTGAGAGGTCATGGCATCGCTTTCTGTCCCTGCCGCTGCAGCTGCCGCCCGGAATGGCCGGTGCGGCTCCCCCGGGGCACATCCCCCTCCGGTCTCAGTAAACCGCCCGATCGCCGGACCGGCTCAGTGGGCGACCCGCCCGAGAGCCGCGGGACGGTCCGCCGGCCAGTGCCGCAGGCCCCGGGCCCACGTACGGCGCGTCGGTCGCCGAAGACCCGAAGCGCACGCGGAAAGCGGAGGGGAAGCCCCTGCGCCGACACGCGGCCGTACGAGCGCCCGGACGCGCCACATGAGGCACGCCGCGGAAGCCCCGGCCCCCGGCACGAGGCCGCACCACCCCCCGCGCTGATCAGCACCCGCCACGGGCGGCGCGACCCACGCCGGGCCCGTCGCGGAAGCCGCAGCTCGACGTCGCCGAAGACCCCGCACGACACGCCGGGGCCGACAGCGTTCCCCCGCGCCAACACGTCCGGCGCCGGCGGCGCGACCCACACCTCGACCCCGCATGACCAGCGGGTCCGTGCTGACCCACGGCATCGCCGAAAGCCCCGCACGACACGCCGAAGCCGACGACGTTCCCCCGCGCCAACGCGTCCGGCGCCGGTCAGCCGGGGCCGGGTTCGCGCACCGCGACGGCCCGGCGGGCGGGTGGGGGCGGTTCGTTTCAAGACGGGGCAAATCGGTTAGACCCGAGTAGTCCGCAACTGGTGTACGAGGTGATCACGTGCCGGATGTGCTCGCAGCAGCCCTGCCCGTTCGCCCGCCGCGGGACGTGGTGTCGCGGTGACGCACACCGGGCGGGCGGGTCGTGCGCCCCGGCGGTTCCTCGTGCTCAGCGCTTCCATGGGCGCCGGTCACGACGCGGTCGCCGACGAGCTCGTCGCACGGCTCACCGCACGCGGCGGGCAGGCCCGCCGGGCCGACGTCCTCGACCTCCTCCCCGCGCACGCGGGCGCGGCGTTGCGCGGCTTCTACCGCGCCACCGTGCTGCACCTCCCGCTGCTCTACGCGGGGATCTACGCGGCGTTCCTGCGCCCTGGCGGGTCGCGCCGCACCCCCGGCCCCGGCGGGCTCGCGGGGCTCGCCGAGCGCGGGCTGGCCGAACTCGTCCGCCGCGAACGGCCGGGGCTGGTCGTCCCGGTGTTCCACCTGGCGGCGCAGCTCACCGGCGGGATGCGGGCCCGCGGGTCGCTGCCGGTGCCGAGCGCGGTGGTGGTCACGGACTTCGACGTCCACAGCCAGTGGCTGCACCCGGGCAACGACCTGTACTGCTGCCTCACGGAGAGCGCCGCCCGCCGGGTGCGCGAGGCGACCGGCCGCCCGGCCGCGGCGACCGGCCCCCTGGTCGCCTCCCGCTTCCTGGCGCCCGCCCCGGACGCCGGGCCCTGGCAGCGGGTGTTCCGTTCCCGCGCGCCGGACCGGCCGGCCGTCCTGCTCTCCGCGGGTGCCTGGGGGGCCGGCACGCACCTGACGGACACCGCGGCCCTGCTGGCCCGGGCCGGTTTCCTGCCGGTGGCGCTGTGCGGCGAGAACCGGCGGCTGCGGGCCCGGCTCTCCCGCGTCCCGGGGACGCTCGCGCTGGGCTGGGAACGCGACATGCCCGGGCTGATGAGCGCGGCGGACGCGCTGGTGGACAACGCCGCCGGGCAGACCGCGCTGGAAGCGCTGGCCATGGGACTGCCCGTCGTCGGCTACCGTCCCATCCCCGGGCACGGCAAGGCCGGGGCGCACCGGATGGCCGCGCTGGGACTGACCCGCTTCGCCCCCGACCCGTGGACGCTGATCGACGCCCTGGACGGCCTCACCCGGCCGCGGCGCCCGCACCGCGTCCTCTCCCCGGCCGCGGCCGCGCTCCTCGCCCCGGACACCGCCGCCCACCTGATGGAGGCGTGCGCGGCGGACCCGGTCGCGGTCTGACCCCGGTGGACGCCCTGCTGCACGCCCTGTCCGTCACGGGCGCCATGACCTGGGACATCACCTGGGCGCTGATCCTGGGCTTCGCGCTGTCCGCGGTCGTCCAGGCCGTGGCCCGCACGCAGGGCGTCGCCGGCCTGCTCGGCGACGACCGGCCGCGGACCCTGGTGATCGCGGCGGGCCTGGGCGCGACGTCCTCGTCCTGCTCGTACGCCGCCGTCGCCCTCGCTCGCTCGCTCTTCCGCAAGGGGGCGAGCTTCACGGCGGCGAATCCCGGCTGAGGGCGGCCGTCCCCGCCCGCCGTCCCCCGTGCCGGGGCTCCGGCGACCTGTGGTCTCATGGGCGGTGTGAGCAGCGCCGCCGAAGAGACCAACCGCCGGATGCTCCGGGCACGGGACGCGATGGACCGCTCCTACGCGCAGCCGCTGGACGTGCCGGCGCTGGCGCGGATCGCGCATGTGTCGGCGGCGCACTTCACGCGCACCTTCCGGGCCACCTTCGGAGAGACCCCGCACCGCTACCTGCAGCGCCGCCGCGTGGAGCGGGCGATGTTCCTGCTGCGGGAGAGCGACCGCGGCGTGACGGACATCTGCTTCGAGGTCGGCTTCGGCAGCCCGGGGACGTTCAGCCGCACCTTCCGGGACATCGTGGGCACGTCACCGCGGGCGTACCGCAAGCAGGCGACGGCGGTGGACGTGCCGACGTGCTTCGCGAAGGCGTGGCTGCGGCCGCGTGCCTGACCGGCGGCCGGGTCGGCCGGGCACGCCGGGCGACTGAGCAGTTTTGGATAAGTTTCCCGGCCGCCCGGCGACTAGCGTGATGCACATGTTCAACGCCATCACGCACTCGCAGATCTACGTCCTCGACCAGGACGAGGCCCTCGACTTCTACGTCGGCAAGCTCGGCCTGGAGGTGAACGCGGACGTCGACCTGGGCTTCATGCGCTGGCTCACGGTGAACGTCCCCGGTCACCCCGAGCGCCAGATCCTGCTGGAGAAGCCGGGCCCGCCGGCGCTGTCCGAGGAGACCGCCCAGCAGGTCCGCGAGCTGCTCACCAAGGGCGCCACCGGCGGCCACCTGATCTTCACCACCGACGACTGCCGCAAGACGTACGAAACGCTCCGGGACCTCGGCGTGGAGTTCACCGAGGAGCCGACCGAGCGCCCGTACGGCATCGACTGCGGCCTGCGCGACCCCTTCGGCAACAGCATCCGCTTCACCCAGCCGAAGGCCTGACCCGCCGCGGGCGCGCGGGGCGGCGGCGATCCGTCCCAACCGACCGCCCCTCCCGGACGTCTGTATCGCACGTCCCCATGCCCGGAGGACCCGTGCCGCCGGCACGCGGCCTCCGGGCGTGCGATCGACGTCCCGAGGAGCAGCAGGCATGCCGTCGCATCACGTACCCCGTTCCGCCCGTCTCCACCGGCCGCTCATGGCGGCCGCCCTCGTCGCCGCGGCCGTGCTCGTCACGGCCCCGCAGGCGTCGGCCGCCGGGCCCGTCCCGGCCGTCCCGTCCCTCCCGCCGGCCACGTCCGCCGTGGCCGCCCACGACCAGGCGGTCACCGGGGCCGAGCAGAAGGCGGTCCTCGACCACTGGACGCCGGAGCGGATCGCGGCGCTGACCCAGCCGTCGTCCGGCCACCCGCCCAAGGCGGGCCCCGACGGCGCCCCGTGGACGGGGCGGAACGCGCTCGCCCGCACGGTGGGCCGGCTGTTCTTCACCGACCACGGCGAGGACGCCAGTTGCACCGCCACCGTCGTCGACAGCCCCAACGGCAGCACCCTGGTCACAGCGGCGCACTGCGTGAACAACACCGACCTCATCGGTGAGGACAACCAGTGGACGCGGAACGTGCTCTTCGTGCCCGGCTACCGCGACGGGCGGGCGCCCTACGGGAAGTTCACCGGCCGGCTGGGGGTCGTCGCCCCGACCTGGCCGGCCAACGACCAGCAGCACGGTGAGGTGTACGGCGCCTACGACCAGGCGTTCGTGGTCCTCAACACGGACGCGCGGGGCCGGACCGTGCAGGAGGCGGCCGGCGCGGCGCAGCGGATCGGCTTCGACCGGCCGGGCGACCGTACGGCCCACCAGTTCGGCTACCCCCGCTCGGCCTCGGACCCGGACCGCGAGGGCCTGCCCGAGTACACCGGCGAGCGGCTCGCCTACTGCACCGGGCGACCCGAACAGGTCGTCGGCACGCCCGAGTTCCCCGCGGCCGAGGGGCTGTGGGGCACCGACTGCGTCATGGGTGGCGGCTCCAGCGGAGGACCGCGGATAGCGGGCCTCGACCCGGAGTCGGGCGTGGGCACCGTCGTCGGCGACAACTCCGAGGGCAGCAGGCTCGACGCCGGGGGCAACGCCTGCGACCCCTGGGACCCGGCCCTGGGCTGCACCCGCCACCTCGTCGGTCCGCAGTTCACCTCCGCCGTCACCAAGCCGCTCTACGAGCGGGCCCGGCGCGCGTTGCGCTGACCGCGCGGCACGCACCCGCCCGGCACAACCCCGGCACCTCCCGGCCCAGGCCGGGAGGTGCCGTTCGCGCCCTTCGTCCAACGGCGCCCGGAACCGGCGTCGTTGCCGCCGGAACCGGTGCCGGCCGAGGCCTCTCCCCGGGGCCGGGAGGGCGTTAGTCTGTGCCATCTCATTGCACGGGCCATCGAGAACGGGGGCGTGGTGCCGGGGTTCGTGTTGCTGCGTCTGCGCGCGCACCGTCTGCTGCTGGGCGCCGCCGTGCTCTCGGTGCTGCTCACCACGTGCGCGGTCGCGGCGCTCGCCGCCTTCAGCTCGGCCGTGGGGGACGCGGGTCTGCGCCGCGCGCTGCAGGAGCAGTCGGCCGCGCGGACGCTGGTCGAGATCACGGCCGACGTCGACGGCAAGGACCCGGGCGCGGCGGACGAGGCCGTGCGCGCGAGCGTCACCGGCGCCTACGACGGCCTGCCGGTCTCCGTCACCGGGGTCACCCGCTCCGGCCCGTACGGGCTGCCGACGGCGCTGCGGCCCACCGGTGCCCCGCGCACCGTCGACCCGGACCTGGCGGTGCTGTCGACCCTGGACCGGGCCCGGGTGACCATGACCGAGGGCGCGTTCCCCGGTCCGCCGGCGGACGGCGGCCCGGTCCCGGTCGCGCTGCCCGAGGCGGCCGCCGCGGTGCTGAAGGTGCGCACCGGGCAGGTGGTCACCCTGGCCGACCGGCTGCACCGCGGAACGCTGCGGGTCCGCGTGACCGGGACATACCGGCCGGTCGACCGGTATGCCCTGTACTGGCGGCTCGACCCGCTGGACGGCCGCGGCGTGCGCACGCTCTCGTTCACCACCTACGGGCCCCTGCTCACCGACCCCGCGGCCTTCGGCGCCGGCGGTGTCCCGGCGGTCGAGATGGCGTGGCAGACGCACGGGGACTTCGGTGCGATGACCACGGCGCGCGCCGACGACGTCAGCGCGAGCGTCCAGCGGACGGTGCAGCGGCTGGACGCCCTGGAGGCCGCGAACTCCCTGGTGGCCAAGAGCGAACTCCCCGATCTGCTGACGGAGTTGCGGGGCACCCTGCTGGTGAGCCGGTCGACCCTGCTGATCAGTGTGCTGCAGCTGATGCTGCTGGCCGCGCTGTCGCTGCTGCTGGTCGCCGGGCTGCTCGCGGAGGAACGTTCCGGCGAGACCGCGCAGTTGCGGGCCCGCGGCGGTTCGCGCGCCCAGATGACGGGGCTCGCCGCGGCGGAGGCCGTGCTGCTGACCGTACCGGCCGCGGTGCTGGCCCCGCTGCTGTCCGGCCGGCTGGTCCGGCTGCTCGCCGGTCACGGGGCGCTCGCCCGGGCGGGGGTCCGGCTGGAACCCTCCGCGGCGACCGCCTGGTGGGTGGCGGCGCTCACCTCGCTGGCCTGCGCCCTCGCCGTCGTCGGACCCGTACTGCGGCACGCGGGGACGTACGCGCAGGAGCACTCGGAGCGGCGCCGCCGGCGGGCGCTGCCCGCCGCCGCGCAGGCCGGGGCGGACGCGGGTCTGGTGCTGGTGGCCGGCCTGGCCTTCTGGCAGTTGTCCCGTCGCGAGGCGGGCAGCGGGGCCCTGAGCACGGACACCTCGGGACGGCTCGGGCTGGACCCGGTCCTCGTGGGGGCGCCCGCGCTGTGCCTGCTGGCGGGCGCGGTGCTGGCGCTGCGGTTGCTGCCGCTGGCGGCGCGGCTCGGCGAGCGCCGCGCGGCGAGGGCCCGCGGGCTGCCGGCGTCCCTGGTGGGCTGGCAGCTCTCGCGCCGTCCGGGACGCGGGGCGGGACCCGCCCTGCTGCTGGTCTTCGCCGTGTCGATCAGCATGTTCGCGATCGGGGAGAACAGCACCTGGACCCGGTCGCAGGCCGACCAGGCGGACTTCGCCGTCGGCGCCGACCTGCGCGTGTCCGGTTCCGCGACGCCCGCGTTCGGGCAGGGCGGCGGCTACGACGGCGTACCCGGCGTCGCGGCCGTCACCCCGGCCGTCCGCTACACCGTGTCCCTCCCCCGCGACCGCGACGCGACCGTCGTGGCGGTCGACACCACTGCCGCCGCCCGGGTCCTGCGCCTGCGCGACGACCTGTCCGCCGAGCCGGTGGCCGACCTCATGCGGCCCCTGCGCGCGGACGGCGGTCCCGCCGCCCGCGGTGCCGGGTTCGTCCTGCCCGACGGCACGGACCGGCTCCGCCTGACGGTCCGTCTGCGTGCCGTGGGGACCGGGGACCGCACCCTGGCCGGCACCGTGACCGACCGGCTGTCCGTGACGCTGACCGACCGCTACGGCGTCCCCTACACCCTCCCCCTGGGCGAGGTCGCGGCCGACGGCCGGGAGCACGCGCTGGAGGCCGACTTCGCGTCCGCGACGGGCCGGGTACGCGGCGCAGGACCGGCCGGGCCGCTGCGCGTGACGGGCCTCGGCGCCGAGTACCAGGTGCCCCGGCGGAACGAGCGGCACGCCCTGACCGTCACCGGCGTACGCGCGGTGACCGCCGGCGGCGTGCACGAGGTACCCTCCCCCACCGCCACGGCCTGGTCCGCCCGTACCCGGATCGACAACCCGGACTTCCCCGAGGGCCCCGGCCTCGGCTACCGCCCCGCGGACGCCGGCACCCCGCGCTCCGCCCCGGGCACCCCGCTGACCGTCCGTTACGACACCGGCGAGGAGCCCTTCCAGAAGGACACCCCGGGCGGCGCCGACACGGCCTCCCTCACCGTGCGGGCCGGGCCCCGGCCGCCCGCGGTGCTGCCCGCCGTCGTCACCGACGCCTTCCTGACCGCGGTCGACGCGAAGCCCGGCAGCACCGTCCCGGTCGAACTGGGCGGCACACGCCTGACCCTGCGCATCACGGCGTCGGTCCACGCGCTGCCCACCACGGGACGGGACGGCTCCGCGGGAACCGGCGGGGGCGCCGTGCTGCTGGACCTGGCGAGCCTCGACCGCGCGCTCGTCTTCCAGGAGCAGCGGGCGCTGGAGCCCACCGAGTGGTGGCTGGCCGCGGGCCCCGGCGGCGCGTCCCGGGTCGCCTCGGCGCTGCGGGCCCGGGGGGACGCCGCCACGATCGTGGTCCGTGACGAGGCGCGGGCGGAGCTGCGGCGCGACCCGCTGGGCGCGGGTCCGCTGTCGGCCCTGCCGGCGGCGGTGGTGGCGGCCGCGGTACTGGCCGCGGTGGGGTTCGCGGTCGCCGCCGCGGGCGCGGTACGGGAACGCTCGGAGGAGTTCGCGGTGCTGCGGGCGCTGGGGGCGCCGCGGAGGTCGCTGGCCCGGGTCATCGCCGCGGAGCAGGGGCTGCTGGTGCTCACGGCGGTGGCGGTGGGGGCGCTGCTCGGCGGGGTGCTGACCCGCTCGATCGTGCCGTTGATCGTGCTGACGGCGCGTGCGGACAGCCCCGTGCCCGCGGTGCGGGTGGAGTTGCCGGCCGTGCCGCTGCTGGAACTGCTGGCGGCGGTGGCGGTGCTGCCGCTGCTGGCGGTGGCGGTGGCGGCGTTGCGCACGGCCGATCCGGTCCGCGCGCTGCGCCGGCAGGGAGGGGAGTGAGATGTCCGAGGTGCCCTCGGCCCGGCCGGGCTCGTGGACCGGTGCCCGCCTGCGCGCCGCGCCCGGTGGGGCGCTGGCGCTGGCCGCCCTGGTACTGGTGACCGCGTTCCTCGCGGCGGCGCTGCCGCGTACCGTCGAGGCGTACGAGGACGCCGCGCTCCGGGACACGCTGCGGCGGGCCTCCCTGAGCGACCGCAGCGTCACCGCCACCTTGGACGTGTCGTTCTCCGGCGAACGCGTCGGGAACGGCTCGCCGTTCCAGGCGAGCGCGCTCGCCAGGGCCGAGGACACCTTCCGTACCGTGGTGCGGCCGCCGCTGGTGCTGGACACCGCGCAGACCGTGTACGGGGTGCGCAACGCGGTGGCGGCGGCCGCGACCGACCCCCGCCTGCCGCGTCCGACCGGGAACCGCGATCCGCGGGCGACGCTCGTCTCGCAGCCGGGTCTCGCCGCCCGCTCCCGGCTCGTCGCGGGCCGCATGCCCGCGGCCGGCTCCGGTGAGCGCGAGGTCGAGGCGGTGCTCACGGCCCGGACCGCGAAGGTGATGGGGCTGCGCGCGGGTTCCGCCGTGCACCTGCTGGACACGACCCGGGCCGGGCTGACCGTGCGGATCACCGGGATCGTCGAACCCCGCTCCCCCGGCGAGGCCTTCTGGAACGCCGAGCCCGACCTGCTCTCCCCGACCCTGGTGAGCGTTCCCGGGCCGCCCGGCGAGGACCCCGAGCACTACTGGCACTTCACCGCACTGATCGGCCAGGACGCGGCCGGCGTGGTCCTCGACCTGCCCGAGGGCGCCCGGCTGTACTGGCACCACCCCGCCGACGTCGGCGCCCTCTCCGCCCGCGACGTGCCCGCGCTGCGCGACCGGCTGGCGTCGTTGTCGGGAGGGCCCGACTCCACCCGGCTGCGTCTGCTGACGGGCAATCGCTCCATCACCGTGGACGAGGAGGGACTCGCCGAACTGCTGGGCCCGTTCGAGCGGCAGCGGACGGCGGCCAGGCCCCTGGTGCTGATCGCGGCGGTGGGCGTGGGCGCGGTGGCGGGAATCGTGCTGCTGATGGCGGGCGGACTGTCGGCGACCCGTCGCCGTACCGAACTGCGGCTGCTGCGCGCCCGCGGCAGCAGCCTGAAGGGGCTGTGCGCACGGCTGCTGGCCGAGAGCGCGGTCGTGGCGGTCCCGTGCGCGGCGGCCGGGGTGCTGCTCGCGCTGCTGCTGGTGCCGGCCGGACGCCCGGCGGCCTCGGTGCTCGCGGGGGCGCTGGTCGTGGCCGTCACGGTGCCCGCGCTGCCGCTGCGGGCGGTGGCGCTCGTCCGCCGGCTGGGCCCGGAGCGGCGCGACGACCTCGTGCGGGCCCGGCCCTCGCGCCGCCGTACGGTGGCGGAGCTGACGGTGGCGGTCGTGGTGACCGGCGCGGTCGTGGCGCTGCGGCGCCGGGGCACGGCCGACGGCGGCGCCGACCTGCTGACGGCCGCCGCACCGGTGCTGGTCGCGGTCGTCGGGGCGCTCGTCCTGCTGCGGCTGTACCCGCTGCCGCTGCGGCTGCTGTCGCGCCCCGCGGCCCGGCTGCGGGGCACCGTGCTGTACCTGGGACTGGCCCGGGCCGGCCGTACGCCCTCGGCCACGGCGCTGCCCCTGGTGGCGGTGCTGGTGGCGCTGGCCGTCACGTCGTTCGGCGGCTCGGTCCTCACCGGCGTCGAGAGCGGCCGCGACCGCGCCGCCACGCGCGCGGTCGGCGGCGACGCGCGGCTCGAATCCCTCACCACCCTCCCGGACGGGCTCGACGCACGGGTCCGGCGGGTGCCGGGCGTGCTCGGCACCTCGCCCGTGCGGATCGAGACGGGACTGTCGACGACGCCCGCCGGGACCCCGTACGACCTGGTGATCGTGGATCCGGCGCGTTACGCCGCGCTGGTGTCGGCCACGGGGATCGGCGCCCCGTTCCCCGCCGCACGCCTGGAGGGCGGCGGCAGGGGGCCGCTCCCCGCGATCGTCTCCCCGGGCCTCGCAGGGGAGTTCGGCACGACGACCGCGACCGTGCAGGCCTCCGCCGGGGCGACGCCGGTGCGCACGGTCGCCGTGCGCGACGTGACGCCGGCCGTCCTCGGGGGCGACTTCGTGATCGTCTCCGCCGCCGGAGTGGCCCGCACGCACCCCGAGACCGCCCACTCCCCCGTCCAGGCCCCGACCGCGCTCTACGTCACCGGCCCGCGGGCGGACGGCCGGGCGCTGGAGGCCGTCGCACGCACCGCCGCGACGGACCTGACGGCGGTCCTGCGTTCCGAGGAGCGCGCCTCGTTCACCTCCTCCTCGCTCCAGAGCGGCGCCCGGCGCGTGTACCTGGCCGCCGTGGCCGCGGGTGCCGGTTACAGCGCGCTGGCCCTGCTGCTGTCCCTGATGGTGCACACCCCGCAGCGCAAGGCGCTGCTCGCCCGGCTGCGGACGATGGGCATGACGAGCGGTCAGCGGCAGTGGCTGGCCGTCCTGGAGACGCTGCCGCAGGTCCTGCTCGGCGCCCTCGGCGGCATCCTGGTCAGCCTGGCCACGGTCCCGCTGCTGCGGCAGGGGGTGGATCTGACCGCCCTGGCCTTCTCCGCCGCCAAGCCGGTCAGCGGTGTCTCCGGGACGGTGCTGCGCACGGACCCGCTCTCGCTGCTGCTGCCGTCGGCCGCGCTGGTCGTCCTGGCCTGCGCGGTGCTCGCGGGCCAGGCGTGGCTGACCGGACGGCGGGGCGAGGGAACCGAACTGCGGATGGGGGAAAGGGAATGAGCCAGGACACACCGGGGCCGGCGGAGCCCGGCACCACGACGCTCGCGGAGCTGGAACGGCGCGTCGCCGAGAGCCGGGAGGAGCCCGCCTACGGGCACGACGCCCTGATCGTCTGCGACCGGCTGGTGCGGATCTTCACCGCCCAGGGCGTGGAGGTCCAGGCCCTGCAGGGGCTCGACCTGCTCGTGAAGCAGGGCGAACTGATGGCCCTGGTCGGCGCCTCGGGCAGCGGCAAGTCCACCCTGCTCAACATCCTGGCCGGGCTCGACACCCCCACCGCCGGAGCCGCCCGGGTCGCCGGACACGACCTGCTCACCATGAACGCCGCCTCCCGCCTGCGCTACCAGCGGAGCACGGTCGGTTTCGTCTGGCAGCAGACCGCGCGCAACCTGCTGCCCTACCTCACCGCCCTGCAGAACGTCGTCCTGCCCATGCGGCTGAGCGGCCTCGCGGGCCGCCGCCGCGACCGCCACGCCCGCGCCGCCGAACTCCTCGACATGATGGGCGTGGGCCACTGCGGCGACCGGCGCCCCCAGCAGATGTCCGGCGGTGAGCAGCAGCGCACGGCCATCGCCGTCGCCCTGGCCAATCACCCCTCGCTCGTGCTGGCCGACGAGCCCACCGGACAGCTCGACTCGGCCACCGCGGAGCAGGTCTTCAGCGCCTTCCGCACCGCCAACGAGCAACTCGGCACGACCATCGTCGTCGTCACCCACGACCAGGCCGTCGCCACCGCCGTCGACCGCACCGTCGCCATCCGCGACGGCCGCACCGCCTCCGAGGTCGTCCGCCGCACCAGCACCGACGACCAGGGCCGCACCACCGTCCACGCCAGCGAGTACGCCACCGTCGACCGCTCCGGCCGCCTCCAACTGCCCCGCGACTTCACCCACGCCCTCGACATCCGCAACCGCGTCATGCTCGAACTCGAACCCGACCACATCGCCGTCCGCCCCGACCTCCCCGACCTCCCCGCCGACAACGCCGGGGGCGCGCCGGACCACCAGGGTCCGCGACCTGCCGGGTAGCGGGGCCGGTGAGGGTCGTTGTCGGGAAGACGCGCGAGCTCGCCCGGTTCAAGGACGAGCGGTGGGCCCCGGAAGAGCGCGGCGAGCCTCGTCCCCGATCCGGCCGTCCCACCGTGTCCGGCGGCGCCCGCGCCTCACGACCGGTCGGATCCGGCTGCGTGGTACCGGCCGGAACGCCGCGTCCGTCACACGCCCGTCGGGGGCCAGCACTCCAGTGCCATGTCGGCGACGTCCGCGAGTTCGTCGGGCCCGAGGCCGCCGGTGGCCTGGACGGCGATGCCGAACGCCACCGTCATGACGTACCGGGCGAGTCGCCGGGGGTCGGCGTCGCGCGGCAGGTCGTCCTCGTCGACAGCCCGCTGGAAACGCTCCTCGACGCGTAGGGCCGAAGCGTTCCGCCACTCGACCAGCATGTCGTGCGCGGGCTGCCCCGCTTCGCTCGACGGCAGCGCGCCCTGCACGCCCAGGCATCCCGCGGGGCCGCCGGGACTCGTCGTGGTCCGGACCGCACCGCGGAGAATCGCCTCGGCGACGCCTCGTGCGGTCGGCTCCTCGAGGGCACGCGTCCCGTAGTCGCCCGGGCCCTCGGTGTAGCGCGCCAGAGCCTTGCGGAACAGCTCCTTCTTGTCGCCGAAGGCCGCGTACAGGCTCGGCTTCGTGATGCCCATGGCCCTGGTCAGATCGGTGAGGCTGACCCCCTCGTACCCCTGCTCCCAGAACAGCCGCATGGCGCGCTCAAGCGCCTCGTCGACATCGAATTCCCGAGGCCGACCCATGACCACGCTCCGCGAACCAGCCATGCGTGCAGGGTACTCCCCACCCGGGCAGCGGCCGGACAGGATTCCGTACCGATCGGAATAGAAGTCCTGCGCGCGCGGTTCGCGCGCGCGACGGCCGTCACCGTCTCCGCGCACCGGCACCTGCCGTCGGCGCTCCCCCGCCGCGTGCGGCGCGGCTCGCGTCGCCGGCTCCGCGACTTCTATTCCGGTCGGAATAGAAGTCGCGAAGCCGAGGTTCTCCCTCCCCGACGGCTGCCGCGACCGGAGTGCGGGGGCCTCGCACGTCATCAGCACCCAGTACCGCCCGATCCAGGGCGACGGAAGGACACAGGACACCATGCCTGACACCGACCTGCGCGACATCGAAGCGCTCGACGCCCGTGAGTCCGGCGGCATCGCCGTCGTCACCGGCGCCAGCCGCGGCATCGGGGCGGCCGTCGCCCGCCGCCTCGGCGCCGAGGGCTACACCGTCGCAGTCCACTACCGCCAGGACTCGGCTGCCGCGGCCGACGTCGTCGAGAAGATCACCGCGGCCGGCGGCACGGCGTTCTCCTTCGCCGCCGACCTGGCCGAACCCGACACCGGCACCGCCTTCTGGGCCTCCTACGACGCGGCGGCGGGCGCGCTGCGCGACGCGCCCGTGCGGGTGCTGGTGAACAACGCCGGGATCGTCGTGAACGGCGTCATCGAGGAGACCTCCGCCGAGGACCTCGTCCGCCTGCAGCAGATCAACACCACCGCGCCGTTCCTGATCATCAAGGCGGCCCTGCCGCGCCTGGCCGACGGCGGGCGCGTGGTGAACATCTCCACGGGCGCCACCCGCGTCCCCTTCCCCGGCATCATCGGATACACCATGAGCAAGGGAGCCCTCGAAGCCCTCACGCTCCCGCTCGCCCAGCACCTCGGCCCCCGCGGCATCACCGTCAACGCCGTCCGCCCCGGCACGACCGACACCGACATGAACGCCGGCTGGCTGCGCGGGAACTCCGAGGCCATGGCCGCCGTCGTCGCGCAGCGCGCCCTCCGGCGCATGGGCGAGCCCGCCGACGTCGGCGACGTCGTCGTCCTCCTCGCCTCCCACGACGCCCGGTGGATCACGGGCCAGATCATCGACGCCACCGGCGGCGAGCGCCTGTAGGCGGCACCCCTCCGGGGGACGGGCGGGATCCGAGTCGCCGCACAGTCGGCACCTGACGAGAGCCCGGCAGGCGGGCCGGGCTCTCGTCGGGCGCGGTGACTTCGGGTGGGGCGGGGCCGGTTCCGGGCGCCGCGTTCCGGGTTGCCGCCGTACGACGTGAAGCCCCCGCGGAAGCCGCGCAGCGGCGCGCCCGCGTCGTGCGCCTCGCGGAGGAACGCGTCGACGTACGCCTCCGCGTCACCACCGGCGGTGCCGGTGCGCGGCACGTAGGTGTCGAGCGGCGACCCGGAGGAACCCGCCCGCCCAGGAGCACGAGCCTCCTTCTCCCGGTCGTACGGGCGTCCCTGACGACCACTCGGCGGGCGACACCCCCGATCCCGGACGGCTTCCGGCGCGGACGGACCAACGACTCTGACGCGAAGCCCGACTCATGTCAATATGTATTCCTAATTTAGGAGAATCCCGGAACGCGGGTGCCCAAAACCTTGACAGGCTCTTCCCGGCGGGTGCATGTTCGGCAACGTTGTCATCGCGATGGCAACGTTGTCATCGCCATGATGCCAGGCCGTCTCGTCATTGAACATCCCTGAACGGAGCCGCTGTTCATGCCGGATATGTCCGCCCTGCCCTCCCGTCGCACCGTCCTCTCCACCGGCTCCACCCTCCTCGCGGGGTTCGGGCTCGGCATGGCCTTCCCCGCCGCCGCCGGCGCGCACGCGCGGCCCTCGGACCCGGCCGGGTCCCGGGGCGAACTCGCCGCGTACCGCCCGGTCACCGTGTCCTCCACCGACTACGCCCCCACACCGGCCGAGTTCGCCGTCGACGGCCTCGACCGGGTCGGCGTCCGCGGCTCCGGATGGCGGGCCGCCGACGGCGACCCCCAGTGGATAGCCGTCGACCTCGAGGCCCTGTGCGAGGTCGAGTCGGTCCGCCTCACCTTCGAGGCGACGGCCGACGACCCGCCGTTCACCCCCGGGACCGGGGGCAACCCCCGCGACAACACCACCGGGCAGGAGATCCTGTCGAGTTGCGCGGTCGCCTTCGTCATCGAGACCTCCCGCGACGGGAAGTCGTGGACGGTCGTGCACCGCACCGACGACGGCAAGGGCGGGGTGGTGGAGATCGCGCTCGCGAAGCCCGTGACCGCCCGCTGGGTGCGGATGACCGTCACCAAGCGCTCCAACGCCAACCCGCTGGGCCTCAACGGCCTCCAGGTGTACGGCACCCCGCGCGGCAGGCGCCCCGAGGCCACCGGCTGGACGGACTGGGGCACCCACCACCGCACGCCCCCGGCCCTGGAGGTCGCCGACGACGGCACCGTCCCGCTGGAGTCCGGCTGGGACCTGACGATGGACGACTGGGCGGGCGGCACCGCCGCCGAGCTGTCGGCGCCCTCCGTGGACACCAGCGCCTGGCTGCCGGCCGTCGTGCCCGGGACCGTGCTGTCCTCGCTCGTCGCCGAGGGCCACCTGCCCGACCCGGTCGCCGGCTTCGCCAACCTGCACGTCCCCGAGGCGCTCTCCCGTCACTCCTGGTGGTACCGCCGCGAGTTCCGCCTGCCCAAGGGCCTGCGCACCGGGGCCGGACGCCGCGTCTGGCTGGAGTTCGACGGGGTCAACCACGAGGCCGAGGTCTGGCTCAACGGCAAGCAGGCCGGCACCCTCACCTTCCCCTTCGCCCGCGCCGCCTACGACGTGACCGCGCTGCTCGCCGCCGAGGGCCCGCAGGCCCTCGCGGTGCGGATCAGCCCCATGCCGCTGCCCGGCAGTCCCGGCGACAAGGGCCCGGCCGGGCTCGCCTTCGTCGACGCCGGCGCGAACATGATGAACCGCAACTCGCCGACCTATCTGGCCTCCTCCGGCTGGGACTGGATGCCCGCCGTGCGCGACCGGGCCGCCGGCATCTGGAACCACGTACGCCTGCGCTCCACCGGCGACGCCGTCCTCGGCGACGCCCGCGTCGACACCGTCCTGCCGGACCTGCCCGGCACCGGCACGGCCGAGGTGACCGTCGTCGTCCCGGTCCGCAACGCCGCCGCGGACGCCAGGTCCGTGACCGTCACCGCCGCGTTCGGCGACGTACGCGTGCAGCGCACGGTCACCGTGCCCGGGGGCGGCAGCGCCGACGTCGTCTTCGACCCGGCCTCCGACCCGAAGCTGCGCGTGCGGAACCCGAAGCTGTGGTGGCCCAACGGCTACGGCGAACCGGAGCTGCACCGGCTCACCCTCACCGCCTCCGTGGCCGGACAGGAGAGCGACCGGCGCACCACGCGCTTCGGCATGCGCCAGTTCGGCTACGAGTACGACGTGCCGCTGACGTTCCAGTCCGGCTCCAACGCCTACGCCCAGACGGTGACGTTCACCCGCAGGACCGCCCGCTACGTGCGCGTCCTGTGCCGCACCCGGGCCACCGACTGGGGCTCGTCGATGTGGTCCCTGTCGGTCGCCGACAGCATGGTGCCCGACCTCGACCTGGCCCTGCACAAGGACGCCACCGCCTCCTCCACCGACGACCCGAACAACCGTCCCGGCAACGTCACGGACGGGGACCCGGGCACCCGCTGGTCCTCGAAGTTCGAGGACGACCAGTGGATCCGGGTCGACCTCGGCTCCGCGGTCTCCTTCGACCGCGTCGTCGTGACCTGGGAACAGGCCTACGCCGAGACGTACACCGTGCAGGTCTCCGACAACGGCGACGACTGGACGGACGCCGCGTCCGTGGACAACGCCGCCGTCCCGCTGCCCTTCCAGACCTCGGGCTCGGCGAGCCTGCAGGACGTGGAGTTCGCCGCGACCACCGCCCGCTACCTGCGGATCCTGTGCCACACGCGCGCCACCAGCTGGGGTGCGTCGATGTGGGGCCTGTCGGTCGTCGACAGCGCCACGCCCGGCACCGACCTGGCGCTGCGCAAGGACGCCACCGCCTCGTCCTCCGAGGGCGACGGCAGCGGGCCGGGCAACGCGGTCGACGGCAAGCCGGGCACCCGCTGGTCCTCGAAGTACGAGGACGAGCAGTGGATCCGGGTCGACCTGGGCTCCCCGGTCCGGTTCGACCGGGTCGTCATCACCTGGGAGCAGGCCTACGCGAAGACCTACACCGTCCAGGTCTCCGACAACGGCGACGACTGGACCGACGTGAAGTCCGTCGACAACTCCACCGTCCCGCTCAAGATCAGCGTCAACGGCGTGCGCGTCTTCGCCCGCGGCGGCAACTGGGGCTGGGACGAGCTGCTGCGCCGCATGCCGGCGGAGCGCATGGACGCGGCCGTGCGCATGCACCGCGACATGAACTTCACGATGATCCGCAACTGGGTCGGCAGCAGCAACCGTGAGGAGTTCTACGCCAGTTGCGACGAGCACGGCATCCTGGTGTGGAACGACTTCCCCAACGCCTGGGGGATGGACCCGCCGAACCGCCAGGCCTTCCTCGACCTGGCGCGGGACACCGTGCGGCGCTACCGCATCCACCCCAGCGTCGTGGTGTGGTGCGGCGCCAACGAGGGCAACCCCCCGGGACCGGTGGACGACGGGATGCGCTCCGCGGTGCGCGCCGAGGCGCCCGGCCTGCTCTACCAGAACAACTCGGCGGGCGGCATCGTCTCGGGCGGCGGCCCCTACGGCTGGGTGGAGCCCGAGCGGTACTACTCCGCGTCCACGTACGGCAGCGGCAGCTTCGGGTTCCACACCGAGATCGGCATGCCCGTCGTGTCGACCGCCGAGACCATGCGGCGCATGGCGGGCGACGAGCCCGAGTGGCCGGTCGGCGGTGTCTGGTACCACCACGACTGGAGCACCCGCGGCAACCAGGCCCCGCAGAACTACCGCGCGGCCATCGAGGGCCGGCTCGGTGCGGCGGAGGACCTCGACGACTTCGCCCGCAAGGCGCAGTTCGTCAACTACGAGAACTTCCGCGCCATGTTCGAGGCCTGGAACGGCCGGCTGTGGGAGGACGCCTCCGGCCTGATGCTGTGGATGTCGCACCCCGCCTGGTACAGCACGGTGTGGCAGACGTACGACTACGACTTCGACGTCAACGGCGCCTACTACGGCGTCCGCAAGGCCGCCGAGCCCGTCCACGTGCAGGCCGACCCGGTCAGTGGGAAGGTCGTGGCGGTCAACCACACGCCGCGGGCCCTGAAGGGCGCGACGGTCACCGCCCGTCTGCTCGACCTGTCCGGCCGTCCGCTGTCCGCGGAGCGGCGCGGCACGCTGGACGTGGCGGCGTCCGAGAAGGCCGAGGCGTTCACCGTGGCCTGGACGGACGACCTGCCGGACTTCCACCTGCTGCGGCTGCGGCTGGCGGACCGGCACGGCGAGGTGCTGTCGGAGAACGTCTACTGGCGGTACCGCAAGCCCGAGCACATGCAGGCGCTCAACAAGGCCGCGCGGACCCGGGTCTCCGCCGACGTCACGGACACCGACCTGTCGGGCGACCGCCACGGGCTGACCGCGCGGGTGAGCAACCGGGGCTCCTCGGTCGCCGCCCTGGTCCGGCTCTCCCTGCTGGACTCCCGCAGCGGCGACCGGGTACTGCCGACGCTGTACAGCGACAACTACCTGTGGCTGCTGCCCGGTGAGAGCCGTACGGTCACGCTGTCCTGGCCGGCCGGGGCGCTGTCGTCGAAGCGGCCGAAGCTGCGGGTCGACGGCTACAACGTGCCCGCGGTCACCGCGCAGCCGTAGCCGCTCGCGCCGCCGTGGCGGCCACCTTCCGGGTGGCCGCCACGGCGGTCCGACGCGCCGGGAACCCGTCCCACATCGCGCACGTCTGACAGGAGGTGACGACTTCTCCAGCCCTGATGCGCCCGGCGCGGTTCGGCGACCTGGCGGCCATCGTGGACGTGCACACGCAGGCACGTGCCGCGTACTACCAGGCGGGCGGCCTGCCCGGATCAGAGATCGACAGCCCCGACGGGTGGGCACGCCGCCGCGCGACCTGGGCGCACGCCATCCAGTCGAGCGCGACGACGGTGCTGTGCGCCGTCGAGGACGCCGAGGTGGTCGGCGTGGTGGCCATGGGGCCGCCCAAGGAGGGCGCGGAGGCCGCGCCCTCGTGCGGTGAGCTGCACCGGATCCATGTGCGTCCGGACCGTTGGGGCCGCGGCGTCGGGGGGCAGCTGCACGCCGAGTTCGTGCGCTTCCTGCGCGATTCCTCCCTGGAGACGGGGCTGCTGGACGCCTGGGAGCGCAACAGCCGCGCCCTCGCGTTCTACACCCGTCAGGGCTGGGTCCCGGAGGGCGGCCGCCGCCCGGGCCCGGGTGGCGTCGACTTCCTGCGGCTCCGCCTCGACCTGCGCGGCCGCGTCGCCGCCGCGGCGTCCTCGGAGGGCACCGTGCCGCTGGTCTGACCTGCGGCGCGTATCAGGGGACCTTGACGCGGACCGCCCCCGGCGCACCGTGGTGCGCCGGGGGCGGTCGGGCCCGGGCGAGCGACCGCCGGAGGCCGCCCGCGTCAGGGCTCAGATGACGGGGGACTCCTCCAGGGACTTCCAGACGGGCTCGACCACCGGCCATCCCGCCGGAACCCTCTTCCGGGTCAGCAAGCCGGTGAGGAAGGCGGTGAAACCGCCCTCCTCGATCAGCACGTTCCTCCACTGCCGGAACGCCACCATCACGGCCCACTCCCCCGTTTCCCTCGGCAGGAAGAAGCACAGGTCGCCGTGGTAGTCGTGGTATCCCCACCCGACCGCTGTCCCCGGGCCGAAGGGCAGTCCGCCGGCGCGTCCCGGTACTGGTCGGCCACCTCCGCCAAGTGCTCGCGATCCTGCTTCATGCACTCGAGCAGCGGCGTCCACCCGGCAGGGTGCGCCACGCCGAGGAACTCCAGGATCATGCAGTCGCCGTATTCGTCCACGAACTCCTTGAAGTCCGCGGGAAGGGCGCCTCCGACCCACTCCTCGATCTCCGCCCAGGCGGCGGCACCGGCAGGCCTCCACCGCTGCGGCGGTCCGAGGAGTTCCCGGAGTTCCGGATCCACTGGCCCAGCCCCCATGCGCTAGGACGATCGACACGTGCGGGGTCCATCGTCACATGCGCGTTCCGACAGGCGTCCCGTCCCATCGAGGCGGACCTCCTCCATACGGGTCAGGGCGTGAGGGACTTGGTCCATTCCGCCACGGTGACGACGTCGGCCTGCCGCGGGAACACCTTCTCCGTGAGCACGCGGTGCACCTCGGGGTCGGAGTCCAGGCAGCCGTCGGACAGGACGGTGAGGGCGTAGTCCAGGTCGGCGGCCTGACGCAGGGTGGAGAGGACGACGCCGCTGGTGGCGATCCCGGTCAGCACCAGGCTGTCGACGCCGCCCGCCCGCAGGACCATGTCGAGGTCGCTGCCCGCGAACGCGCTGACGCGCTTCTTGGTGACGACGACGTCGCCGGGCGCCGGCGCGACGTCGGGGTGGATCTCCGCACCCGGGTCGCCCGCGGCGAAGCCGCCGCCGCGGGCGAGCGCGCCGAACGTCCTGTTGCGGGGGCTGACCTCCGGGTGCCCGGCCCGGAAGCCGATGACGACGTAGAGGACGGGGAGGTCCGCGGCGCGTGCGGCGTCGATCGCCTCACGCACCCGGGGCAGGTAGCCGTCGTCGCCGGTGAAGCGGTCCGTGATGGCCCGCTGGACGTCCATCACGAGGAGCGCGCTGTGCGCCATTCTTGCTGTCCTTTGCTGGTGCCGTTCGTGTCGTCACCGCGACCGCTGCCCGCGGGGGTGTCGCGGCGGCCGCGCAGCGCCGAGGCGAGCGCGGCGATCAGGGCCATGACGGTGGCCGCGCCGAAGACGGTGACGAGTCCGTGGTGGAAGGGGCCGGAGACGAGGGTGGGGAAGAAGCCCGTGCCGGTGAGGATCCGCACCTGGTGCTCGGGCAGGGTGGCCAGCACCCCGCTGGGCCCGAGCAGGTGGCCGATGGGGTTGTCGCCGAGGAACGTGGCGAACAGGGTGCTGACCGGCGGCAGTCCGGAGACCTGTTCCGCGGTCCCGGCGGGTACGCCGTTCGCCCGCAGCCCGTTCTCCAGCGTCTGCGGCAGCGAACCGGCCAGTCCCGCGATCATCAGCGAGAAGCACAGGCCGATGGAGAGCGCGGTCCCGGAGTTCTGGAAGGTGGAGCGCATGCCGGAGGCGACTCCGCGCTGTTCGGGTGCGACGCTGCCCATGATCGCGGAGGTGTTGGGCGCCGAGAACATGCCCTGGCCCATGCCGCTGACCAGCAGCAGCGCCGCGAAGGCGGGGTACGGGAAGTCCACCGGCAGGGCGAGCAGGCCGACGAACGAGGCCGCCACGAGGACGAGTCCGGTGGTGGAGAACAGCCGGGCGCCGAAGCGGTCCGACAGGTACCCGGACAGCGGTCCCGCCACCAGGAAGCCGACGGTCAGCGGCAGCATGAAAATGCCCGCCCACAGCGGCGTCTGCTCGAAGTCGTAGCCGCGCAGCGGGAGCCAGATGCCCTGCAGCCAGATGATGAGGGTGAACTGCAGTCCGCCGCGGGCGATCGCGGTGAGCAGTGCCGCCAGGTTGCCGGCGGCGAACGCCCTGATGCGGAACAGGCCGAGCTGGAACATCGGTTCCGCGACCCGGGTCTCCGCGAGGCAGAACACGACGAGCAGCAGCACACCCGCCGCCAGGCCGCCCAGCACCCAGGGGTTGGTCCAGCCCGTGGGGTGGCCGCCGTAGGGCTGGATGCCGTACGTGATGGCGGCGAGCAGCCCGCCGGCCCCGGCGGTGAAGGTGAGGTTGCCGACCCAGTCGATGCGCCCGGGTCTGCGCGCGCCGGTCTCCCGGAGGCTGCGGTACGACCAGAAGGTGCCGACGACGCCGATGGGCACGCTGATCCAGAACACGGCGCGCCAGTCGATGGTGGCCAGCAGCCCGCCCGCGATCAGCCCGAGGAACTGTCCGGCGAGCGCGGTGATCTGGTTGATGCCGAGCGCCATGCCGCGCTGCCGGGCGGGGAAGGCGTCGGTGAGGATGGCTGCCGAGTTCGCGGTCAGCATCGACCCGCCGACGGCCTGCACGATCCGGAAGCCGATCAGCCACAGGGCGCCGCCTCCGCCCCGCAGCGGGTCGAGGGAGAGCGCGAGCGAGGCGGCGGCGAAGATCGCGAACCCCATGTTGTACATCCGGACCCGGCCGAACATGTCGCCGAGGCGGCCGAGCACGACCACGAGCACGGCGGAGACCAGCAGGTAGCCGAGGATCATCCAGAGCAGGTAGCCGATGTTGCCGGGGGCGAGCGGGTCGAGGCCGATGCCGCGGAAGATGGCGGGCAGCGAGATGATCACGATCGAGGCGTCGATGGTCGCGATGAGCACACCGAGCGTCGTGTTCGACAGGGCCACCCACTTGTAGCGGCCCGCGTCGTCGGCCGGGGTGGCGGTCACAGTTCCTCCGCCAGCCGGTCGAGCAGCGGCAGCGCGTCGACGAGTTGCCGCCGTTCCTCGGCGGTGAACCGCCCGTCCAGCACGGCGGCCAGCCGCCGCACCGACTCCGAGCGCCGGTCCGCGAGCACCTTCCGCCCCGCCCCGGTCACCGTCATCACGACGCGCCTCCTGTCGTGGGCGTCGGGGCTGCGGCTCACCAGCCCGCGCTCCTCCAGCCCGGCCAGCGTCGTCGCCATCGCCTGCGGTCGTACCCGCTCCAACTCGGCCAGCGACCCGGGCGAGTCCGGGCCGTCCCGGTCCAGCCGCGCGATCACCGACACCTCCGACAGGGTGACGTCCCCCACGGCGTGCGCCTGCCGCAGCCGCCGCGCGATCCGCCCCACGCTCAGCCGCAACGCGGCCCCGACCTCGGTCGGGTCACCGGTTTCGAGTGCCTTCGCATCCATATGTAGTAACAGTAGGTTGATCAATCTGATGTAACTGTCCAGAGCCGGTCAAGACCAGGCCAAGAGCGGGCTCCGGCGCCGGCAGACGACGTGGGGCGGACCCCCGGTTGCGGGATGCACACAGGCAGCGCATAAGGTTAGGCTCGCCTAATACTTCAAAGGTGAACCACGTACAGGAGTCTCCACATGTCTCTTCGGCGCCGCGGTACAGCCGCCGTCGCTGTCGCCATCGCCGCCGCGCTGTCCCTCGCGGCCTGCGGCGGGTCCAGCAGCAACGGGAAGGAGGGCAGCGCAGCCGCCTCCGCCACCGCCGGGTCCAAGGACTCCAAGTCCGTCGCGCAGGGCGGCGAGGACTTCGGGGACGCCGCGGAGAAGACCGCCGCCCTGGGCACCACCGCCAAGCCGGGCGAGTGGCCGCGCACCGTCACGCACGCCATGGGCAGCACCGTCCTCAAGGCCCAGCCGAAGCGCGTGGTCGTCCTCGACGTGGGCGAGCTCGATAACGTTGTCTCCCTCGGCGTCAAGCCGGTCGGCCTCGCGCCCACCGAGGGCTCGCCCGAACTGCCGTCCTACCTCAAGGGCGAGGCCGGCAAGCCGGCGAACATCGGCACCATCAACAGCCTCAACCTCGAGGCGATCGCCGCGCTCAAGCCGGACCTGATCCTCGGCAGCCAGCTGCGCGCCGCGGACTCCTACGACGAGCTGTCGCAGATCGCGCCGACCGTCTTCTCCATCCGCCCCGGCTTCACGTGGAAGGAGAACTACCTCCTCAACGCGGCCGCGCTGGACAAGACCGCGCAGGCCAAGGCGAACCTGGCCGCGTACGCGAAGAAGGCGCAGGCCCTCGGCACCAAGCTGGGCTCCGACAAGCCGAGCGTGTCGATGGTGCGCTACATGCCGGAGGGCAAGATCCGCCTCTACGCGAACGACTCCTTCATCGGCACGATCCTCAAGGACGTCGGCATCCCGCGGCCGAAGAACCAGGACATCGAGGACCTGGCCGCCGAGATCAGCGCCGAGAACATCGACCAGGCCGACGCCGACTACATCTTCACCGGCGTGTACGGCGACCCCAAGGCCACCGACAAGTCCAAGGCCCAGGGCAACCCGCTGTGGAAGAACCTGAAGGCGGTCAAGGACGGCCACGCCTTCGACGTCCCGGACGAGACCTGGTACCTCGGGCTCGGGGTCACCGCGGCCAACGCGGTCCTGGACGACCTGGAGAAGCACCTCACGGCGTGAGCCGGTGAGGCCGAGCAAGCCGAACGCCGGGCGCCGGCGGGCCGACGAGCCCGCCGGCGCCCGGCGCCCGTACGACACGACCCGGAAAGAGAGAGTGAGCGCGGCGCATGGCGCGACCGACCCGTCGCCGTACCGCCTGGCTGGCGGGGTGCGTGGCGATGCTGCTGATCGCCGTCCTGCTGAGCCTGGCCGTCGGCAGCCGTCAGATCGCCCCCGGCGAGGTGGTCCAGGCCCTGCTGCACGGCGGCACCAGTGACGACGCCCAGGTGGTGCGGGCGCTGCGCGTGCCGCGCACCGTCATCGGCGTACTGGCCGGCGCCGCCCTCGCCGTCGCCGGGACCGTGATGCAGGGCATCACCCGCAACCCCATCGCCGAACCCGGCATCCTGGGCGTCAGCCAGGGCGCGTCCGTCGGGGTGGTGTGCGCGATCGCGTTCCTCGGCGTGCACACGCTCACCGGGTACGTCTGGTTCGCCTTCGTGGGCGCGGCGGTCGCCGCCGTCGCCGTCTACGCCGTCGCCGCGGGCGGCTACCGCGGCGCCTCTCCCGTGAAGCTCGCGCTGGCCGGCGCCGCGATGAACGCCTTCCTCGCCTCCGTGGTCTCCGGCGTCGTCACCACCGACGCCCACGCCCTGGACGAGTTCCGCTTCTGGCAGGTCGGCTCGATCAGCGGCCGCGGCAGCGATGTCATCGGCCAGATCTGGCCGTTCGTGGCGGCCGGACTGCTGCTGGTCGCGCTGATGGCGCGGGGCCTGGACGCGCTCGCGCTCGGCGACGACGCGGCCAAGGGCCTCGGCCACAACGTGGCGCTGCTCCGCGTCCTGGGCGCCGTGGGGGCGACCGTGCTGACCGGCGCCGCCGTCGCGGCCGTGGGTCCGATCGCCTTCACCGGCCTGGCCGTTCCGCACATCGCCCGGGCCCTGGTCGGTGCGGCGCACCGCTGGGTGCTGCCGGTGGCCGCCCTCCTCGGACCGGTGATGATCCTCGCCTCCGACGTGCTCGGCCGTATCGTCTTCCCGCCCTCGGAGGTGCCGGTGGCCGTCATGACCGCCCTGCTCGGCGTGCCGTTCCTCATCGCGCTGGTACGGCGCCGGACGGTGGTCGCCGCATGAGCCGCACGAGCCGCACGAACGGTGTGGACGGTCCGGGCCCCACGGACGCCACGAGCGCCACGAAGACCGCGCGGGCCGTCGGACCGGCCGTCCCCTCGCCCGCCCCCTCCGCGGTCGCCGCCGCGGTCGCCGCCCGGTCCGTGCGCCCCGCGGGGCACACCGTGCTGCGCCGCGGGCGCGGCAGCTTCCTCGTCCACCGCAGGGCCGTCCTCGTCTCCGCCGTGCTCGCCGTGCTGCTGGCGGCGGCCGTCGTGGTCTACCTCTGCGTCGGCGAGTCCTTCGTCTCCCCGGTGGAGGTCGTCAACGTCCTCCTCGGCCGGCCCAGCCCCGACCAGCTCGTGGTCGGCACGTTGCGGCTGCCGCGGCTGGTCGTGGGGCTGCTCGCCGGACTCGCCTTCGGCGTCGCGGGGGCGCTCGTCCAGACGGTCGCGCGCAACCCGCTGGCCAGCCCCGACGTCATCGGCGTGACGCACGGCGCGGGCGCGGCGACGGTCGCCGCGATGAGCTTCGGCCTCGCCTCGCACACCGCGCTCCCGTACGTGTCGATCGCGGGCGGCCTGGCGGCCTCGCTGCTGGTCTACGTGTTCGCCTGGCGCCGCGGGCTGCACGCGTCGCGCTTCGTCCTCGTCGGGATCGGCGTCTCGGTGGCCCTTGGCTCCCTGACGCAACTCTTCCTCACCAAGGGCGACTTCCTCGTCGCGCAGCAGGCCAAGGTCTGGCTGACCGGCTCGCTCAACAGCCGCGGCTACGACCAGGCCGCTCCCCTGGCGACGGTGCTGCTCCTGGCGGTCCCCGCGGTGCTGTGGGCGGCCAGGGCCCAGCGCGGGGCGTCCTTCGACGACGACACCGCCGTGGCCCTCGGCATCCGCCTGGACCGGGTACGGCTCGGCCTGACCGCGCTCGGCATCGTCCTGGCCTCCGTGGCGACGGGCGCCACCGGACCGGTCGACTTCGTGGCCCTGCTGGCCCCGCAGATCGCCCGGCGGCTGACCCGTACCGCGCAGATCCCGCTGCTGTCCTCGGCGCTGACCGGGGCGCTCGTGGTCGTCGTCGCCGACCTGCTGGCCCGGCGCCTGTTCTCCCCCGTCGAACTCCCCGTCGGGGTCCTCACCGCAGCCGTGGGCGCCCCGTACCTGATGTGGCTGATCGCCCGCACCCGCAGCCGTTCCGGAGGCACCACCCCATGAGCCGTACCAGCCGACTCACCGCCCGCGGGCTGACCCTGGCGTACGAGGACCGCACCGTCGTCGACGGCCTGGACCTGGAGATCCCGGACGGCCGGGTCACCGTCATCGTCGGCCCCAACGCCTGCGGCAAGTCCACGCTGCTGCGCGCGCTGGGCCGGCTGCTCAAGCCGCGCTCCGGCACGGTCCTGCTGGACGGCACCGAACTCGCCCGCATCCCCGGCCGGCAGATCGCCCGCACGGTCGGCGTGCTGCCGCAGAGCCCCACGCCGCCGGACGGCATCACCGTCGCCGACCTCGTGGCGCGCGGGCGCCAGCCGCACCAGAAGTGGTGGCAGCAGTGGTCCGAGGCCGACGAACGCGCCGTCGCGGAGGCGCTGGAGCACACCGGCACCGCCGACCTCGCGGACCGGCCGGTGGACGAGCTGTCCGGCGGACAGCGCCAGCGCGTGTGGATCGCCATGGCCCTCGCGCAGGAGACCGACCTGCTCCTGCTGGACGAGCCGACCACGTACCTCGACATCGCCCACCAGGTGGAGGTGCTGGACCTGGTCCGCCGCCTCAACCACGGGCGCGGCCGCACGGTCGTCGCCGTGCTCCACGACCTCAACCAGGCCGCCCGCTACGCCGACCACCTGATCGCCATGAAGGCCGGCCGCGTCGTCGCCGAGGGCCCGCCCCGCGACATCGTCACGGCCGAACTCGTCCACGAGGTCTTCGGCCTCACGTCCGTCATCGTCCCCGACCCGGTCACCGGCAGCCCCCTCGTCGTCCCCGGGGTCCCCTGGCAGCCCGCGGCCGCCGACTGACACCCTCCCCCGTCATACTGCTTGGCGGAGGCCGGCGGCCTCCGCCAAGCTGACCGGATGACCGCACCGACCGGCCCCGTGATCCTCTTCGACGACGACTTCCACATGTATGTCCTGGCGGACGTCGCCCGTGCCGAGGCCTACTGGGAGCTGCCGGAGGAGTACACCTGCGGATTCGACGCGCGGGCGCGCCCCCTGGGCATGACGGGCGAGCCCTACCGTGCCGCCCTCGAACTCACCGGCGCCGCGCCGGACGAGCCGGAACTGCGCCGCCTCGTCGCCGACCACTACCGGCGCTTCCTCCCCCGCGCCGAAGCCCCGCGGGCCGCCGGCCTCGCGGAGTTCGTGGCGTCGCTCCCCCTCGACGGCAGCTGACGCGGCACCGAGGAGCCGATGCCGCGTCGGTGCGGACGCGATGCTCAGCGGCCGCCGATCTCGGCGCATCGGAGGTAGCGCACCACGAGCTCGACGTCGTCCTCGTAATGAAGGATCCGCAGTTCATCGCCGTCGTGCGTCCGGTAGTCCAGTACCTGCATGCCGGGCCGCCAACTGCTGCTCGTCACGGCGCGTCCACCGACCGGCAGCGGCACGGGGCGCCTCACCGGGCGTGCGAACAGCGCACCGTCCTCGCCACCGCTGAGCTTTCCGTACATGAAGGCCCGTCGGCCCAGACCGCGCCGCCACGACACCCGGCAGGGCACCGCGACCGCCACCCCCGCCTGGGACCGGGCCGCCCGCCCGTGCGACCGCCGTGCATGAACCGCCCTGAACACGCCACCCGTCAGTACCGCGATCACAGCCATGGCGATGAATTCCAGCATGACAACCATTCCCCCCACAGAGCGCCATTCCCACCGAGTCCCGGAAACGGGTCTGCGAGCATTGGATCATGAGCGGAAGTCATCTGAGCGTCAAGGACCTTGTGGTCGACTGCGTGGATCCGGAGCGGCTGGCGGCGTTCTGGGGTGAGCTCCTGGGGCGCCCGGTCGTCGCGCGGATCGGGCCCTACGTGTGGCTCGCGCGGGGCGAGGGGCCGGGCCTGGGCTTCCAGCGGACGGAGCGGCCCACCGCCGGGAAGAACCGCGTCCACTTCGACGTGGCCTCAGCGGATCCGGGGGCGGAACGGGCGCGGATCGAGGCACTGGGCGGGCGGGTGCTCGAGGAGTACGCGGAGGGCGGGTTCCTGGTCATGGCCGACCCCGAGGGGAACGAGTTCTGCGTCGTCCCCGAGGGGCCGTTCGAGCTCGACGACGACGGACGGGCGAGCTACCTGCGCGGCGGCGGCTGATCGGGGACGACGCCGCGCACCCTGCGGCACGTGACCTCCGGCGGGCGCGCCGAAGGGCGGCGGGGGCGGGCCGCGTTCTCAGGCCGTGCCGGGCGGCGCGGCGGCGAGGAGCGCACGCAGCGGTTCCCGCTCGGTGGGGAGCCCCGCGGACCGCAGCCAGGAGACGCGGTTGGCTATGGTGCCCCAGCAGTCGTCCTGGGCGACCAGGGCCCGCAGGAAGGCGCTCTGGGCCTCCGTCAGCGGCCGTCCGGGGGTGCGGGGGCCCGGGAAGGCGCAGGCGAGCAGCGGGCCCCACTCGCGGTCGACGGTGTACTGGCTGCACATCGGGGCCAGCGCGAGCGCCGCCGGGAGGACCTCGTCGAAGTCCCGGGCGCGGTCGAGCAGTCCGCGGAGCAGGGTGAAGCGGAACCAGCCGTCGAACTGGGGCAGTGGCTCGGCGAACCACGCGTCGGCGGCAGCGGGGTCGGACAGCGCGTCGAGCAGGGCCGGCACGGCGCCGGGGCCGGTGGTGCCCAGGGCGGCGCAGGCACGCACCGCCGGGTCGGGGTCCGCCAGGAAGCCACCGGTGTCATGGCCCCAGGCGCTCAGCGTCATGACCGCGCCCGCCCGTTCGCGGCGTTCGCCGCCGCCCCGGACGACCCGCTCCAGGCGCTCGGCCGCCACCGGTACGCGGTCGGCGAGTTCGGGCGCCCTGAGCAGATGCGTCACCGCGCCGAGGGCGGCCTCCACGACGGTGGCGTCCGTGTCGTCCAGCCAGGGCGCGACCGCGTCGAACAGCCGCGGCCGGACGGCACGGCAGGCTTCGACCGCCGCGATCTCCTCGGCCCACTCCTCGTCGTACGCGGCCTCGTCGTCGACGGCCTCCTCGTCCTCGTACGCCGCGGACTCGGCGAGTTCGCCGAGCCATTCCAGGAGCGCCGCACGCAGCGGCCGCACGCGGTCGTCCCAGGGGAACCAGCTCTCGTGGACGGCGAGCGTGCGGGGGTCGCCGAGGATGCCCGCGACGAAGAGCGCGGCCGGCGGCGTGGCGGAGTACAACGACCCCTGGTGCAGGACGGACATCTCCAGCCGGCCGAGCGACTCCGCCTGCACCTCCGGGTCGTCGTGCAGGAGGCCGAGCAGGTCGTCCGGGGTGCCGTCGGCGGGCCCGTAGGCGTGGGCGAGGGCGGCCCAGTCGGTCTCCGCCAACAGGGCGGCGGGGTCGGGCAGGGCGGCGGTGCCGTCGTTCGAGGACATGGCGGCAGTCTTCAGCAGGGGTCCGACAACGGCCGTGCACATCAGGCGAATCGGGCGTTTTCCCGCAGGTTTCCGCGTTAGCTGTGGGGTGGCAGTGAGCGGTGTGAAGAGGGGGAGTAGATTGCGGCTGCCATTGGCATCGGATTTACAGCCTGGAGAACTCGTGACCGCATCCCCCCGCCGTGCCTGGTACCGCCCCGGCACCCTGATAGCAGCAGCCGCGACCGGCGTCATCGGTCTCGGCCTGTGCGCCACCCCGGCGTCCGCCCACACCCCCAACTGGAGCGCGGACTGCTCCAAGGTGGAGGTGCACCTGAAGGCGTACAACGGCGGCGTCAAGAACACCGTCACGATCACCGCGGACGGCAAGGACCTGCTGACGGAGACCTTCGGGTCCTCCTTCGACCAGTCGGTCGACCTTCCGGCGCACAGCGCCGAGGTGAAGCTCCACCTCAGCGTGAAGGCCGGCGACGGCGACCGCTACTCGTTCGAGGACGACAAGACCGCCCCGGTCTGCGAGGGTCAGAACACGCCCACGCCGACCCCGACCCCCACCCCGACGGAGACGAAGACCACCGAGTCTCCCAAGCCCAGCGAGGCGCCCAGCGAGTCGGCCGGCACGGCCCCCTCCGCTGCGCCCTCCACCCCCTCCACCGACGAGTCCCCGGCCGGCGACCTCGCCGAGACCGGTGCCTCCAGCTCCACCCCGCTCCTCGCGGGTGGTGCGGCCGTCGCGCTGCTCGCCGGCGGCGGTCTGCTCTTCGCGAACCGCAAGCGTCGCGCAGCGGCCCGTCACTGACCCAGGTCAGTGACGGCGGCGCGGTGACGCGCCGTGTGTGACACAAGGGTGCCGGACCGTGCTCCGTACGGTCCGGCACCCGGCTTTTCCGGCCTCCTCGCGTGGGCCCCGCGTCAAACGCGGGCTCCGCGTCAGGCCGCCGGCCCCGGTGCGTCGGAGGCCTCGAACTCCCCCTTGCGCAGCCGGTACACCTGCAGCCGCAGGTCGTAGTACTTCTCGGTCTCCCCCACCCATTCCATGCCGACGCTGCGGGCGGTGGCGGCGCCGCGGTCGTTGCGCGGGCGGACGACGGCGAAGAGTTCGTCGACGCCGGAGGCGAAGGCGTAACGCGCCAGGGCGCGTCCGGCCTCGGTGGCCAGGCCCCGGCCCCAGAACGGGTGGGCGAGCTGCCAGCCGATCTCGAGGTCGACGCCGTACGGCGGAAGCGGCAGGACGGCGGCTCCGCCGACGAGTTCGCCGGTCTCGCGCAGTTCGACCGCCCAGCGTCCGGCCGGCCGTTCCAGAGCGGCGCCCTCCTCGTCCCAGGAGCGCATCAGCTCGCGCATGGACTCCTCGTCGGCCTGCCGGGTCATCGCCGGGGCCAGCCAGCGCGTCACGTCGTCCGTCCCGTAGACGGCCAGTGCCGCTTCCGCGTCGTCGGCGCGCCACGGCCTCAGGACGAGCCGGGGGGTGACGATCCGGGTTTCCTCGTTGCCCTTCGCGCGCTGCGCCGTGGCCGTACCAGTCATCTGCGTCTTCCGTCCCTGTCGCGGGCTCCGCCGGCCGTACGTCCGGCGGGCGCCCGAAGTCCCCTGTGACCATGCACAACACCAGGGGGCCGCGATCGCTTCCCACCCGCGCCGGCCCGGCTCCGGGCTAACCCTCATCACTCGCTTGACAGGTTACCCCGATCCTGTTTGCATGTAACCGTTGAAGCGAATCGAAGGGGTTAGACATGGTCACCGTGCACCACCGCTGGACCGAGGTACAGGGGCACCGGCTCTTCTACCGGGAGGCGGGCCCGGCGGACGCGCCCGTCATCGTGCTCCTCCACGGCTTCCCGACCAGCTCGTTCATGTTCCGCGAGCTGATCCCGAGGCTCGCCGGCCGCTACCGCGTCATCGCTCCGGACCACCTCGGCTTCGGGTTCTCCGACGCCCCCGGCACCGACGAGTTCGCGTACTCCTTCGACGCCCTCACCGGCCTCACCAAGGGCCTGCTCGACGGGCTCGGCGTCACGCGCTACGCGCTCTACGTGCAGGACTACGGAGCGCCGATCGGCTGGCGCCTCGCGCTGGGCGACCCCGGCGCCGTCACCGCGATCGTCACCCAGAACGGCAACGGCTACGAGGCGGGGCTCGTCAAGGAGTTCTGGGACGACGTCCGCGCCTACCAGCGCGCGCAGACCCCCGAGACCGAGGCGGGCGTCCGCACGGCGCTGAGCCTGGAGGGCATCAAGTGGCAGTACGTCACCGGAGTGCCGGACGAGACCGCCGTCAGCCCCGACACCTGGCACCACGACTTCCAGCTGGTCTCCCGGCCCGGCAACGACCTCGTGCAGCTCGCGCTCTTCCGCGACTACGCCACGAACTTCCCGCTCTACCCGCGCCTGCACGAGTACCTGCGCAGCCACCCCGTGCCGGTGCTCGCGGTCTGGGGTGAGAACGACCCCGTCTTCGGCCCCGAGGGCGCCCGGGCGTTCGCCGACGACGCGCAGCGGGCGGAGGTGCACCTGCTCGACGGGGGCCACTTCCTCCTCGAGACCCACGTCGAGCCCGTCGCGAAACTGGTCCTGGGCTTCCTCGACGGGGCCGGCCTCCCGCGCTGAGCCCCGCGCCCCACAGGCCCCCACCCCCGCACCCCACACACCGCACGTACGACGATTGCGAGGGCCATGACCCGCCACACCGGCTTCCACGAGGGAGAA
This sequence comes from Streptomyces sp. NPDC008238, assembly GCF_042956445.1. NCBI lineage: Bacteria > Bacillati > Actinomycetota > Actinomycetes > Kitasatosporales > Streptomycetaceae > Streptomyces > Streptomyces sp. NPDC008238. Next base: position 450,393 of record NZ_JBIBGK010000001.1, on the reverse strand, counting down.
CTGGCCGTCCAGCGACGGGCCGGCGTCGCAGAGGAGGCCGCGCGCCTGCGGGGCATGCTCGACCCGCCGCGCCTCGGCGGCGGAGTGGCGCTCTTCCTCGCCGACCGCGACCTGGCCGTGCTCGGCGCACACGACGAGGAGGGTCGCCTGTGGGCCTCCCCGCTCACGGGCGCCCCCGGCTTCCTCACCACCCGGGGCGACACCGTACGGGTCGCGGCCCGTCCCGGCGCGGGCGACCCGCTCGCCGGACTTCCCGCCGGCGGGGCGGCGGCCCTGATCGTGATCGACTTCGCGAACCGCCGCCGGCTGCGTCTCAACGGCACCCTCGCCTCGGCCGGCGACGCCGGCCTCGACCTCGCCGTCGACCAGGCGTACGGGAACTGCCCCCAGTACATCCAGCAGCGCGTGCTCGGGCCCGCACCGGCAGGCGGCCCCGGCGGCGGGGACGCGCCCGCCGGGGCGCGGGCCGCGGACCGGCTCGACGCGGCGCAGGCCGCCCTGGTCGCCCGGGTCGACACCTTCTTCCTCGGCACCGCCCACCCCGTGCGCGGCGCGGACGTCTCCCACCGGGGCGGCCCGCCGGGCTTCGTCCGGGTGACGGAGGACGGCGGCCTGTGGTGGCCGGACTACCCGGGCAACAACATGTTCAACAGCCTCGGTAACCTGGCCGCCGATCCGGCCGCGGCCCTGCTCTTCGTGGACTTCCCCACGGGGACGACGCTGCAGCTGTCCGGCACCGCGGAGGTCGACTGGACGGCGCCCGGGACCCCCGGCGACGACGGCGGCACGGGCCGCCGGGTCAGGTTCACCCCGCGGTACGTCGCCGACGGGCGGGTCCCGGTCCGGGCGGAGGACGTCCTCCCGTACCGGCGGAACCCGCCCCTCACCGCTTGACCGCGCTCAGCCGCCGGTCACCGCGGCCAGCAGACCGCGGAAGTCCTCCGCGCAGGACGGGCAGCCGCGCAGGTGCGCCGCGACACCGGGGTGGCTCCGCTCCGGTGCCGCGTCGGCCAGGAACAGCTCCAGGTAGACGTCCATCAGGTCGAGCGCGGCGTCGCAGCCAGGGTCCAGCGGATCGTTGCGCAGGAGGTCGTCCAGGCCCTGCCATGCGTTCATGAGCGCCTCGCTGTCGTCAGGGGCAGATGTCCGTTGGCTGCGAGCCGGGCGCGGAGCTTACGCCTGGCGTCGAACATCGTCTTGTAGAGCGCGTTGCGGTTCGTGCCGAGCTCCGCGGCGAGGGTGTCCGCGTCGACGTCGTTCACCGCGAGCGCGGTGAAGACCCGGCGCTGCCGCTCGGTGAGCTCCTTGTCGACGGCCTCGTGCAGGGCCTCGACGAGCTCGCGGGCCTCGCTCTGGTGCACGGGGTCGACGCCGAGCCGGTCGGGGAGCCGCTCCCACGCCTCGGGGTCGAGCTGCACGCCGGCCGTCCGCCAGAAGTGGCGGCCGAGCTTGCTCGACACCTCGTGCATGACGAACTTGTACGCCCAGGTCGTGAAGCGGCTGTCGCCGCGGAACTCGCCGATCTTCCGGGTGATCGACAGCAGGGCGTCGCCCGCCGCCTGGTGGGCGATGTCGTCCAGTTCCGGACCGGTGATGCCGTGCCGCGACCCTCGCCGGTTCAGTTCCGCGTAGGCGATCCGCAGCAGCAGCGCGTGCAGCCGGCCGGTCGCCTCCTCGCGGACCTCGCCGTCCGCGGACAGCGCCCGCACCCACTGCGCGGACTCCGCGTCCAGGGTGCGGCCGCCGCGGCCGCCGTCGCCGGCCCGGCCGTCGTTCTCTGCGGAACCCATGCAGCGATCCTAGACGCGGCCGCCCGCCCCCACCTCCACGGCGGCGCCCCGCCGCGCCCGCCGGGAACGGCCGCCGGAAACCGCCCACTCCCGGGAGGTAAGACCCGGCCGTTGCGCGCCACCAATGGGCGTACGGAAAAGAGAGAGCCGCGAGCAAGGAGGGACCGTGACCGGCTACCGCAGGAACCCGGAGGCCGTCTCGCGACTGTCACCGGAGCAGTACCGCGTGACACAGGAGAACGGCACCGAGCGCCCCTTCACGGGCGCCTACCTGGACAACAAGGAGCCCGGAATCTACGTCGACGTGGTTTCCGGAGAGCCGCTGTTCGCCTCGGTCGACAAGTACGACAGCCGCAGCGGCTGGCCGAGCTTCACCCGGCCGCTGGACCGGACCACCGTCGTGGAGCGTCCCGACCCGGGCTACGGGCTGCTGGCCACCGAGGTCCGCTCGGCGGTGGGCGACAGCCACCTGGGGCACGTCTTCCCCGACGGCCCCCGGCAGACCGGCGGCCTGCGGTACTGCATCAATTCCGCCTCGCTGCGCTTCGTCCACGCCGACGACCTGGAGCGGGAAGGTTACGGGGCCTACCTCGGGTTGTTCGACAATGGTGACAGGACCGATTCGGAGGATTGACATGGCAGGACAGACACAGAGGGCCGTACTCGCGGGCGGCTGCTTCTGGGGCATGCAGGACCTGATCCGCAAGCAGCCCGGCGTCGTCGCGACCCGCGTCGGCTACACGGGCGGCGACGTGCCCAACGCCACCTACCGCAACCACGGCACCCACGCCGAGGCGATCGAGATCCTCTTCGACCCCGAGGCGACGGACTACCGGGCGCTGCTGGAGTTCTTCTTCCAGATCCACGACCCGTCGACGCTGAACCGCCAGGGCAACGACATCGGCCTGAGCTACCGCTCGGCGATCTACTACGTGGACGACGAGCAGAAGCAGGTCGCGGAGGACACCATCGCCGACGTCGACGCCGCGGGCCTGTGGCCCGGCAAGGTCGTCACCGAGGTCGAGCCCGTGGGGCCGTTCTGGGAGGCCGAGCCGGAGCACCAGGACTACCTGGAGCGCTACCCCGAGGGGTACACCTGCCACTTCCCGCGGCCGAACTGGCGGCTGCCGGTGCGCGCGAAGGACTGACCGGCCCCGCCTCGCCGCCCTGGTGACGGGCTGGGGCGGCGTGGCGGCCCTCGGCGGCCCGGGACCCCTGTGGTCCCGGGCCGCCGTCGTACGTTCCGCCGGTCGTACGCCCCGCCGGTCGTACGTTCAGTCGGCGGCCGTGGCGCGGGCGCGGCGGTGGTGCCGCCGGGCCTTCATGCGGTTGCCGCAGGCGGCCATGGAGCACCAGCGGGCGGTGTTGGCCTTGCTGCGGTCGAGCAGGAACAGCCGGCACTCGTCGTTGGCGCAGGGCCGCAGACGTCCGGGCCTGCCCTCCTGGAGCGCGCCCCAGGCCGTGACGGCGCGGACGGCCGGCATGCGGTAGGCGGGCGCCTCCAGCACCCAGTCGATGCCGTGCGCGGCCACCCGCGGTACCCGGGCCACGCCGGTGAGCAGCTCCTGGAGGTCCGCGGCATCCCCCTCGCCGCGCGTGACGCCCTGCAGCGCGTCGCGCGCCGCCAGGAGGTGGCGCAGTTCCGGGGCGGTCCCCGTGCCGCCGTGGGCGCGCAGCCAGCGGCGGCCGGCGTCCGGGCCGGCCAGTTCGTCCACCGGGGTCCCGTCGACGACCGGGGTCGTGTTGAGCAGCTCCAGCAGGAAGTCGTCGTCCGTCGTAGCGGCCGTCATGCTCGGCGCCCCCGTTCCCTGGTAACCCTCCATTGCGTTTTTGAAGGTTACACCCGCGGGGCGTGGGGCGCGGCGGGCCCGGTACGGGTCACGAGGCGTCCAGCCGCAGCTCGCGGCCGCTCCAGCGGGAACGCAGCCGGCGGTCGTGGCTGGCGACGACGATCGCGCCCGGTCCCGGGCCGAGCGCGTCCTCCAGCTCGTCCGCGAGCCGCGGCGAGAGGTGGTTGGTGGGCTCGTCGAGCAGCAGCAGCTCGGGCGGGTCGGCCACCAGCAGCGCCAGGGCCAGCCGGCGCCGCTGCCCGACGGACAGCTGCCCGACAGGCCGGTCCAGCTCCGGGGCGCCCAGCAGCCCGAGGTCGGCCAACGGCACCGCCTCCGCGCGCCCGGCGCCGAGCGACGCCAGGTAGGTCTCCCGTGCCGTGCGGTGCGGCCGCTCGAAGACCGTGTCCTGGGTGAGCAACCCGACGGTCAGGCCCTCCCTGCGGCGTACGCTGCCCGCCGCCGCCAGCCGCCCGGCGAGCACCGCCAGAAGGGTCGACTTCCCCGCGCCGTTCACACCGGTGACCAGCAGCCGGTCGGCCGCCGGCACGTCGAGGCGGTCCAGGGTGAGCCTGCCGGGCACATGGACGTCGCGCAGCGCCAGGAGGACGCCCTCGGCGGACCGGGCGGCGAGCGCGGCAGCGCGGAACCTCAGCGGCTCCGGCGGCCTGGCGACCTGGTCGCGCTCCAGTTGGCCCAGTCTGCGGGCGGCGTTGCGCACGCGGCGGGAGATCTGCTGCTGCACACGGCCGCCGGAGTGGCCGTAGCCCATCTTCTCGTTGTCGCGCTTCGGCCGGTCGTGCGCGACCCGGTGCGCGGTGACCTCCACCGACCCCCGCAGCTGGTCGAGTTCCTCCTGCTCGGCCTCGAAGCGCCGCTGCCAGCGGGCCCGTTCCGCGTGCTTCTCCTTCAGGTAGGCGCTGTAGTTGCCGCCGTGGCGGACCGGGCCGTCCGCCGCCGGGTCGAGGTCGATCACATCGGTGCAGACGGCGTCGAGGAAGGCCCGGTCGTGGCTCGCGACCACCACGGCGCCCGGCAGGCCGCGCAGTTGTTCCTCCAGGAAGGCCGCGGCGGTGTCGTCGAGGTGGTTCGTCGGCTCGTCGAGCAGGAGCGCGGTGGGCCGTCGCACCAGGAGCGCGGCGAGCGCCAGCCGGCCGCGCCGACCGCCGGACAGCCGCGCCAGTTCGCGGTCGCGGGTGACGTCCCCGAGGCCGAGACCGGCGAGCACGACGTCGGCGCGGCGGTCGGCGTCCCAGGCCTCCTGGGTCTGTGCGGTGTCGAGCGCCGCCGCGTACGCGTCGAGCAGTTCGCCGTGGCCGGGCGCGTCCTGCGGGGTCGCGGCGAGGGCGTCGGCGAGACGGTCGAGCTCGGCCAGCGACCGGCGCGCCTCGCGCAGGGCGTCGTCGAGGACGTCGCCGACGGTCGCGCTGCCGGGGAAGGGCAGTTCCTGGCGCAGGAAGCCCAGGTCGGGAGGGCGGACCACGGTGCCGGCCTCGGGTTCGGCCACTCCGGCGAGCAATTCGAGGAGGGTCGACTTGCCGGCGCCGTTCTCGCCGACGAGACCGATCCGGTGCCCGGGGGCGGCGGTGAGGGAGAAGCCGTCGAGCACACGTCGGCCGCCGAAGGTGCGGACGAGGTCGTGGGCGGACAGGGCGGACAGGACTGGCTGGTTCACGGCATCACCAGGGGAAGGGGTCGCAGGCCCCGGCCGCCGTGACGGCGGCCGGGGCGGGGAGGACGGGGGGCGGGGAGGACGGCGGGGCGGGGAGGACGGCGGGGGCGGGCCCGGACCGGGGCCGGGCGCGGAGCCGGGCTACGCGGGAGCGGCGCCGGTCTCCCGCAGCCGCCCCTCCGGAAGGTGCGGTCGGCGCCCGGCGCCGATCCGCTCGATGCAGCGCTCGTCGTGGCTGACCAGGTCGAGGTTGTCGGTCGGCTCGTCCAGGAGCAGGTGCGGGGCGGGCTCGGCGCACAGGAAGCGGGCCGGGACGGCGCGCAGGCGTTCGCCCCCGGACAGCACCCGGACCGGCAGGTGCGCACGCGAACCCCGGAACGGGAAGCGGGCGAGCGGGTTCATCCGCTCGCCCGCCGGTGCGGCCGGGGCGAACCGCGCGAGGTTCTCGGTCACCGTGCGGTCGGCGTCCGGCCCGTCGAGACGTTGCGAGAGGTGGGCGACGCCGCCGTCGGCGCGCCTGACCAGACCGCCCTCCCCGGGTTCGGGGTCGCCGTGGAGCAGGCGCAGCAGCGTGGACTGGCCGGCGCCGTCGCGGCCGGTCAGGGCGATCCGCCCGCCGCCGTCGGTGAAGGACAGGTCCTGAAGGACGGGGGTGCCGTCAGGCCAGGAGAAGGGCAGATGGGCGCAGATGACGTACGCGTCGGACATGGGTGGGCCCTCGGGAGGTCGCCGCGCACGGCGAAGGCGCCGCCGCGCGGGAAGGGAGGTGTGGGAAGGCATGACGAAACGGCCACGGCGCCGGCGCATCGTGCGCACCCGCCGGTGGCCGAGGAGACCCGGTATCACCCGGAGATGTCGTCGTCACCCGCCACGTTCTGACTCCCTTGGTTCCCGATTCGGAGATCCGCGCCACCCTAGCAGCCGCCCCGGGAGGCCGGAGAGCGGTCGTGCCCGGGAGGAGCGGAACGACCACGCCGGGGTACCCCGAGGTCACCGCCCGGGACCGGGGCGCGTCCGCGACGGGTTCGGCTCTGCGTCCGGGGCGGGGCGTGCTCCCGGAACCCGGGGTCCGTCGCGGCGTCCCGATCGCGCACCGCGGAAGACGGTCCGCGACGTCCGCCTAGTTGCCCTCCCCTGCCACCCCGCCACCGGTTGGGTCCGGGCGAGAGGGCGGCGTGCGGACGAAGAGGGCCCCTGCCCGCGTCAGGCGTCCGTCAGCTCCTGCTCGGCCCAGATCGTCTTGCCGGTCTCCTCGTAGCGGGTGCCCCAGTGCCGGGTGAGGGAGGCGACGAGGAAGAGACCGCGGCCGCCCTCGTCCTGCAGCCGCGCGTGGCGCAGGTGCGGCGCGGTGTCGGCGTCGTCGTGCACCTCCACGGTCAGTGCCCGGTCGAGGATCAGCCGCAGCCGGATGGGGCCCTTCGCGTGCCGGACGACGTTGGTGGCGAGTTCGCTGACCACCAGGTCGGTGACGGGTGCGTGGTCCTCCAGCCCCCACTCCGCAAGCCGACCGTGCGCGGCACGGCGGGCCTCGCGGACGGAGGACGCCTCCGCGGGGAAGGTCCAGCTGGAGATGTGGCCGGGTTCGATGACCCGGGTCCTGGCCACCAGGATGGCGGAGCCGTCCTGCGGGGTCGCACCGCGCAGCACCTTGTAGACGATCTGGTCGCACACCTCCTTGGGGGACGTCCGGGGATCGGCGACCACCTCGTGCAGCCGGCTGAGCCTCTCCTCCGCCTCGGCGGGGTGCCGCCGCTTGCTGCCGTCCGAGTACAGCGTCAGCAGGCGCCCGGCCCGCAGCCGTTTCGTCACCGTCTCGTAGGGCGAGCCCTGGCCGAGCTCCGCCCCGGGCGGCACCTCCAGCGTGCTCACCACCCCGTCGTTCGTCACCGTCTCGTAGGGCGAGCCCTGGCCGAGCCCCGCCCCGGGCGGCACCTCCAGCGTGCTCACCACCCCGTCGGGGGCGGTCACCAGCGGGGCGGCGTGCCCGGCGGTGGCCGCCGCGCACTCCCGGGTGACCGGGTCGTACGTCACGTACAGGCAGGAGGCGGTGAACGGCGGCCGCGCGCGGTGCAGCGTGACGGGGTCCGCGTCCTGCTCCAGCGCCAGCCGGCGGCCCACGTCGTCGAGGTGGGCCAGCAGTTCGTCGGGCGGGAGGTCCATCGCGGCCAGCGTGGAGGCGGCGGTCCGCAGCCGCCCCATCGCGGTGGACGCCTGCAGGTCCTCGCCGGGGACGTACCCGATGACCAGCCCCACCCGGCAGCTCGACAGGGGCAGGACGTCGAACCAGTGGGCGCCGTAGCGGCCCGGCATGTAGCAGTGCGAGGACCGGACCGCCGCCGCCTCGGGCGGCATGCGGGGCAGCAGGCTGCGCTGCAGCGTGGTCGCGACCGTGTGCTCGCGGGTGAAGCGGCGGGCGTTGTCGACGCAGATCGCGGTGCAGGTGGCGAGCTGGGTCGCGAGCGACAGGTCCTCCTCGTCGAAGGAGGACGTCCGCGGGTCGCCCCGGTAGAAGCTGGCCAGGCCCATGACGAGCCCGTGGACGGTCAGCGGCGTCACGATGAGCGAGTGCGCCCCGGAGCGGGCGATGAAGTCCGCGCGCGCGCCCGGTCGTGCACCAGCCAGCCGCCGGAGGACGGCACCGCCTCCACCAGCCGCGGCCGCAGGTCGCCCAGGGCCTGCGTGTACGGCGTGGGGAACGCGAAGTGGCTGGCGCTGCCCACGGCGTAGGCGCCGTACTGCCCGTCGCGGGACGAGAAGGCGGCGCGGCGCATCGGCAGCCGGACCGTGACCGGGCCGACGGGCGCGTCCCCGGTCAGCACGGACTCCATGAGGTCGACCGCGACGGCGTCCGCGAAGCACGGCACCGCCATGTCGGCCAGTTCCTGCGCGGTGCGCAGCGGGTCCAGCGAGTTGCCGATGGTGGCGCGCGCGATGTTCAGCAGGTCCAGTTCCCTGCGCTTGCGCAGTTCCTCCGTCACGTCGTGGACCATCGCGGCGACGCCGATGGCCCGCCCGTCGTCCCGCAGGGTGTAGCCGGTGACGGCGTAGTCGTGGAGGGTGCCCGGATCGGTGGCCGGTCGGAGACCGCGGAGCCGCTGTCCAGGACCTCCTGCATGACGGGTGAGAGCGGGATGCCGTCGTCCAGGTCCGCGAGCGCGGCGCCGACGACGGCGTCCTCGGGCAGGCCGCGCACGGCGAGCGCCGCGGGGTTGGCCCGCAGGACGCGCAGTCGCAGGTCGTACACCTCGAGGGCCGTCCTGGCCTGCTCGAACAGGGCCTTTTCGTAGATGCCCGCCCCGTCGGGGGCGCCGGTGCCGCTCACGCTGACGGTCCGCGCCCGGGTCGCTGGTCACGAGGCACGGTCCACCTCCCATCGACCCACCCAGTTAACCCGCCGATGGTCCGGCCGCGCCACCGGGGGCGGAGCGGCGGCGGACGGGGCGTCCGGCCCGGTCGACGAGCCGCAGCGCCTTCGCCGGCCACTCGCGGGCCTCCTCGGTGCGTCCCTGCTCCAGGCCATGCCTGCCCGGGTGCCGGCAGCAGAAGGAGAGCAGGTCCGGTGCGTGTTCCTCGGCCAGGCGCAGGGCCTGCCGGTAGTGGGGCCCGGCCGCGTCCGGGGCACCGGCGCAGCGGTGGGCGTCGCCCAGGTTGATGTGCACGGCGACGGCGAACCGCTCGTCGGCGAGCGCAAGTGAGCGCTCCAGGAATGCGACGGCCTCCTCGTGGCGGCCCAGCACCAGGAGTCCCGGGCCCGCCCGGCGCAGCGGGCCCGGACCGTCGGGGGGTCCGTCGACAGGGCGGCCACCGCGCGTGCCAGGGCCGTGCGGTCCGTGGGCACCATGCGCCCGGAGTCGTCCAGGGTGATCAGGTGCTCCACGCCGTCGCGCACCCGCCTCCCGCGGAGGAGGCCCACCGGTCCTCCGTGCCACCGGCGCGGTCGGGGGCGGTGAGGTAGGCCCAGCCCAGGGGGTTCCAGCACAGCCGGCGCACCTCGACGCCGTCGATCACGGCGTCCTCCCGTGCCGCGCGCTCGTAGGCGTCCGCGGCACGGTCCATCGCGGTCCGCACCGCGTCGTCGGCGTCGGCGGCCTCTCCGACCACGTAGTAGTGGCTGCGCACGGCACCGCGGGGGGTGCTGAACTGCAAGCCCACGAACCATCGGTCCCCGGGGGCGGCGGTGGCAAGCATCGGCACTGCTCTCCTCGTTCGGGTCTCCGTGGCGGCCGTGTCCCGGACCACCACCCGTCGATCCGTTGGAACAGCGGGCGCGGCGCCCTCCATCGCAGGACGGGCAGGCCCCGGTGAACCTGGGAACGCCGGTACCACCCCGGCGCGGGGGTCAGGCCCCTTCGGCGGGCCGGTGACGGACGGCGCAGGTGAAGACGCCGGAGCCGGACCGCTCGCACTCGACGTACGCGGCGGTCCCGGCCTCCGCGGCGGGCGGGCGCCAGGGCATGACGGCCTCGCCCGCGAGCAGTGCCTCCAGGGTCTGCAGCCGGGGGTCGCGCAGGGCCGGGTGGTGCTCGTAGCCGGCCGCACCGAGCGCGAGGGCGACGGCCATGCCGAGCAGGTTGACCTCCGTCGGCCTCTCGGGCGGTGCCGTGCCCTGCTCCGGGTGGAGGCGGACGCCCTCGTCGGGCACCTCGATCAGGCGGGCCGCGTAGCGCTCGGTCATGGCCGGTGGTCTCCTCAGGTGCGGTGACGCGGGGTCAGCCCCCGCTGGGGCCGAAGCGTTCGGTGCGGATGCGGTCCGGATGGTGCCCCAGGGCCACCAGCAGTCCCGCGGCCGTCTCGACGAAGCCGGTGGGTCCGCACACGTAGCAGGTGGGTTCGAAGTCCGCGGGCCAGCCCCATTCCGCCAGGTCGCGCGCCTGGATCCGGCCCGCGGGGCGGGGGCCGCCGTCCGGTGCCGAACGGGTGTAGAGGTAGGTTGTGTCGACGCCGGGCGCGCCCCGGTCGAGTTCGGCGGCGTAGAACCGGTCTTCGGGCGTGCGCACGGAGTACAGCAGCCGGAACGGGGCGCGGCTGCCCGCGGCGGCGCGGCCGCGGAGCATCGCCATGAGGGGGACGAGCCCGGAGCCGCCGCCGACCAGCAGGACCGGCTCGGTCTGCCCGGGGTGCCAGACGAACCAGCCGCCGACGGGGCCGCGGATCTCGACGGCGTCCCCCACGGCGAGGTCGTCGGTCAGGTAGGGCGAGACCTCACCGTCCTCGACGCGCTGGACGGTCAGTTCGACCCGGTCGCCGTCGGCGGCGGACGCCAGGGAGTAGCTGCGCTGGGTGCTGTAGCCGTCCTCCGCGGTGAGCCGGACGTCGACGTGCTGGCCCGGCAGGTGGCCCGGCCAGCCGGGCACGTCGAACACGAGGGTCCACGCCGCCACCGACTCGGTTCGCCGTTCGGCCAGTTCGGCCGCCTGCCAGCGCAGGCGGTCGCCTAGTCGCCTTGGTACCGCTGTTCGCGCCATGGGTCTCCGTAGTCGTGGTAGCCGACGCTCTCCCAGAAGCCGGGCTCGTCCTCCAGGAGCAGCCGGATGCCGCGGACCCACTTCGCCGACTTCCACAGGTACAGGTGCGGGACCAGCAGCCGGGCGGGACCGCCGTGCTCGGCCGCGAGTTCGTCGCCGTCGTACTCGTGGGCGATCCACGCCTGCCCGTCGAGGAGGTCCTCCAGGGGCAGGTTGGTGGTGTAGCCGCCGTAGGAGTGAACGAGGGCGTACTCGGCGGCGGTCTCGACGTCGGCGAGCAGCGTGTCGAGGGAGACGCCCCGCCAGTGGGTGCCGAACCTGGACCACTTCGTCACGCAGTGCAGGTCGACCGTCGGCGTCTCGGCGGGCAGCGCGACGAGTTCCGCCCAGTTCCAGCGGTGGCGGGTGCCGTCCTCGGTGACGACGGTGAACTCCCAGTCGTCGTGGGAGATCCGCGGGGTGGGACCGGCGGACATGACCGGGAAGTCGAAGGTCTCGTACTGTCCCGGCGGAAGCTTGTTGCCCGACGTGGGGCGCCGGCCGTGGAATCCGCGCGAGATGATGGGCATGCCGCGCCGTCCTTCCTCTGCTCGCCGCCCCGGCTCGCCCGTGGTGCGGATCCCCAGCATCGCGGACCGGAGGGATCCGGTCCACCGGAGCCCGCGGGGCGGCGGCCCCCGTCGCGGTGACCGGTGCCGCCTCCGCCGCACGGGATCAGGCGACCGGCCGCACCGGCCCGGCCACCAGGGAGGCGTCGCCGCCGCGGAGGCGGCCCATCATGCCGGCGGTGGCCTCGTGGGGGACGCCGAGCGGTACGGCGCTGACCTCGCTCAGGCGCGTGTACTGCTCGGGGCGAGCCTTACGTCGAGCGCGCCGAGGTAGTCCTCGAGCTGGGTGGTGTTGCGCGGGCCGATGATCGGCACGAAGGAGGTGGCGGCGCGGGCGGCGCGCTCGCGGAGCCAGGCCACGGACACCTGCGCCGGCGTCGCCCCGGTCTCCTCGGCGACGGCCAGGACGGTGTCGACGACCGCGGTCTTCCGGGCGGAGGACTCGGTGTGGATCAGCGTCTTCAAGTCGCTGAGCCGGCCCTCGGAACCGCCTCGGTACTTGCCGGTGAGCAGGCCGCCGCCGAGCGGGGACCACAGGGCGGCACCGAGCCCGAGGCCCTCGGCCCATGGGCAGCAGCTCGCGGTCGGCGGTCCGCTCCACGAGGCTGTACTCGACCTGGATGCCGGCGACGGGGGCCAGGTTCCGCAGCTCGGTGAGCGTGACGGCTCCGGCGACGCGCCAGGCGGGGAAGTTCGGCAGCGCGAGGTGCAGGGCCGTTTCCGGTGAAGTAAAACGATCGGTATCCTCGACGCATGAGCGACACACCCTCCCCCGTACGCCGGCGCAGTGGCCGAGGCGCCCGGGAGCGGATCCTCAAGGCGGCGACGGAGCTGTTCATCGCCCAGGGGGTCAACGCGACCGGGATGGACCAGCTGGCCACCGTCGCCAACGTGTCGAAGCGCACCCTGTACACGCACTTCGCGAGCAAGGACGACCTCGTCCAGGCCTACCTGAGCGCACTCGAGGACGGCCTGCTCCCCCCCGAGGTGGTCCCCGGGGAGCCCTGCCCGGACCCGCGGGGGCAGCTCCTGGCGATCTTCGACTGGCGCCCGCGGACGATGGACGGCCCGCTGCGCGGCTGCCCCTTCCTGAACGCCGCCGTCGAGGTCCCGGACCCCGGCCACCCGGTCCACGTGCTGGTGGCCGCCTACAAGACCGAGTTCGCCCGCAGGCTGTCCGCCCTCGCGCGGCAGGCCGGTGCCCGCGACCCCGAGGAACTCGGCGAGCGGCTCGCCCTGCTGTACGACGGCGCCGTCTCGCGCAGCACCGCGCTGAACGCGAGCGGCCCGGGCGCCCACGCCCGCGCCATCGCCACCGTGCTGGTGGACGCCGCGATCGACTGAGCGCCCGGGCGCACCGCCGCCCCCGGCACCCGGGGGCTCCGGGAACTCAGGCGCTCAGCGCAGCCGCGTCGCCGCCCTGCGGCGGTCCGACAGCACCTCGCGGGCCGCCCGCGTGCCCGAGGCCAGCGCGCCCTGGAGCGACCCGGTCGCCCGGTGGTCGCCGCACACATGGCGCCCCGGGGCGAAGCGGGTCGTGCGGGTCATCGGATGGGGCGCCGGCATCGCGGGCAGGGCCTCGCGCACGGTGCAGCGGTGCAACGGCTCCCAGGCGGCGGCGTCCGCGCCGTACGCGTCCGACAGCGCGGCGGTCAGGGCCGGTTCGTCGGCGGGGCCCGGCGCGCCGAGCACCGAGGTCGCCACCAGGGCGCGGCCGTCCGGGGAGAGTCCGGGCTGCACCTCGGTGAGGACCACCGTGTTGAGGAAGCGTCGGCGTTCGTCCACCATCAGCGTCGGCTCGGCGAGCGGCGACCCGTCGGCGGCGTGGTAGTAGGTCGTCACGGTCCGGGTGGGCGGGGTCGTGAGGCCGGGCAGCAGGCGTGCGGCCGCTCTCGGTCCGGTGGCCACCACCACGACGGGCGCGGCGAGGTCCGTGCCGTCCTCCAGCAGCACCCCGTCGCCGGTCAGTTCGCGCACCGGGGCCTCGGTGCGGACCGTGCCGGCGGGCAGTCGCCCGGCGAGCTGCGCGGGCACGGCGCCGATCCCCTCGGCGGGCAGGGCGAGGGTGCCGCGCAGCATGCTGCGCCAGACGAAGTGGAAGAAGCGGCTGGAGGTCTCCAGTTCGTCCTCCAGGAAGACCCCGGACAGGAACGGCCGGAACAGGGTCTCCACCAGTTCGGGCGAGATGCCCGCGGCGGCCAGCGCGGTGAGCGTCGTGGTGTCGGCGCCCGCGCGCAGCCTGCCCGCGGGCAGCACCATGTCACGGGCGCTCAGGACGCCCAGCGCCGCCAGGTCGCGCCCCGACGCGAGCCGGCCGGGCAGCAGGTCGGCGGTCGCGTACGGCGGGCGGGTCGGGTCGGCGAAGCGCAGCCGACCGCTGGAGGTGTGCACCAGGACGCCGGGGGTGAACGGCCGCAGCCGCAGCGCCTCCAGCTCCAGACGGCGCCTCACCTGGGGGTAGGAGGTGTTGAAGACCTGGAAGCCGCGGTCGAGGAGGAAGCCGCGGTGCCGGTCGGTGCGCATCCGTCCGCCGACGGCGTCCGAGGCCTCCAGCACCCGTACCGTCAGGCCCGCCACGACGAGGTCCGCCGCGCAGGCCAGCCCGGCGGCGCCCGCCCCGACCACGATCACGTCACAGCGGCCACCGCGTTCCTGCTGCATGGATCCGGTGCCCTTTCCTCCGTGTACACCCCGATACGGGCCGGCCTTCGGTACGCTACGCGGATGCCCGGGGCCGCCCCCTGCAACACACCGCCGAACGGGGCGCCGCCCGCGCACCGATGAGTCCTCGTCGCTCCGGGGGTCCTTCCCGGTGACGGCACACGAGGGAAGGTGGAGGCGATGGAGCCGCGGCTGCGCGAGGTCCTGCAGGCGTTCGTGGACGACGGGTCGGTGCCCGGGGCGGTGGGCCTGGTCGCGCGCGGCGACCGGGTGGAGGTGGCGGCCGTGGGGACGCTGGGCGTCGCGGACCCGGCCCCCATGGCCAGGGACTCGCTCTTCCGCATCGCGTCGATCACCAAACCGGTCGTCGCCGCGGCGGTCATGATGCTCGTCGACGACGGGCTCGTCGCCCTCTCGGACCCCGTCGCCGCCTGGCTGCCCGAGCTGGCCGGGCCCGTGGTCGTCCGCACCCCGGCGAGCGCGCTCGACGACGTGGTGCCGGCGGCGGCGCCGATCACCGTCCTCGACCTGCTGACCTCGCGCGCCGGTTACGGATTCCCCGCGGACTTCTCCCTGCCCGCGCTCGCCCCGCTGTGCGGCGAGCTGCTGCAGGGACCGCCCCGGCCGCAGCAGGTCATGGCGCCGGACGCCTGGATGGCGACGCTGGGCGGGATCCCCCTGCTGCGCCAGCCCGGTGAGGCCTGGCTCTACAACACGTGCTCCGACATCCAGGGCGTCCTGGTCGCGCGGGTGTCCGGCCGTCCGCTGCCCGAGTTCCTGGCGGAGCGGATCTTCGGACCGCTGGGCATGACCGACACCGGCTTCTCCGTACCGCCCGACGGCATCGGCCGCCTCGCCGGCTACTACCGTCCGGATCCGCCGGGAGGTCTCGAGCTGGTGGACGCCCCCGGCGGGCAGTGGAGCAGCCCTCCGGCGTTCCCGTCCGGCGCGAGCGGCCTGGTGTCCACCGTCGACGACTGGTACGCCTTCGGCAGGATGCTGCTCGCGGGCGGCACCGCGGGCGGCCGGCGGCTGCTGTCGGAGGAGTCCGTGCGCCTGATGACGACCGACCACCTGCCGCCGGAGGAGCGCGGCGCGAACGAGCTCTTCCTGGAGGGCCAGGGCTGGGGGTTCGGCGGGTCCGTGGACGTCGTGCCTCTCGCCCCCTGGAACGTGCCGGGACGCTACGGCTGGATCGGCGGGACCGGCACGGCGGCGCACATCGTCCCGGCCACGGACACGGTGACGGTGCTGCTCACCCAGGTCGAACTGACCGGCCCGGCGGCCCCGGCGACGATGCGCGCGTTCTGGGCCCACGCGGCCGGGGCCTGAGCCCCGCGCGGTCACCCGCCCCCGGGTTCCGCCGAGAGGAAGACCGGGGTGACCGAGCGGGGTAACGCCGACGGTGTCCCCGGCCCGGCGCAGCGGCACGGGGGCGCCGAAGGCGTCGGTCGGGTGCCGTTCGAGCTCGGCCCCGGGGGCTGACCCGGCGTCGCACGACTCCGCCGCGAAGAGCCCCTGATGAAAGGGCGTCAGCAGGGCACACGTACTCCAGACCGCACTCTCGCAAAGGAGCACGACATGCCCCTGCACTTCCGCAAGTCGTTCCGGATCCTGCCCGGCGTCCGCCTGAACATCAACAAGCGCTCGCTGTCCATCACCACCGGGAGCAAGGGCGTCCACCACACGGTCAACACCCGCGGTGAGCGCACCGAGTCCGTCGACCTGCCGGGGCCGTTCTCCTGGCGGCGCACGCGCAAGGGGCACTGACGCCCTCGGCGGCCCCCCGGCCTCATTCGAGGATCCAGCCCGCCATCCAGCGTTCCCGCACGGCCGGCCACTCCGCGGCGACCAGGGAGTAGTAGACGGTGTCGCGCCACGACCCGTCGACGCGGCGGCAGTGCCGACGCAGCACGCCCTCGCGGATGCCGCCGATGCGGGAGACCGCGTCCTGGGTCGGCAGGTCCAGGTCGTCCAGGCGCCACTGGACGCGCCCGAAGCCCAGGTCCTCGAAGGCGTAGTAGACCAGCATGAAGTGGGTCTCCAGGTGCACCGGGCTGCCCCACAGGGCGGGGTCCAGCCAGCTCCAGCCGATGTCCACGCGCTCGTCGACGACCGAGACGTCGATGTACGCGGCCCATCCCGACGGGCGCTCCGTGGCGTGCGGGACGACCGCGAACACCACGGACTCCCCCGCCGCCGCCTGCGCCAGCCGCTGTTCCACCAGCGACGCCATCTCGCCCGGTGAACCCGGTGGTGTCGTCGACAGCCAGCGCCACATGCCGTCGTCGGCGCGCGCGGCGGCGAACAGCGCGGGTACGTGCAGCGGCGACAGCGGGACCAGCCGCGCGTACCGGCCGTCGATGGTGACCGGAGCAGGGAAGCGGAGTGCCATGCCCGCACGCTAATCCGGCGGGCACGCCACCGCACCGACTCACGGGATTCCCGCCCACGCGCCCCACGCGCACCGTTTCTCGGGGCTCGGTTCGCCTCCGGGGCGCCCTCTGCACCTGTCGACAGTCGACCATGCTCGGCTCCTCGTCCCTCGGAGCCTCCGCGTGCTCTCCTTTTCGACAGGCGCGCGCCCCTTCGGCTCACTCGCGGGGGACCCCCGGGTGGCAGGATGACGCCGGTGGGTGTCCGCCGCGCGGGCGGCACGGGAGGGGCCGGCATGCGGGACGACGAGGCACGGATCCGGGCGCTGGTGGAACGCTGGGCGGAGGCGGTGCACCGCGGCGACCTGGACGCGGTGGTCGCGGACCACGCCGAGGACATCGTGATGTTCGACGTCCCGCCTCCCCACGACGGCGTCCGTGGCCTGGCCGCGTACCGGGAGGTGTGGCCGCCGTTCTTCGCGTGGCAGGCCGGCGGCGCCGCGTTCGAGCTCGTGTCCCTGGAGGTCACCGCCGGCGACGACGTGGCGTTCGCCCACGCCCTGCTCCGCTGCGGAACCGCGGAGGACTTCGCCGCGGACCCCGGACTCCGGCTGCGGCTCACGCTCGGGCTGCGCAAGCACGAGGGACGCTGGCTGGTGGCCCACGAGCACCACTCCTTCGCCGTCGCCGGCTGACCGGGCCGCGAGCGGCGGGGCAGAGTGGCCCGGATCGCGGCGACCGGGCCGCCTCCGCGTGGTGGCGGCCGGTCCCGTGACGGTGCCGCGCGCACCGCCGGGAGCCGTGCGGCGGGCCCTTCCTCCTCGCGGCGGGCCGCGCCCTCCACGTGCCCTCGCGGTCGTCGCGCTGCGCGCGGTCCGCGGTGGCGGACGCGGAGCGGCGGCGCGATAACGTGCGCGCATGACAGACGACTTCGACGTGCGGCGGGAGCTGGCCGCGGGCATGACGGACCCGGCCCGGGCCCTGCGGTTCGTGCGCGGCTTCGCCGGCCACTGGCTCGTGCCGCTGCGGGACGGCGACGGGTGCGGTGAGCCGGAACTGGCCGCCGCCGAGGAGCGCCTGGGCTTCGCCCTCCCCGCCGTGCTCCGCGACGCCTACCGGCTCTTCGGCCGGCGTCCGGACCTGACCAGCAACCACGACAGGCTGCTCACGCCGGCGGAACTGCACGTGGACCCCCGCGAGGAGGCGCTGGTCTTCCGGTACGAGAACCAGGGCGCCGCGTCGTGGGGCGTCCTCCTCACCGATTTGCACAGGGCCGATCCGCCGGTCGTCATGAAGCCGGACCTCGCGGACACGTCGGCCGAGCGGTGGTCGGGGTGGCTGGACCGCTTCTCGTGGGCCTGCGTCGAGATCGTGCTGTCGGAGTCGCTGCACGGGCCGTCCGGGCTCGGCGACTTCCGCGACGACCTCGACGAGGCCGAATTCGAGTCCCTGGGGGGCCGGTTCACCCCGCTGCCGTTCCCCGCCTACCCGGCCGGTGAGGACCCGGGCACGCGCTGGTTCGCCGGGACCGACGTCATACTCCGCGAGGACGACCGCGCCTTCCTGTGGGCACGGGCCCGCACCGGGGAGGCGCTCGACCGGGTGCGCGACGACCTGCCCGGCAGCTGGTTCCACGACCCCCGCTGACCCCGGCCCCCGGCGCGCGGCTCAGCCCAGGGGGACGTCCTCCTGACGGAGGGCGGCCAGCGCGGGACCGTACATACGGGTCTTGATCGTGCCGAGGGTGGGACCCGCCTTCCCCGCCAGGGGACGGGCGAGGGCGACGGCCGCCGCGCGGACCTCGTCCTCGCCCGCCGTACGGTCGACGATGCGCTCGGCCAGCGCGTCGGAACCGCCGTAGCGGCGCGCGGTGGTCATGGCCTCGTGGGCCGTCTGCGGGTGCAGGCGGGCCTGGATGAGGGCCGACATGCCCGGCGTGAACGGGATGTGGATGTCCGCCTCCGGCAGGCACCAGAAGCCCCGGTCGGCACGCATCACGCGCAGGTCGTGGGCCAGGGAGAGCATCGCGCCCGCGGCGAAGGTGTGGCCCTGCAGCGCGGCGACGGTGGCCACCGGCAGGGTCAGGAAGCGGGCGAGCAGCGCCTGCACGCCGGTGACGTACGCGCCGGCCCGGTCGCCGTGGGCGGACAGCCACTCCAGGTCGAGTCCGTTGGACCAGAACTTGCCGGTGGCCGCGGTGACCAGGGCGCGCGGCCCCTCCGCCTTCTCCACCTCGTCGAGGAGCGCGTCGAGGGACGCGATCCAGTCGGGGTGGAAGCGGTTCTCGGTGTCCCCGAGGTCGAGGATGAAGACGTCGTCCTGGCGGTCGAGCGTGGGCATGGCTGCTCCGTGGGTTGGTGGGCGGCCCGGGGACGTACCTACCGGTCGGTAACTGACCGCCATGCTACAAGCAACGCCGCCCCGTGTCCCCCCGCCGCGCACGCCGGGGCGTTGTTCGCCGCCGCGCCACGTCCAGGTCACCTCCAGGTCGCGTCCGCCTGTGACGGTCGGCGAAGTTGGCTATACAACTTTGCCCCGAGGAGTGACCGTGTCCGCCCTGCCCAGCTTCCCCGTCGGTGACCTGCCGGCGATGTGGCTCCGTGACAACTGCCCCTGCGCCGAGTGCCGCGACCCGCGGTCCGGCCAGAAGCTGTTCCAGATCAGTTCCCTGCCCGACGGGCTGCGGGTGGGCTCGGCGGCCGACGCCGCCGGGGACGGGGAGCCCGCCGTGGCGGTGGTCTGGGAACCCGACGGGCACCGCTCGTCGTACTCGCTGGCGTGGCTGCAGGCCGTCCGGCCCGGCCGGACCGGGCACGGTGACCTGCGCAGCGAGGCCGGGAAGGAGCTGTGGACCGCGCGCGAGGTCGCCGGACGCCTGCCCGAGGCCGGCTGGGAGGAGTACGCGGGCGACCCGGGCGTGCGGGCCCGGATGCTGGAGTCCGTGCTGCGGCTCGGGTTCATGCTGCTGCGCGGTGTGCCCGGGCGCGAGGGCCAGGTGCTCGAAGTGGCGGAGACCTTCGGGTACGTCCGCGAGACCAACTACGGCAAGCTCTTCGACGTACGCGTCGAGCCGGACCCCAACAACCTGGCCTTCACCTCGGCCGCCATCACGCCGCACACCGACAACCCGTACCGGGACCCGGTTCCGACGCTCCAGTTGCTGCACTGCCTGGTCAACGACGCGGCCGGCGGCGACTCCGGTCTCGTCGACGGCTTCGCCGCGGCCGCGCTGCTGCGCCGCGAGGACCCGGAGGCGTTCGACGTGCTCACCCGTACGCCCGTCCCGTTCGTCTTCCGCGACGCGGGCACCGTGCTGCGCGCCGACCGCCCGCTGATCGGCACCGACCCGCTGGGCCGCGTGCGGGAGGTGCGGTTCAACAACCGCTCGATCGGCACGCTGCGGATGGCCGCGGACGAGCTGGAGGCGTTCTACACGGCCTACCGCACCTTCGCCGACCTGCTGCTCCGCCCCGAACTGCAGCTGGACCTGCGCCTGACGCCCGGCGACTGCCTGGTCTTCGACAACACCCGGCTGCTGCACGCCCGCACCGCCTTCGCCCAGGACGGGGCGCGCCACCTGCAGGGCTGCTACGCCGACCTGGACGGGCTGGCGAGCACCCTGGCCGTCCTGCGCCGTGCGGACACCCTGGACCCGCTCGCCGAGCTGTTCGCGGGCGCGGTGTCCGCGGAGTACCTGGGCGAACCCGTCACCATGGCCCAGCACATGCTGCAGGCGGGCGCCCTGGCCGAGGCCGCCGGCGCCCCGCCGCACCTGGTGGCCGCCGCGCTGCTGCACGACCTCGGGCACGTGCAGGGCGACGTCGTCACCGGCCACCACCTGATGAGCGGCAGCGACAACCGGCACAGCCACACCGGCGCCGACCTGCTGGGCCGCTGGTTCGGCCCCGAGGTCACCGAGCCGGTGCGGCTGCACGTGGCCGCCAAGCGCTACCTCTGTGCGGTCGAACCGGGCTACCACGACCGGTTGTCCGAGGCGTCGAAGTACACCCTGGAGGTCCAGGGCGGTGTGATGACGCCCCGTCAGGCAGCGGAGTTCGCCGGGCTGCCGGGGGCGGCCGACGCGGTCGCCGTCCGCCGCTGGGACGAGGAGGCGAAGGACCCGGACGCCGTCACGCCCCCGTTCGAGCACTTCCTCCCGCTGCTCGCCTCGCTGCTGCGCGGCTAGGGCGCGTCGTCACATGAGCTCCCCCAGCCACCGCTGGGAGGTGCCCAAGGTGCGGTGCGGCGGAGAGTCGTCCTCGTAGTGGGCTACTCGGACGATGCGACAACGCAGCGTGGGGGCACCGCCCAGCGGAGCTGGGGGAGCGTCGCTGGGTGGGGGCACCCCCGGCCGAAGGTGGGGGGAGGGCATGTGACGACACGGCCTGGGCCGCCAGGTGCCGGCGCCCCCTCTCGTTCCCCCTCGTGTCCGCGCGACGAGGGCGCCGGCGCACCGGGCGAACGCCGCCCGCCGCCGCGGCCCGCGCCCCCGAACCGCCCCCGGCGGCGGGCGGCTTGGCGGGGGCATGACCGTGACACGCACCGGCGGATCCGGCACCCCGCCCGCGGCCGGGCCGGCGGGCCCGTGCGGCTTTCCCGCAGTTCCGCGGCGCCCGGCTGCGGGTTCCCCGCACAGTCGGGACGCCCCGTACACCGGCCGTCCGGGACGGTTATCGTGGCAGCAGCGGTCGCTCGGGCGTGCCCCCTGCGAAGCGACTCCACTCGGGGACCGGAATTCCTGTGACCGGCTCCCCTCGAGGGAGGGGCATCGTGATCGAGTCCTTTCACACCGACGTCGTCCCGCCCGACGAAAGGGGGGAATTCTGGACGGAGACGGTCCGGAGCTCCTTCACCCAGCTCGAGGTCAGCTGTCACCGAAGTGTCGCCCTGCACGGTTCCCTCCGGCGCACCTCCGTCGGCGCGATACGCGTGGGGCACGTCGAGGCGAGCGCCCAACGCATGGCCCGGACACCGGAGATGGCCACCGCCGACGGCGTCGGCGCACTCATCGTGAGCCTTCAGGCGGCGGGCAACAGCGTCGCGGTCCAGGACGGACGGGAAATGCTCCTCACCGCGGGACAGCTGCTCCTGCTCGACACCCGGCGGCCCTTCGTCCGCGACTTCCCGGGGGGTGTGTTCCAGAACGCCGCGGTCGTCCCCCTCGAACTCCTCGACCTTCCCGACGCGATCCTGCTGGACGTCACGGGCCGGACCTACCCTCCCGAGCACTACGTCGCGGCGATCCTCGCCGCGTACGTGAACCGGCTCGCGACCGCGGCCGCGGCCGGCAGTTGCGTGACCGGGCCGAAACGGTTCCTGCAGCGCGGCCTGGTCGACGTGCTGACCGCGCTGGCCACCGGGGAGACCCGGCGCGACCCGCAGGCGCCCGGCTCCGGGGCGACGCTGAGACTCCGCGTCCGCGAGTACATCCGGGCGCACGCGGACGAGCCCGGGCTGACCCCCGCCACCATCGCGGCCGCGCACCACATCTCCGTGCGGTACCTGCACAAGCTGTTCCACGACGAGAACCGGACCGTCGGCCGCTTGATCCAGCACCTGCGGCTGGAGGCCTGCCGGAACGACCTCGAGCGTCCCGACCTGGCCGGCCTGACGGTCGAGGCGATCGCGCACCGGCGGGGGTTCGGCAGCCACGCCCACTTCAGCCGTGCCTTCCGCGCCGCGTACGGCATGTCCCCGGTCGAGTGGCGCGGCAGGGCGGCCGGCCCGGGCCGACCCGGGGGACCCTGACGAGCGGCGGCTTCACCCGGGGCCCGGGGGCGACCGGTCCGGGCGTACGGGGCGTGCCGGGCTCGTGTCGCCCGACTGGTCCTGACCGGCCGGCTGGCGGGGGATCGCGCCGCTGCCCTCCTCCTGCCTGCGGGCCAGCGCGATCATCGCGAGGTCGTCCGCCGGGAGGACACCGCAGTGGGCCACGACGTCGTCGAGGATGTCCCCCAGGATCCCGTAGAGCCGGCCCTCCCCGCCGGCGAAGCGCCCCTTCGACATCCAGGTGAGGGCGTGCTCCAGCAGCGGGAAGCAGACCCCTGCGCAGTCGCGGGCCTCGATGAGGCCGTCGGTGTACAGCAGGAGCGTGTCGTGCGGGCCGAACAAGAAGGTGCATTCGTGCGCCTCGGCGTCGCACAGCGGGCCGAGCCCGAGCGGCGGGCAGGGAACGCCCGGCAGGAGCCGCACGTCGTCGGGCCGGACCCGGACGGGCGGCGGATGGCCGTAGTTGACCATCCGGGCGACGGTGTCCCCGTCCGGCACCTCCACCATCAGCACCGTCACGAAGCGTTCGTCGGTCTCGGAGGCCGCGCCGTCGCCGGTGTCGGCCAGGTGGCGCAGGTAGCTCTCCTCCAGCCGCAGGGACAGCTCGGTCAGCGAGGCGGTCCGCGGGGCCCATTCACGGAAGGCCCCGAGGACGGCGGCGACGTCCAGGAACGAGGACAGTCCCCTACCGCGCACGTCCCCGATGATGAGCCGGGTCGCCCCTGCGGTGCGCGCGACGGCGTACAGGTCGCCGCCGACCAGCTCCCTGCCCCCGCACGGACGGTAGACGGAGGCGAGCAGCAGGCCGCCCACGCGCGCGGGCAGCGGCCGCAGCAGGACACCGCGCACCACCTCGGACGCCTCACGGGCGGCCTTCGCACGCCGGTGGTCCCGCCACCGGAGCCAGCCGTGCGCCAGCACGACGACCGACGCCGTGACCGGGAACGCCACCCGCACCCGGGGGCACGACAGGACGACGGCACAGACCGTCGCCACCCCCATCAGGGCCCCCGCACCGACCGCGTGCCACACCAGTGCCGCGTCCTGCGACCTGTCCTCGAACTGCTTCGTGCCGCTCATTCGCTGCCTCCCATCCTGCGCTGCGCAGCGCGGGGCCGGCCGGACGGCACGTGCGCGCGGTCCGGACGTGGTGGTCAGCACGACCGTAGGGGCGGGGGGACGGCGGATCTTGACACCCAGCGCATGGCACCTTGACCGATCACGCACTGGCCGCGCCGGTGCCGCGTCGTACGTCAGCCGAAGTGGATGTCGCCGAGGTCGATCGCGACCATGACCTCGTCGCGGAGGGGGTGGCCGGCGGCGTCGCGGCGGTAGGCCCGGCGCCTGGTGGGCACGACGATGCCGTCCGCTTCCACGGTGTCGTACACGTACTGCGCGGTGGCGAAACCGCCCGCCACGTCGACGTGGTAGTCGTGCCTGCGGAGCAGGTGGTCGGGGCCGAAGTAGAAGTCCTGGTGGGTGCTGTGGCCGGCGATCCAGGGAGGGAAGGCGGCGCGCAGGCCGCGCCAGAGCTCGTCCCCCTCACGCCACGGCTCGATCCCGGTCACGGTGAAGCCGGGCATGGTCAGCAGGAACGGCGTGGTCAGGTAGGTCCACATCGCGTAGCCGTTGAAGTAGGCACGGTCCAGCGGGTCCCAGGGGGTGTCGAGGGTGTGGCCGGCGAAGGACGACCGCGGGTCGTCGCGCACGGCCACCGTCCGCCCGTCGAGCGTCTCGATGCTCACCCGCCGCGGCGTGAAGTCGGTCTTCAGGTCGGGGGCGCCGAAGGGTGTGACGGAGGCACGCTGCTCGTGGAGCAGCGCTGTCATCTCGCGTGGCTCGGAATCCTGCGGCAGGCCCTTGGCCGCGAACAGGAGTCCTCCGCTGACCAGGGTGGCCCGCACCCGGGTCAGCGCACTCCAGCGCGCGCTTCCGCCGTGTGCCTCGACGGCCGCGCCGAGCAGTTCGTCCACGTGGATCCCTGTCCTTCCCGGCCGGTGGGCCGGCCGTGCCGGCCCCGCTCAGGCACTGTTGTGGCCGATGCTCGCCCCGCCGTCGACGCGGGGCCCTACCGTACGGAGGTGTCCCCGGCCCTCCAGGGGCCCAGGTCCGGGAGGGCGATCTCGGCCCAGATGGTCTTCCCGTCGGGGCGTTGCCTGGTGCCCCAGCGCTCGGCGAGCCGCGCCACGATGAACAGCCCCCGCCCGCCCTCGTCGAGCATGCGGGCGCGGCGCAGGTGCGGTGCGGTGTTGCTGGCGTCCGACACCTCGCAGATCAGCGTGTCCTCGCGGATGAGCCGCAGTTGGACCGGGCCCGAGCCGTAGCGGATGGCGTTGGTGACCAGCTCGCTGATGACCAGCTCCGTGGTGAACGCCAGCTCGCCCAGGTCCCAGCCCTCCAGCCGGGACGCGGCGAGGTCGCGGGCGCGGGCGACCTCGGCGAGGTCCTCGGTGAGGTTCCACGAGGCGGCGTGCGTGCCGTCGAGCTCCATGGTGCGGGCGATGACGAGGGCCACATCGTCCCGCGACCCTTCTGCCGCCACCGTGTGCAGGACGTGGTCGCACATGTCCTCGAGCGAGGAGAGCGGCTCGGACAGGGCCTTGCGGAGGGCTCCGAGGCCTTCGTCGATGCTGT
The DNA here is from genome assembly GCF_042956445.1 of Streptomyces sp. NPDC008238. Lineage (NCBI taxonomy): Bacteria > Bacillati > Actinomycetota > Actinomycetes > Kitasatosporales > Streptomycetaceae > Streptomyces > Streptomyces sp. NPDC008238. The sequence goes on along the minus strand of NZ_JBIBGK010000001.1, from coordinate 425,590 downwards.
GTCCGGGGGATTCGACGAGGCCGTCGGTGTAGAGGGCGAGCCGTGTGCCGGCCGGCAGTTCCAGTTCGGCCGTCTCGAAGGGGAGCCCGCCCACGCCCAGCGGCGGACCGGCGGGGATGTCGAGGTACTCGACGTCCGATCCGGGGCGTATGACGGCGGGCGGCGGGTGGCCGGCCCTGGCCGCCGTGCACCGGCGCGACAGCGGGTCGTAGATCATGTACAGGCAGGTCGCCACGATCTCGCCGGCGGCCGGTCCCGTCGCGCGATTCGCGTCCCTGGCGTCGCCGGCGACGTGGTGCCGGGTGACGACGTCGTCGAGGTGGGTGAGGAGCTCGTCGGGCGGCAGGTCGATGTCGGCCAGTGTGCGTACGGCGGCGCGCAGCCGCCCCATCGTCGCCGAGGCGTGGACGCCGTGGCCGACCACGTCGCCGACCACCAGGGCGACCCGGGCGCCGGAGAGCGGGATGACGTCGTACCAGTCGCCGCCCACGCCCGCGAACAGGCCCGCGGGCAGGTAGCGCGTGGCCGCCTCCACCGCCGGTTGCCTCGGTGCGGACGGCGGGAGGAGGCTCCGCTGCAGCGCGAGGGAGGTGTTGCGTTCACGGGTGTAGCGGCGGGCGTTGTCGACGCACACCGCGGCCCGGGCCCCGATCTCCTGGGCCAGGAGCAGGTCGTCGGCGTCGAAGAAGTCCCGGTCCGGGGAACGCGAGAACAGCGCGGCGCCGAGGGTCACCCCGCGTGCGCGCAGGGGTATCGCCAGCGCCGAGTACGCTCCGCCCGTGCCCGTGCCCGTGCCCGTGCCCGTGCCCGTGCCCGCGGCGCCGGGCACGGGGGCGCCGTCGGTGACCTCCAGCAGCTTCGGCGTGCCGGTGAAGAGCCCAGGGGTGGCTTCCGCCGCCTCCCGGTAGACGACGCTCCCGCCCGGCCGGACACCGCCGGGAGCCGGCGCCGCTCCCGCCTCGGCGGTACGGCGCAGGGTGAGGTCGCCCGTACCGGGCCGCAGCACGGGTTCGTCGCCGTTCAGGACGCTCTCGAAGAGGTCCACGGTGGCGTGGTCGGCGAAGCGGCGCGCGGCGACCTCGGCCAGTTCCTCGGTGGTTCGCGCCGCGTCGAGAGTGCTGCCGACCCGGCTGCTGGCCTCGCTCAGGAGCGCGAGCCGCTCGCGGGCGATCACCAGGCGCCGGAAGCGGTTCTCGCCCGCGACACGGATGCTGCAGACGGCCCAGCTCACGCCCAGGGCCAGGGCCAGGGCCGTGATGATCGTGATCTGGTTGGCCCGCCCCATGTCCCGGAGCAGGACCCCGTAGAGCCCGACGGCGGCGGCCAGGTTGAACACTCCGACGATCACGGTCTCCCGCACCGGCAGCAGGGCACTGGCCACGACCGGGATGAGGACGGCGTACTCCGCTATGCCCATGACGTGCACGTCGGCGGCCGCCAGCGCCAGCCGCACGACCGAGATCAGCACGACGCTGAGGAGCAGGAGGACGAAGCTCTTGCTGAGTCGGACCGGACGCACGCGGTGCACCTCCCAGAACCGGGAGCGGGGCTCACGACGGCCTCCGCCCGCGGTTCCCTGACAGGCGGGGACTCGCCCCTGGGTGAATTGTCCCATCACTGGGGTGCCGCGTACCACGACGGCTCCGCCTCATCCGCACGGCCGCCCCCCACCGGCGCGCCTGTCACGCGCCGGTGGGGGGCGGTTGCCCGTGGGGGGCGTCCGCGGGGCACCGTGGACCGCCACCGTGCGGAGGGTCAGACCCGGTCGGCCGCGATGAGCAGGTACTGGAAGCTGCCGTTGCGGTAGGCGTCGAGGAACGTGTCCTCGATGCCGGTGACCAGGTGGTCCGCCTGCTTGCGCAGCTCCCAGTACGGGATCGCGGCCTCGGTCAGGTCCTCGACGTGGACCGGCACCAGACGGTGCCGCGCCATCGCCCGGAAGTACGCGGAGCGCGGGTGGATGTCGCAGATGTAGTGCGCGTTGATCAGCGACACCTCGCGCGAGGCTCGGCCGTAGGTGTCGTTGTAGCAGCCGGTGACGGTCACGTACCGGCCCCCGCGGCGCAGCAGGCGGGCGTGCTCGGCGAACAGCAGGTCCAGCTCGACGTACATGGTGGACTCGTTGTTCCAGGACGCCGCGTAGGCGCCGGTCCCGAAGCCCGTGTCGAGCATGTTGCGGTGGTGGTAGCGGACCTTGTCCTCGATGCCCCGGGCCCGGGCCTGGTCGTTGGCGAAGGCGGCCTGCTTGGCCGAGAGGGTGACCCCGTCGGCGTGGCAGCCGTAGCGCAGGTGCGCGACGACGCTGCCGCCGCCCCGTCCGCAGCCGGCGTCGAAGACCCGGTCGTCCGGCGAGAGGTCCCCCAGGTTCGAGGCGAGCAGTTCGGCCTGGGCGTGCTCCAGGCGGTGCAGTTCGGCGGTCAGGCGCTTGCGCCGCCGGTCGGGATCGGGTTCGTCGAGCACCGAGGTGTCGGCCTCACCGATGCCGTAGTGGTGGTGGTAGAGGTCGTCGATCCTTCCCAGTTCGAGGTTGACCGGGTTCTCCTCGGCGTTCCAGTAGTCCGCGATCCGGCTCTGGTAGGTGGACTGGGCCGGGACCGGAAGGACCGCGGGCCGGGCGGCAGGGGCGTTGGTCAACTGTTGCTCCTCGTGGTGCATGGGTGGTGTGCCGGTGTGTTCACGGGCGTCGGTCACCAGTAGTCGGGCAGGTGGTAGCGGTGGCTGTTGGTGGCGTGCCACTCGTGGTTGCCGGACACCCAGGCGGCGAGCCCCCGGGCGTAGCGCTCCACGAGGGGCGAGGTGGCCGAGAGCAGGGCCGACTCCTCCTCGAAGGCCGCCATGATCGTGTTGTGGATCCCGACCGACCGGAGGTAGGCCTCCTTCAGGCCGCACCCCTCGTTGGCGGCGACGACCTGCGGGAGGTTGAGGTGCGCCGGGTCGCCGGCCAGTTCCTTGGTGAAGGAGTACAGGTCGTTGACGATGGTCGTGGCGTTGCAGGCGAGGGCCGTGATCCGCTGGATCTCGGGGCGGGCGTACGCCTGCTCGGGCAGCTCGTAGCCGTCCACGGCGTCCACGATGGACAGGCAGGGCCGGAAGTTGTTGAACTGCCGCATCACGAGGTACTCCCAGACCTGCGGCACGTGGCGGGTCTCCGCCCACGCGGCCTCGGCCAGGTAGCCCAGGTGCAGGCGGGCGACGTCGTGCACGAACCGGTCGGTCTGGCTCGGTGAGGCCAGGACGGCGAAGTCCCGCAGCGCGAGGTGGTACGAGCGCAGCGGCCCGTCCGCCTGGACGCCGCGCCGCCACTCCTCCTCCAGCGCGGGGGTGCCGTGGTACGGGTCGAGGGCCGACTGGGCGATGACCAGGCGTCCGCCCAGGCCCTTGCGCGCTGCCCCGCGGCCCTCGTCCTCCTCGCAGTAGCAGGAGTCGACGATGTTCTCGGCGAGCAGCAGCTTGCCGGCGACGGTGAGGCGTTCCAGGTCGGCGGCCCCCGGGTGCTGGAGCACGACGGCACGGCCGAACTGGAAGCCGGAGAAGTCGCCCCGCCAGGCCGCCGGGAAGAGGTCGTTGGCGCGGGCCCAGGCCTCCACGCGCAGGTCGACCTCCTGGACCTTCTCCGGGTCGGCGGGCACCGCGGGCCGGTACAGCAGTCCGGGGATCGGGCCGTGCCGCCGCGCTCCCGCGCCGCGGGCGACGCTCGGGGGTCCGGGCAGGGTGAAGGTGGTGGGTCGTGTGGTCACAGGCTGCTCCAGGCCGTCATTCGGGGAGCCGGCCGACCTGGACGTTCTCCAGGATCCCTGCCGCATCGGGCACGAGGATGGCCAGCGAGTAGTAGGCGGTGACGAGGTAGCTGATGATCGCGGCGGAGTCGACGCCCATGAACCTGACGTTCAGGCCGGGCTGGTGCTCCTCCGGGATGCCGGTCTGGTAGAGGCCCACGACGCCCTGGTCGGCCTCGCCGGTGCGCAGGGCGATGATGCTGGTGGTCTGGTCGTCGCGGATCGGGATCTTGCCGCAGGGCAGGATCGGGACGCCGCGCCACGCCGGCACCTCGTGGCCGTCGAGGGTCGCGGTGCCGGGCATCAGACCGCGCCGGTTGCACTGCCGGAAGAAGGCCGCGATCGCCTTCGGGTGGGCGAGGAAGACCTTCGTCTTGCGCCGCATCGACAGCAGCTCGTCCATGTCGTCCGGGACGGGCGGGCCGGCGAAGGTGCTGACCCGCTGGCCGTAGTCGACGTTGTGCAGCAGGCCGAACTCCCGGTTGTTGACCAGCTCCCACTCCTGCCGTTCGCGGATCTCCTCGACGGTCAGGCGCAGCTGCTGCTCGGTCTGGTCCATCGGGTCGTTGTAGAGGTCGGCGACCCGGCTGTGCAGCCGCAGCACGCTCTGGGTGAGGGACAGCTGGTACTCGCGCGGCGCGAGGTCGTAGTCCACGAAGCCGCCCGCCAGCGTCGGCTCGCCGACGTGGCCGGCCTGGACCGGGACGTCGGCCTCGCCCTTGCGGTTCATCGGCCGGTGCTGCCGGTCGACGTAGGACCGCAGGTGCGCGCCGAGGGAGGGCGCCCGTTCGGTGAGGTCCTCGACGGCGGCCCAGGGCATCGCCAGGACCACCCCGGCCGTCTCGGCCCGCACCGAGGCCGACCACAGCGGGTCGGACTGCCCCACGGCCTCGTCGCCCAGCTGGTCGCCGTCCGTGACGACCCCGATGATCCCCTCGTCGCCGTACTTGCCGCTGGTGTAGCGGGTGAACCTGCCGTGGACGACCAGGTACACCTCCGTCACGGGCTGGCCGGCCTCGAAGAGCACCTGCCCGGCACGTACCTCCTGGGGCCGGAAGTGGCCGGCGATCTCCCGCAGAACGTCCGTGTCGCCGTAGCCGCGCAGGACCGGCAGCTCGGTGAGCGACTGCGGGATGACGCGGATGTCGTCGCTCCCGTTGTGCTCGAAGTGCACGCGGCCGCGGTTCGTGCGCAGTTGCAGACGCCGGTTGACCCGGTACGTGCCGCCCTTGACGTCCACCCACGGCAGGGCCTTCAGCAGCCACCGCGAAGTGATGGCCTGCATCTGCGGTTCGGACTTGGTGGTCGTGGCGAGCTGGCGTGCCGCGCGGGTGCTCAGGCTGGTGAGCTGCTCGGCCGTGGGGTCGGGGTCGGGGGCGGGTTCTTCGACGGCGGGACCGGTGGCGCTGTCCAGTGTGGACACATTCCCTCCAGCAGGGCTGGTCGACGGACGGAGGCGACCGCGGCGGTCGGTGACGACGTGACGGCGGTGACCCTGTGATCCACTCAAGCAGCCCGGAGAGGGCGCGAGGTACGGCGCGAACGGGGCGGATCAGCGCCCCCGGGGTGGTAAACCTGCCGACGGGGGCAGGAGTGATCGGCAGTGTGCTCCTGCGCCGCCGGACAGCTTCCGTGAGCCGTGTGACGTGCCGGCCTCCGAGGTGTGGCACCGGAAAACCGCCACCCGGCGCACCCGGCGCGGGGGCGCGCGGCCTCCCGGACGGCGCACCCGGCGCGGGGGCGCGGGCCCGGCCGGCTCCCCTCGGCGGCGGGCTGTCACAGAACCGTCCCTCATCCGGTCAACACCGGACAAAGGGAAGTGCGGCCTCGTCCACGTGCCGCCCCCGCACATCCACACCAACCGGGACATCGACTTGGCGACCACATTCAGCTCCGACGCGGTGACGCTCGGCCGACAACTGAACACGTCCGAGGTCTCCGACACGGCGTTCGCCCTGCTCGACGAGGGGGCGACGGTGCTCGGATGGACCCAGGCCGCCCGGCAGCTCTCCGGGTTCTCCGCCGCGGAGGCGGTCGGCCGGTCCGCCGCCCTCGTACTGCCGCACTTCGGCGCGCCGTCCACCATGTCGGCCTTCGTGGAGCGGTGCCGGGCCCGCGACGGCTGGTCGGGCACGACGGCCGTACGGCACCGGGACGGCCACACGGTCGGCGCGACCGTGCGGATCTCGGCGGTGCGGGGGCGGGACGGAGCGCCCCACTGGCTGCTGTCCCTGGTCAACGCGGGCGCGCCGGCCTCGGACCCGACCGGCGGATCGGTGCGGGGACCGCTGCTGACCCGCGCGCCGATCGGCATCGTCATCCGCGACCCGCAGTTGCGGTGCGTCTACGCGAACGACGTGATGGAACGCCACGACGGCCTCCCCCACGACCGGCGCCTGGGAACGCGCTTCGCCGACGAGCGGTCCGACGCCGAGTCCGAGGCCATCGGGGGGCTGATGCGGCAGGTGCTGCAGAGCGGCACCGTCAAGGTCCACGAGTACCGCGTGCGCCTCCCGGCGGATCCCGGCCCGGAGCACCCGTTCGCGGTGTCGTTCCAGTGCCTCCAGGTCGCCGACGGCCGGGCACTGGGTGTGTGCGTGATCAGCACCGACGTCTGCGAGAGCCGGCGGGCGCACGAGCGCCTCGCCGCCCTCGGCGAGGCCGGTGCGCGCCTCGGCAGCACGCTGGACGTGATGCAGGCCGGCCAGGAGCTGGCCGACCTCGCCCTGCCCCTGCTGGCCGACTACGTCGCCGTGGACCTGGAGCAGTCGGTCTCGTTCGGCGAGGGGCCCCCGGTCCGCATCGGCACGATGGGCGCGCGTCCTCCCGGCTTCCGTCGTGCGGGCGTGGCCTCGATCCGCCCCGGGGTCCCGGAGTCGCCGTGGCTGCGCGGTGAACCGATCGGGGTACCTCCGGGCTCGCCCTTGCACGAGGTCCTGCGCACCGGCACGTCCCGTCTGGAGCCGGCGTTCGACGTCACGCTCAGCGCGTGGGCCGGCACGACCCCCGAGCTGGCGCGCCGGCTCGGCCGCAGTGGCGCGCACTCCGTCATGGTCGTGCCGATCCGCGCGCGGCGCATGCTGCTGGGGACCGCGCTGTTCGTCCGCACCGCCGACCCCGCGCCCTTCCAGAAGGTCGACCTGCTGCTCGCCGAGGAACTCGTCGCCCGCGCCGCCCGGTCGCTGGACCACGCCCGTCGCTACACCCGCGAGCACACCGCGGCCCTCACGCTGCAACGCACCCTGCTCCCAAGCCAGTTGCAGGGCGGCGCGGCCGTCGAGACGGCTTCGCTCTACCTGCCGGCCGACGTCGACCACTGCGTCGGCGGCGACTGGTTCGACGTGATCCCGCTGTCCGGCGGCCGGGTCGCCCTCGTCGTGGGGGACGTCGTCGGGCACGGCCTCCACGCCGCCGTGACGATGGGCAGGCTCCGTACCTCCGTCCACACCCTCGCCGACATGGAGCTTCCCCCCGACGAGTTGCTGACCCGCCTCGACGACACGCTCCAGCGCCTGGCCGACGGCGACGAGCACGACACCCCGGCGGGCATGGGCGCGACCTGCCTCTACGCCGTCTACGATCCGGCCACCCGCCGCTGCACCATGGCGGGGGCCGGGCACCCCCCGCCCGCCGTCGTCGACCCGCAGGGCCGGGTGAGCTTCCCCGACCTGCCCACCGGGGCCCCGCTGGGCATCGGGCTGGGTGACCCCTTCGAGTCGGTGGAGATCGAACTGCCCGAGGGCAGCCTCCTCGCGCTGTACACCGACGGCCTGATCGAGCACCGGGACCACGACATCGAGGAGGGGATGCGCCGCCTGGGCACCGTGCTCACCCAGCCCGGCCGTTCCCTGGACGACCTCTGCGCCCTCGTCGCGGAGAGCCGCCGCGGCCAGTCCGGGGACGACGACGTCTCCCTGCTCCTGGTCCGTACCCGTTCGCTCGGCGCGGACCGGGTCGCCTCCTGGACGCTGCCCGTCGACGGGACCGTGGTCCGCCGGGCCAGGAACCTGGCGGCCCACCAGCTGGCCTCCTGGGGACTGCAGGGCGTCCAGGACCGGACGACGCTCATCGTCAGCGAGCTGGTCACCAACGCCCTCCGCCACGGCACCGGTCCCATCGAACTGCGCCTGATCCGGCACCAGTCCCTGACCTGCGAGGTGTTCGACACCGACAACGCCGCTCCGCGCGTGCGCCGCGCGCACCCCATGGACGAGACCGGCCGCGGCCTCTACCTGGTCACCCAGCTCTCCCGCCGCTGGGGCTCCCGCCCGCTCCCGGGCGGCGGCAAGGCGGTCTGGGCCGAAGTGGACCTGCCGGCCATCCCCGCCCCACGGTCCCCGGAGCCGTCCGAGCGGGGACGCCCCCGGAACAGCTGACGCACATGACGGTTCCCGGGGTTCAGAGCCCCGACAGCTCCGTCCTGCCGGTGAACCGGCCGCCCACCTGTTCGGCCGGCCACTGGACACGGACGGTCTGGTCGGCGTTCCGGACGTGCACGTGCACCGTGTGATCCCGCGAGCGTTCATTCTGGTAGAGGTCGCGTGAGTTCACCGTCAGCGTGAGGTAGGCGAACTTCTGTGAGACCGGCTCCAGTCCCGCCCCGGGGGCCTCGGGCCACCCGTCCAGGTCCCAGCGAACGGCGGCCGGTTCCGTTCCCAGAGCGGCGATGAAGGGTTCGGCCCGGTCCAGCGGACGGCCCCAGTCGAACACCCTGATCGGAAGACAGTCGGCCGGGTCGTCGCCGGCCTTCGACGAGCCGTGCTCCAGGCCCGCGGCCGCCCACCATTCGAGGCCGGGCAGTACGTCACGTATGCGCGCCAGAACCTCGGGCGACCGGATCTCCGCCTCGAAGTCGACCTCCGGACAGCCGTCGGCGACGCCCAGCAGGGTACGCACCGCACCGATCGCCTCTGCCAGGTCAGCCGTGGTGAGGACGGCAGCCGCCGTCGAGTTGCTCATCCCGGAACACTAGACGAGCACTTCCGCCGTCGCTGCCGGTGCGCGCACGGTCGGCCCTGCGTCGTGCGCTTCAGCGGTGGGAGGACGGGCCGTCCGTCCCGCCGAGCCGGCGGAGCGCCTCCAGGGGGTAGGGGGTCTGCCGGCTCCGGCGCTGGAACGTGCGGTTGAAGTCGGACACCACGGCGGTGACCGGCGCGTGCCGGGAGATGATCGCCGCGGCCTCCTCCGGGATGCCCGTGGGGCGCTTGCCGTCCGCGTAGGCGCGCACCAGCTCGTAGCGACCGTCCCGGTCCTCCCTGCTGAATCCCTGCAGGGCGGTGACCAGCCAGTTCACGAGGTAGGTGACGGTGTAGCAGCGGTCGTAGGCCCGGTTCCGGTCGAAGAAGCCGGCCTCGGCCGGTGACAGTTCGAAGGCGGAGGAGATCGCGAGGCCGTAGTCCGCGAAGTAGAGGCGGCGGCCGTCGGTCAGGATGTTCTCGAAGTGGGCGTCGAAGTGCAGGAGTCCGCGGCTGTTCATGAACGAGACGCCCGCCTCCAGTTCCCGCTCCACCATCGCGCAGGCCCGGTCCATGGCCTCGTCGCCCGCTTCGAGCCGGGTGCCCAGCCACTGGTGCAGGTTCTGCGGGATGTACTCCAGGAACAGCGCGACGCTCGCCGAGGACCGCTGGAGAGCCTCGATGCGGCGCCGCACCTGCGGGTTGCCGTCCCAGTAGGCGACGGCTCGGTCCACGTCGGCCAGTTCCTCCGGCAGCGGCGCCGAGTCGGGCAGCACCCTCCAGTGGTACATCAGGGGGAAGCCCTCGTACTCCGCCGCGAGCACCCAGTTCGTCGTCATGGTGTGCACGGCGAGCTCTCTCCAGGCACCGAAGCCCGGCCCGCCGACCTCGCCGACGCCGTAGTGGCAGCAGTCGGGCATCCCGAACAGGTTCGCCGTGGAGCGCACGTTCTCGGGGAGGGTCTCCAGGTCGGTGAGGGGCACCCGCTTCACGAAGACCGGGGTTCCGGCGACCTCCATCCGGGCCGACGTGCCGCCGATGCCGGACCCGATCGGCACGGCCGCATCCACCAGGGCGTGCAGGGTGCGATCGCTGCACATCGCCAGGGCCGTGGAGACGGCACTGTGGACGGTGATGCGCGCCCCGTGCGTCATGTCGGGGTGCTGCGCTGCGGCGTCCATCTGCTGCCGACCTCGATTCTGCACTGGCTGCGCGGTCCCGCCGAGCGGCCTCGTGCGACTCCGCGGTGCGGGACGCCGGATCCGCGCGTCCTCCCCACCGCACTGTAGGTGAGGATCGGCCACGGGACCGGAGGAACCCGGTCTCCCGCCGATCCGGCGTAGCGGCCCTACAACTTCAGCCGTGCCGCGACCGGGAGGTGATCGCTGCCGGTCCCCGGCAGGGTCCACGAGGAGGTCGCCCGGACGCCCCGCACCATGATCTGGTCGATGCGCACCACCGGGAACGAGGACGGCCAGGTGAAGCCGAAGCCGCGGCCGGCCGTGGTCTGGGCGGAGCGCATGCGTGAGGCGATGGGGGCGAGGGACCGGTCGTCCGTGCTGCCGTTGAAGTCGCCGAGCAGGACGACCCGGTGCACGGGATCCGCGGCGACGGCCCGGCCGACCGCGTCGGCGCCCATGTCGCGCTGGTAGGTGGTGAAGCCCGACCGCGGGGTGACGCGGACCGACCAGAGGTGCACCACGTACACCGCGAGCGCGCCGTGCGGGGTGTCGACCACGGTGCGCAGCGTCCGGTCGGTGCCGTAGACGTCGAGCGGCTTCGCCTCCCTGATCGGGTACGTGCTCCACAGCCCCACGCTCCCCTGGACCGCGTGGTACCGGTACGTGCCGGCGAGCTTCGCCGTGTACACGCGCGCCGCGTCGTCGGTCATCTCCTCCAGCGCGAGGACGTCGGCGCCCGACGCGGCCAACTTGCGGGCGGTGCCCGCAGGGTCCGGGTTGACGTCGCCGACGTTGTGGGCCGCGACCATCAGGTTCCCGCCGTCCGTCCCCTTGTCGAGGAGGAGGCCGCCGAACATGCCCACCCACACGACGGCGGGCAGCACGGCGGCGACCAGTGCCGTCGCGGACCGCCGGACCAGGGCGAGGACCAGGACGAGCGGGACGGCCAGGCCCAGCCACGGGAGGAGCGTCTCGAGGAGGCTGCCGAGGTGCCGGCCGAACGCCCGGTGCCCGTTCGGGACGGCTGAGTGCAGCAGCATCAGCAGCGCGACGGCCACGGCCAGGGCCGCGGTCAGTGCGCCTCGGCGCCACCGGTTCGGCCTCCCGCCGCGCGGGCGCGGGTGCGTGGTGCCGGTGCCGGTGCCGGTGCCGCGCGACCGTGACGAGAACGGCCGTGTCGCAGTTGCTTCGCCCGTCACCGGGTCCAAGGTGCCGTGGTGAGTCATCGAGTCGCCCTGCCGTCCGCTCGTTCCCGCGCCGACTCACGGCCCGGGGTGGCGCGTTCGCCGATCCGACGCCGCCCCCGGGGCACGCCGTGCGCCTGTCGGTCGAGCCTGGGCGGGCCGTGTGATGCCTGCGAGCCCGCTCTGTCACGGGACGGCAACAGCGGGGCTTCGCAGGGGACGGGACGACCCGCGCTCACGCAGGCCCGGTCGGTCAGGCGGCCGGGGCCGCGGCGTCGACGGCGGGTTCGGCGGCGGATTCGGCGGCACCGGCGCTCTCACCGGGCTTCCGCGCCTTCCCCGCCCCCGGCTTGAGGAAGAGGGCGAGGACGACGCCGACGGCCAGGGTGGGCGCGATCCAGAGGTATCCGGTGGCCGTGGCGTGGGCGAAGGCGTCCAGTGCGGTGTCGCGCAGGGCGGCGGGCAGGTGGCCGATGGTGTCGGGACGGGCGGCGGTGAAGCCGCCGTCGGCCGGCAGGTCACGGGTGCGGTCGGCGAAGCCGGTGTTGAGGAGGGTGCCGAAGACGGCGACGCCGAAGGCCGCGCCGATGGAGCGGGCGAAGGTGACCACGGCGCTGGCGGCACCGAGATCGGCGGCGGGCACGCTGTTCTGGACGGTGGTCAGCACCACCATCGGCACCATGCCGATGCCGACACCGGTGATCAGGAAGTAGCCGCTCAGTACGAGGGTGCCGGTGGCCGCCCCGATCGTGCCCAGCAGGAGCAGCCCGGCAAGGTTGGCGAGCAGGCCCGCCAGGAGGATCACCCGCAACCGCCCGGCGTGCGCGGCCCAGCGGCCGGCCAGGGACTGGCTGACGACCAGGCCGGCGACCAGGGGCAGCATGTGGACGCCGGAGAGGGTGGCCGAGACCCCGTGGACGATCTGGAGGTAGGTCGGCAGGTAGACGAGTACGGCGAACATCGCGGCGTTGGCGAGGAACCCGATCAGCGAGGAGAACACCACGGTCCGTGAGGCGAACACGGCCGGCGGCAGGACCGGGGCGGCGGCGCGGCGCTCGACCGGCACCAGCAGCACGGCCAGGACGACGGTGGCGACGATCAGGCCGACGATGGCCGGCGAGCCCCAGCCCCAGCGCTCGCCGAAGGACGTGACCAGGACCAGGCCGGTGGCGATGGCGGCGAGGAGGGTGGCGCCGGGGTAGTCGACGCGGACCCGGGCGCCCCTGGTGGCCGCGGGCAGCGCCCGTGCGGCAATGACCAGGGCGACGACACCCACGGGCAGGTTGACGAGGAAGGCCCACCGCCAGGACAGGTGGTCGGTGAAGACGCCGCCCAGCAGGGGGCCGACGATGCTGGCGACGCCGTAGACCGAACCGAACATGCCCTGGTAGCGGCCGCGTTCGCTCGGCGCCACGATGTCACCGACCAGGGCGAAGGTCAGCACGATCATGCCGCCGCCGCCCACGCCCTGCAGCACACGGGCACCGATCAGCTCGGCCAGGTTCTGCGCCAGGCCGCAGAGCGCCGAGGCGACCAGGAAGATCGAGGCCGAGGCGAGGTAGAGCCGCCGGCGGCCGAACATGTCGCCGAGCTTGCCCCACAGCGGTGTCGCCGCCGTCGACGCGAGCAGGTACGCGGCGCTGACCCAGGCGATGTCGTCGAACCCGTTCAGGTCCCGCGCCATCCGGGGCAGCGCGGTCGAGACGATCGTCTGGTCGAGGGCCGCGAGGAGGACCGCCAGGATCAGCGCGCTCATCGCGGCCGCGACGCCACCTGGCGCGGGTGACGGGGACGTGGGTGCCTTCGGCATCGGGACCTGCCTCTCGGGAAGTGGTGCACGGGGGCAGCGGGCCGTCCGCCGTCCGCGCCGGCCGGCCGGACCGCACGGCCCTGGCATCACCGGAAACTCTATCTGCCACAGGACTGTAGCACTTACCGAGATGACCACCGCGTTGCAGATGCAATAGTTGTCACAGGTTCCACATCCCGGCGCTGGGCTCCCTGCGATGAGAGCCGACGCAGCACGCAACCTGGAAACCGTCCTGACCGCCGGAGCACGCATGCTCGCCGCCGATCCCGGCGCGAGCATCGCGGCCGTCGCCGCCGAGGCGGGGGTGGACCGGCGCACCGTCTACCGGCGTTTCTCGTCCCGGGACGAGCTCCTCGCGGCCGTCCACGAGGCCCGCCTCACGGCCGTCGAGCACGCCATCGAGGACGCCCGACTGCGTGAGGCGCCCGTGGCCGTCGCCCTGCACCGCTACGTCGAGAACGTCATCGCCGTCAACCGCACCTGGCCCGTCGACCTCGCCCGCATGCTCGCCGACGACGACGTCCACGCGCGGCGCGAGGCGTCCGTCCGGGAGGTGGACGCCTTCCTCGAACGCGCCACCGTCGAAGGACTGCTGCGTCCCGGTCTCGCGGAAGGATGGGTGAGTGCGCTGCTCCCCCAGCTCATGCACCTGGTGGCGCGGCAACTGCCCGAGCTGAGTCCCGCGCGGGCCGCGGACGTCGTCGTCGACACCCTGCCGCACGGCCTCGGAGCGTCCTGAGGCCCCCCAGGCCCGGACGGCCCCCGGCAGACCCCGGCTCAGCCGGGTACCCCCATGTGCTGCGTGCCGACCACCGACAGCAGCCGCAGCGCCTCCTCGGCGGGAGAGCCGGGGTCGGCCCGTCAACAGCCTCACCGAGTCGGCCGCGATCACGTACGGCCCGGAGGGCATCCGCGTCAACGCCCTCGCGCCCGGCACCACGCTGACCGAACGCGCGGCAACAGCCGCAGCGGCGAGCAGGGGGCGGGTCCGTGCCACGCGGGCCCGCGGCCACCCCCTGCTCACGCGGTTCAGTCCTCGGAAACCCAGCAGTCCTCGGCACCGATGCCGGTGAGGTCGCACAGGGCCACATCCGCCTCGCCCCCGGAGGGACGCTGCAGCAGGACTTCGGCCGCCGCACGTGTCCCCACGTCGAAACACGTGGGGCTCCGCTCCACCAGCACGCCCAGGTCGCGGACCGCCCGGAGGACACGCCGCCCTGCCGGACGGCTCCGACCGCGAAACCGCCCACGGCAAGGGTGACGGCCCCTGCGGCACCCAGCGCGATCAACGAACGCCTCATGGCGCGGAATGCCATCCACCCAGGTCGTAGGTCGCTAGGAGATGACCACGCCCTCGGGACACGGCCCCCGACCGGCCGTGTCAGGCTTCCGGGACCGTGGCCGGCATCGTCACGACGGCCTCCCCGCGCGGCGGCGCCGGCGGATGGGCGTGGACGAAGCCGCGGGCCGCCGCGAGTTCCTCGCGCGTGGCGGCCTCGATCGCGTCCAGGTAGGCGTAGGCGTCCTCGCCGATCGGCACGCGCACGAGTGCCGGCCGGGCCGCGACCAACCGCAGGACATGGGTGGCGAACGCCTCGGGACGGCCGAGCTCAGGACTGCCCGCCATGGCCCGCAAGCCCTCCCGCACCTCTCCCGTGCTCTCCAGGTACGCGGGGATCCGGTCGGCGGACTCGGTCACGGCGGTGCCGTAGTGGGTGGCGAACTGGCCGGGCTCGACCGCGTGCACCCTGATCCCGAAGGGCGCCACCTCCGCCGCGAGTGCCTGGGTCATCCCCTCCAGCGCGTACTTGCCCGCCACGTACGCGGACAGCCCCGGGAGCCCCATCCGCCCTGCCAGGGAGGAGACGTTGACGATGTGGCCGGAGCCCTGGGCGCGCATCGACGGGAGGACGAGGCGGCTCAGCCGCCACGGCGCGACCGTCAGCAGATCGAGCTGGGCGCGCAGTTCCCCGTCGGACACCTCCTCGACCGCGCCGAACAGCCCCGCCCCGGCGTTGTTCACCAGCACGTCCACCCCGCCGAAGCGGTCGACCGCGTGCGTCACCGCCGCCTCGCACTGCCCGGGGTCGCACACGTCGAGCGCCACCGCCGACACCCGGTCCGGGTACGCGGCCACCAGCTCCCGGAGGGAGGCCGGCTTGCGCGCGGTGGCGATCACCAGATCACCGGCCTCCGCCACCGCTCCCGCCAGCGCCCGCCCCAACCCCGACGAACACCCCGTCACAAGCCAACGCCGCGTCATGCGTCCCCCCGATGCCGGTCACCCGCGACGGTCCGTACCGCCGAGAGCGACCATGACAGCCGCGACCGCCCACCAGAAGGAGCGTGCGGAGGCACAGCGGGAGCACGCGCAGGCGCACCGGACGTTCCCCCGGGCCCACGGAACGGACGTTCCCGGGAAGCCGTGCCCTAGCCGGGCCGTCCCCGGCGAATGGTCTCGACTGCGAACACCGGATCCAGGGGTTCGACGAGCGTTCTGGCCGCGATGTGCCCGAGGCCCACGGGTACGCCGCCCTGCTGCAGTCCGCTCACGTATGCGAGGGCCTGGGCAGGTGACAGCACGGGCAGCCTCTGCCGCAGGGTGCGCACGGCATGGATGCGTCCTCGCGCGGCAGCGACTTCGCCTATCTCGTCGTGCAGGTCGTCCACCGCGGTACGGGTCGGCAGCCCGCGGATGCGGGCGCGGTAGTCGGCCTCCCAACGACCTTCCCTTGCGGAGACGACTCCGATCCGGTGCAATCCTCCGTCGACGCGGTCGACCAGGTAGGGCCCGCTCCCGACCAGCGCGTAACGCATGTTCCCGGTGCGTAGGTATTCCTCGGACTGCCAGCCGACGATCCAGACCAGTTCGTGTTCCCTGACACCCGAAACAGCCGTGCGCACCGCGCGCGGATCGATCGCCGCACACTCCTGGTCCTGCCGTGCCAGCTCTGCCTCGACGATCCGGACCGCGGACTCCCGTTCGATCACGCGCACATCCTCCCGCGCCCGCTCGAACCGGGCCAGCGGATTACGTCACCGTCAGCGGGCGGACCGCCCGGCGCCCAGGCCCCCCGGGCCCTTGTCCGGACGGGGGTCCTGGGGGCGGATCGAGTGCTCGCGTTCGGACGCGAGGCGGCGGATGCGCTTCGTACGGCCCGCGGACGCGAGGCGGGTGAGGACCGCGGGGTCGGGCGACGACGTGGCGAGGCCCAGCTGGAGCCAGTCCGACCACGAGTCCTGGACCGCTTCGTCGACGAGCAGGGCGGTCACCGACGCGCCCTGCAGGAGGCCGAGTTCGCGGGCGCGCCGGTCCGCGTAGGCCCGTTCACGGTCGGTGCCGAGCCGGGCGGTCCAGGCCGCGCATTCGTCGGGTGGGAGGCCGCCGAGGACCTGCAGGACGATGCCGAGGGCGACGCTCGGGTCGGGTTCGACGGCCACGGCGTCGTACAGGTCGGGCAGACACGCCGGGTCGTCGAAGGCCCGCCGGTACAGCGCCCATCGTTCGTGCTCGTCGTGAAGGACGCCTGAGAGGTCGCCGGGGGCGGCGCCGAGGCGGTCGGCGAGGGCGGCGACGACCCGGGGCAGGTCCCGGGGCACTCAGTCCTTCCCACCGCGCGGGCTGTGGCGGCGGCCGAGGGATGAGGCGGCCACCGAGTTGTGCACGGTGAAGGCGATGGTGCCGGGCAGGTAGCGGTCCTCGGACCACTCCACCGGGGCCCCCTCGGGGTCGGTGGTGCGGCGCCGCTCGCGGAGCAGGACCTGGCCGGGCGGGCAGTCCAGGAGGCGGACGTCGTCGGCGTCGGCCCAGGCGAGGTCGATGGTGTGGTCGGCGTCGGTGAACAGGACGCCGTGGGCGACCAGGGCCTCGGTGTGGGAGACGGTGTCGGGCGGCAGTTCGGCCACCAGGGCGCCGATCCGGGCCGGGTAGAGGGAGCGTTCGACCATCACCGGCTCCCCGGACAGCGTCCGCAGCCGCAGGACGAGGTAGACCTCGGCGCCCTCCTCCAGGCCGAGCCGGCCCGCCTCGGAGGGTTCGGCGGGGCGCCGCACCACGCTGTCCACGCGGCCGCCCGGGGTCTCCCCGATGGAGCGGGCCCAGTTGGTGAAGCTCAGCAGTTCCGAGAAGCTCTGCGCCCGCGGGCCGCCGAGCACCGTGCGCCGGGTGCCGCGGCGCGAGGTGACCAGGCCGTCCGAGCGCAGTACGGCCAGCGCGTGCCGGACCGTGCCGCGCGAGACGTCGTAGCGCTCGGCGAGGGTTCCCTCGGGGGGCAGTTTGGTGCCGGCGGCGTACTCGCCCGCGATGATCGCCTCGCGGAGTCCGGCCGCGACCTTGCGGTAGCGCAGCTCGCTGTCCGGGGTGCCCTGCTCCTGCCGCACCGTGGTCTCCTGCGCTGCTCGTGCCGTGCGGGCCGCGCGCGCGGCCGGATCCCCCCGACCCTACCCGGAGGGGGCGGGGTGCGGGCGGCGGCCCGTACCCCGTCCCCTCCGGCGCGCCTCACGCGGAGTGGACGGTTCCCGCGTAGCGCTGGACGAAGCGGGTGCCGGTGCCCGCGGTGACGGTCACGTCGTAGCGGCCGCCGTCGGTGCGCCAGGTCACCCGGGTGCGGTCGCCGGGGCGGACCCACACGGTCTGCTCCTTGCCGGCGAAGTCGTTCGGCGTGAGCGTGAACGCCGCCTCGGTGCCGCCGTCGTTGCGCAGGTAGAACTCGACGGCGGCGTTCTCCGGCCGCCCGTCGTGCCGCAGGGTCGCCGTGACCGCCGGGACGGCCACGTCGTCCTGCCCGTCGGGGACGACCGTCCCGGAGAAGCGGCGGACGAAGCCGTCGGCGCCGTGCACGGAGAAGTCGTAGCGGCCGTCGGTGGCCGCCGCGTCCCACTCGTAGGTGCGCGTCGAGCGCGGCGGCACGGTGAACGGCGTGCCGGTGAAGGGCAGCGCCGTGTTGGGCAGCACGGTGAAGTGGTAGCCGACGGTGCCGTCGTTGGTGAGCCGGCAGGTGACCTTGCCCTTCGCGCGGTCGACGGTCACGTCGGCCCACGGCCGGTACGGCAGCGGGCGGTGCGGCCGCCGGCCCTCCTCCTGCCCGGGCATCTCGGAGTGGTCGGGCACCTTCACCGCGGGCAGCGCGTTGCCCGCGTCCGCCTTGGCCATCAGCGCGACGGTGTCCGGCAGCCGGGGGATGCTGTAGTCGGGCTTGGTGAAGTCGAAGCAGCTGGTGAGGTCGCCGCAGACGGTGCGCCGCCAGTCGGAGATGTTGGGCTCCTTCACCCCGGTGACGCGCTCGAGGAAGCGCACCACCGACGTGTGGTCGAACACCTGGGAGTTGACCCAGCCGCCGCGCGACCACGGCGACACGACCCACAGCGGCACCCGGCTGCCCAGGCCGATGGCCTTGCCGTTCGCGAACTCGTCCTTGGTGCCGGGCTCGGGGAACGGCGGGATGACGTGGTCGAAGTAGCCGTCGTTCTCGTCGTACATGAGCAGGAAGACGGTGTGCTTCCACACGTCGGGGTTGGAGAACAGCGACTGCAACGCCGTGTTGACCCAGTGGGCGCCGTAGTCGGGGCTGGCGGCGGGGTGTTCGCAGAACAGGTACGGCGCCACCAGCCAGGAGACGGTGGGCAGGGTGCCGTCCTTGCAGTGCTGGTCGAACGCCGTGAGGTCGAACCTCGTCATGGCGTTGATGTAGCGCGGGTCGTCCTTGGGGAACTCGTGGAACTGCTTGAAGTACGACAGCGCGTTGTCGTCGTAGTCGCCGTCGCGGTCGTCCGACCCGTCGGGGTTGTGGTAGACGCGCCAGGTGACGCCGGCATCCTGGAGGCGCTCGGCGTACGTCGTCCAGTCCGCCACCGGGTTGTCCGTGACCGGGGTGTTGTCGGTCCAGGGGCCGGTGGTGCCGTCGACGCCGGGGCCGGCGGTGCCGGTCCACAGGTAGAGGCGGTTGGGGTCGGTGGGCCCGTTCAGCGAGCAGAAGTAGCCGTCGCAGAGGGTGAAGGCGTCGGCGAGGGCGTACTGGTAGGGGATGTCCTCACGGGTGAAGTAGCCCATGGTGCGCTCGCCCTTGGCGGACACCCACTTGTCCATGGCGCCGTTGTTGACGGCCGAGTGGCCGCTGTCCCAGTCGTGCGGGAGGCCGCCGGCGTTCTGGGCGTTGTACTTGGTGGTGTCCATGCGGAACGGCAGGAGGTGGCCCTCCTCGCGTCCGCGGGCGGGCTGGCGGAACACCGGGTCGCCGTTGGACAGGACGGCCGCCTGGCGGTCGCCGAAGCCCCGTACGCCGCTGAGGGTGCCGAAGTAGTGGTCGAAGCTGCGGTTCTCCTGCATGAGGATCACCACGTGCTTGACGTCCTCGATGCTGCCGTGCCCGGGGCCGTGCCCGGTGGCCTCCGCGGTGGCGGGGAGGCCGACCGCTGCGGCGGCTCCGGCGGCGGTGCCGATGAAGGCCCGGCGGCTGAACTCGGTCATGGGTGAATGTGTCCTTCGGGTCGTTCGGGGTCAGCCGCGGGCGGACAGGGAGAAGGTGACGACGGCGGCCGCGTGGTCGGAGGGCCAGCCGTTGCCGGCGGTGTCCGGGACGGGCCGGGGCCAACCGGTGACCAGGGTGTGCGCCTCGACGACCTTGAGCGGGCCCGCGTACTGGACCTGGTCGACGCGGTCCTGGGGTTCGGCGCCGCCGCCCTCGTGCTGCGGCCGGACGGGCGACCAGGTGGTGCCGGGGTCCTTGACGGGGTTGGAGTGCTCGGCGCGGAAGGCGTCGGTGAGGCCGGCGTCCTCCAGGGCCTCGGTGACGGGCCAGCGCAGCCGGCCGGTGCCGCCGTGCGCGGACGACGTGCGGCTCGTCCAGTCGCGGTGCGACGGCGAGGCGAGGCCGGCGGCGAGGACGACCGGACCGCGGGAGGCGATGTCCCGGCGCATGGCGGCGACCAGGGCCTGCGTCTGCCGGTAGCGCGCGGTGCCCTTCTCGGCGGCCTCGACCTGCGCGGCGGTGCGTCCGGCGAGCACGGCGTAGGGCCCGTAGTCGGCCTCGTCCAGCTGCGCGTTCCACAGCCGTACGGTGCGGTCGCCGGGCAGCCGCAGGGTCGCGGCGGCGGCGGGAAGGGAGGCGGTGGGGGCGAGGGTGTCGGTGAGCGGGTGGCGGCTCACGATGCCGAGGCCGCCGGCCTGGTGGGCGTGCCAGCCGAGTGCGGCGGCGAGCCGCTGGGCGCCGTCGTCACCGCACTCCTGGAGCGCGACGGCGTCGAGGCCCTGGGTCAGCACCAGCCGCAACTGCTTCTCCAGCGCGCCGTCTACGTGGCCGCCCGCGTCCCACAGGTTCAGTGCGGCGACCTTGAGGGTCAGCCGGTCCTTGCTCGTGCGGACCGGCACCTGCACGGTGACGGTGTCGCTGCCGGCGGCGCTGTCGGTGACGGAGACGACCAGCCGGCCGGGCGTACGGGGCGCCGTGGACGGGGCCTTGCCGCTGACGGTGCCGTCCGCGGCGACGGTCAGCCAGGGGTCGCCGCCGGCGCGCCGGAAGCTGGCGCTGCCCTCGGCGTTGCCCTCGGGCCGGATCCACAGGCCGCCGAGTGCGACGGAGAAGGCGGTGCCCGCGGTCTGCGCGGCGGTGGTGACGGCGTCGACGGCGGCGTGCGGGCGCGGGATGACGGGGCGCGGCACGAAGCTGAAGGGGGCGGTGCGGGCGAGGATGCCGTAGCCGTCCTTGGCCAGCAGGTAGGCGGTGTACGGGCCGCCGCTGAGGCCGGAGGTGTCGATGGTGATGTCGCCGGACGCGGCGGGGGTGTACTCCCAGGCGAGGGAGGCGCCGTTGCCGGGGACCCGGTCGCCGTCGTAGACCCCGATCCAGTTCTTGGGGTGGGGCGCGTCGGTCGTCCAGTGGAAGGAGAGCTTGTCGCCCTCGAACGGCTTCGGGGTCCGCAGCTCGACGGAGTCGCCGGTGGGCGGGCCGGCGAAGCTGAACGGCTCGGTCTTGGCGAGGACGCCGTAGCCGTCCTTGGCCAGCAGGTAGACGGTGTACGGGCCGCCGCTCAGGCCGGAGGTGTCGAGGGTCGCCTTCCCCGACGTTCCGGTGACGTACGTCCACACCAGCGAGCCGCTGCCGCTGGCGGGCTGCCGGTCGCCGTCGTAGACGCCGATCCAGTTCTTGGGGTCGGGGGCGTCCGTCGACCAGGTGAAGGTGAGTTTGTCGCCGCGTTGCGGAGGCGTCGTGGAGTCGAGCGCGACGCTGCTCCCGGATGCGGCGACCTGTGAGAGGGATGGCACGGTGTTGGGTCCTCTCCGCCCCGGCGCCGCCGCGGCGGCGTACGGGTGGGCAAAGTTGTCTAGATAACTTCGCTCCCAGCTAGCCGTCCCATGGCGACGAACCCGTGAACGACGGGTGGCCGCCGACCGGGAATCTGGCGGAAATCTGAGGATCATGCACAGGGTGGCGGGGGCCCTCCGCCGCCCCCGTAACCCTTCTGAGCAGTGGTGTCACGGACAACGGGGCGCCTGCGAGGACTTCCGCGCACGGAGCGGCGGCCTCCCCCCGGACCGCGGCCCGAGGGGAGGCGGCGTCATGCACCGTTCAACGGTGCACACTCCGTTGCGCGCAGGGCGACTCGTTCAGCAGCTGAGGTTGCCGCCCGGGGCGACACCCAGGATCTGGGTGAAGCGCTGGTAGTTGTTGACGCGGCTCTGCACCTGCGCGGGGTTGCGGCCGTCGCACTCCAGCGAGCCGTTGATGGAGCGGATGGTCTGGCCGAAGCCGGCCTGGTTGACCATGGCGTTGTGCGGGGTCATGGTGCCGGGGCCGCTCTGGGTGTTCCAGTACCACAGGCCGGTCTTCCAGGCCACGGCCGCGTCCTGCTCGACGAGCCAGGGGTTGTGGAGCAGGTCGATGCCGAGGGCGTCGCCGGCGGCCTTGTAGTTGAAGTTCCAGCTGAGCTGGATCGGGCCGCGGCCGTAGTAGGCGGCCTGGCCGGCGGGGCAGCCGTAGGGCTGGCTGGTGTCGCAGTAGTGCGGGTAGTTGGCGGTGTTCTGCTCGACGATGTAGACCAGTCCGCCGGTCTCGTGGGCGATGTTGGCGAGGAAGGCGGCGGCCTCCTGCTTCTTCACCGTGTCGCTGCCGGTCTTGGCGAAGCCGGGGTAGGCGGAGAGGGCGGCGACCAGGCCGCTGTAGCTGTAGAAGGAGTTGCGGCCAGGGAACATCTGGTTGAACTGAGCCTCGCTGACCACGAATCCGGAGGGGTTGCCGGGGTTGCCCGGGTCGGTCGTGCCGCCGCAGGTGCCCTGGTCGGCCCAGACGCCCCACTGGCCGGTCGTGCCGGGGGTCTCGCCCTGCGTCCACCACTTGGCCTGCCAGTTGTGTCCGCCGTAGGAGGCGGTCATGCCGCCGGTGTAGACGGCGCCGGCGCTCCACGCCGCGGCGCAGGAGGCGGCGGAGGCCGTGCCGGCGGGGAGGGCCACGGCCAGGCCGGCGGCGGCCGTGAGGGTGGTCAGGGCGGCGAGGGTACGTCGCATCACCGTAACTGCTCCTTGTGTGGGGGGAGTTGTCGCGCTTCGCACTGAGCAATGAACCGGATTGGCCTATACCTGTCAAGGTCTAGACCAACATCGCCCGCCTGCGGCCCGACCGGCCTCCGGCCGCGCTCCCGCCGCGCTCCCGGCCCGGCCCGCACGGCGGGCAGCCGACGTGCAGGGGGCGGCGGGCAGGCGAACAATGGAAACGGCGGAGGCGGCGTCACACGCACGAGCTGGGGTGTTCGGCCATGGGCGGCATTGACGAGCAGGCCCTCCGGAGCCTGCGGGAGACACTGAGGGGCCCGGTCACCGCGGTGGGGGACCCGGGCTACGAGGAGGCCCGCGGCGTCTACCACGCCATGATCGACAGGCGTCCGGCCGCGATCGCCGGATGCGTCGACGTGGCGGACGTACGGACCGTCCTCTCCTTCGCCCAGGACACCGGGCTGCAACTGGCCGTACGCGGCGGGGGTCACAGCGGTGCGGGACTGTGCGTGGTCGACGACGCGCTGACGCTCGACCTGACGCCGATGCGCTGGGCGTACGTCGACCCGCGGACGCGGACCGCCCGCGTGGGCGGCGGGAGCCTGCAGGGCGACCTCGACCACGGGGCGCACGCCTTCGGCCTGGCCACCCCCACCGGGACGGTGTCGACCACCGGGATCGGCGGTCTCACCCTCGGCGGCGGCCACGGTCACCTGACCCGCGGGTACGGGCTGACCGTCGACAACCTGCGGTCCGCCGACGTGGTCCTCGCCGACGGGACGTTCGTCACCGCGTCGGAGGACGAGCACCCCGACCTGTTCTGGGCCCTGCGGGGCGGCGGCGGCAACTTCGGCGTGGTCACCGAGTTCACCTTCGGGCTGCACCCCGTGGACACGGTCGGCGTCGGCCTGACCGTCTGGCCCGTCGACCGCACCGGCGAAGTACTGCGCTGGTACCGGGAGTTCCTCCCCGCCGCGCCGGAAGACCTCAGCGGCTTCCTCGCCCTGCTCACGGTGCCGCCCGGGCCGCCCTTCCCCGAGCCGCTCCACGGGCGGAAGGCGTGCGGCGTGGTGTGGTGCCTCACGGGCGAGCCCGAGGAGGACCGGCTGGCGCGGGCCCTGGCCGTCGTCGAGGAGCCCGGCCCGCCGATGTTCCACTTCACCGCGCCCATGCCCTACCCCGCCCTGCAGAGCATGTTCGACGGGCTGTTCCCGAAGGGGTTGCAGTGGTACTGGCGCGGCGACTTCTTCGACGCGATCACGGACGAGGCCGTCGCCGTCCACGAGGAGTACGGCCGGAAGCTGCCCACCGGCCTGTCCACGATGCACCTCTACCCGGTCGACGGGGCGGCCCACCGGACCGGCGGCGACGGCACCGCCTGGGCCTACCGGGACGCCGTGTGGTCCGGCGTCATCGCCGGGATCGACCCCCTGCCCGCCAACGCCGGGGCGGTACGCCGGTGGTGCGTCGACTACTGGACCGACCTGCACCCGCACTCCATGGGCGGCGCCTACATCAACTTCCTCGGCGAACAGGAGGGCACCGACCGGGTCCAGCACACCTACCGCGGCCACTACGACCGGCTGGCCGCGGTCAAACGCGCCTACGACCCCCACAACTTCTTCCGCGCCAACCAGAACATCCCGCCCGCCACCACCTGAGCGGGCAGTGCGGCCGGAGGGCCCGCGCGGGACGCACGGCACGACGTGCCAGGGTTCCCCCGTGACGTTCCACGAGGATCTGAGCCCCTATACCGAGTCGCCCGAGGACACCTTCTGGGAAAGCGAGGGCACCCGCGTCGTCTCCTTCACCCCCCGCTACCGGCGGATCAACATCGGATGGCTGACGGCGGAACACCCCCACACCGTCGGCCCGCCCCCGCCCGGATTCGTGCGGCGGCTGGACCGCGTCCTGGACGGCCAGTACGTCAACGCCACCCTGGGACGGCACGCCTGCGAACTGTGCGAAGCCGCCGGCGACGTGCGGGGGGCGCCCTGCGGCAGCAGCGAGATCCGCGTCCCGGGCTCACCGACGGAGGTCTACGCGGCGCCCTTCCTCATCGGCCACTACGTACAGGCACACCGCTACCTCCCCCCGCGGCCCTTCGTCGAGGCGGTGTCCGCCTGGCACGACACCTGGCGCGACGGCCCCCCGGCCCCGTGGCTCCCCGACGACGCACGGCGACTCGACTTCGAGGCCGGCGACTGAGCGGGCCGTGTCACGGGCGCCCCGTCACGGGCTCCCCGTCACGGCCGGGCGGCCGTCGCCGTTCCCGCGTCCCGGGTGGGCTCGGCCATGAACTCCCGTGCCCGCGCGACCACGCGGCGCGCCTCGGTCCGGGAGAGACCGATGATCTCGGCGATCTGCGCGTCGGGGAAGCCGAAGGCCTCCCGCAGCACGTAGGCCGCGCGCTCGTCCGGCGTGAGTCCGTCCATCAGCGTCAGCGTGGCGACGTCCAGCGCCTCCCCGTTCCCGGCGCCCACGGCGGGGTCGTCCGCGGTCGGCACCGGATCCGGCAGCCAGGGGCCGACGTAGCTCCGCCGGCGCGCCCGGGCGGAGTGCAGCTCGCCGATCGCCAGTCGGGTCACCATCATGACGAGGTGCGCGTCCGGCACCTCGGCCGGGCCCGTGCTCCGCCGGCGCGTCCAGGCGTCCCGCAGGACGTCCTCGGCCTCTCGCACGCTGCCGAGCATGCGGTAGGCGATCCCGAACATCAGCCTGCGGGCGTCCTCGAACGCGGCGTCCGCTTCCCGGAGCTCCTCCGGGACGACGTGCGGGTCCTCCTCGGGCGGCCGGACGGGCCGGGATGCGGTCGGCGAGGTCGTCTTCAGGCCGGACGCGGACATCGGGGACTCCTCTGGGTGGACGGCGCCCGTGGAGGGCGATGGCTCCACCCTCCCTCCGGGGCACCGCCCGCCGCGCCCCGGAAGTGCGTGGTCCGGTGCGTGGTCTCCCCCCGGGGTCTCGCCCGGGGGTCCGCACGGGGACGGTACTCAGCCGGCCCGCACCGGCCGCGCGTCCCCGATGTCCCCGTCGTCCGTGCCGTCCGTCCCGGCAGCCGAGAGGGCGCCCTGCAGGGCCCGGCGCGAGCCGATCCCGAGCTTCATGTACACCTTTCGCAGGTGCCACTCCACGGTGTGCGGGCTGATGAACAGCTCCGCGCCGATCTCCGGGTTCGTCATGCCGCCGGCCGCGAGCGTCGCGATCTGCGACTCCTGCGGTGTCAGCGCGCTCGCCGGCCCCGCCTCCCGCACCCGGACGCGCTCGCCGCAGGCGAGCAGCTCACGCCGGGCCCGCTCGGCGAACGCCTTCGCCCCCATGCCGTCGAACATCCCGTGGGCCGTACGCAGGTGCTCCCTGGCCGGCGAACGCCGGCGGCTGCGGCGCAGCCACTCGCCGTACAGCAGGTGGGCGCGTGCCAGCTCCACGGCCACCACCACGCGGTCGCGGCCGAACTCCTCGATCGCCGTCCGGTACAGGGCGTCGGCCTCGTCGCCGTCGGTGAGGAGCGCCCGGCTGCGGGCGGTGACGCCACGGGCCCACCCGGAATCGGCGGCGCGGGTGAGCTCGACCAGCCGCGCGAGCGAGGCCCGGGCCTGATCGGGCTCGCCGCACCGCGTCGCGGCCTCGACGTGCTCGACCAGCGACAGGCCCGTGAAGTTGAACCCGTCGTGCTCGATGCCCGTACGGGCGGCCGCCAGGGCCCGGTCGTAGCGTGCCAGGCCGTTGAACAGCACGCCCTGGATGTAGCCCGTGGCGCCCAGGAGGGAGACCTCGCCGCGTTGTACGGCCCTGGCCTCGGCCTCCTCGATGAATCCGGCGGCCGCCTCCTCGTCGCCCCGCCACGCGGCCAGGACGAGCGTCGCGTACGTGTGCGGGGCGTGGCCGGTCGCGGCGGCGATCGCGTCGGCCTCGTCGATCATGCGGGCCGCCTCGGCGAAGTCGCCGGTGTGGATGTGCACCCCGCTCGCGTAGATCAGTGCGGGCGGCAGTGCGCCGAGTGCCCCGATGTCGCGGGCCAGGCGCACCGCACGCGTGGCCAGCGTGTCCCACGCCGTCAGGTCCCAGGCGTAGTGGATGAACGCCTCCAGGGCGACCGGGGCCAGGAGGAGCCAGCGCATCGTCGCCTCCCGGGTAGCGACGTCCTCGTGCGCGAGGGGCTCCAGCGCACGGCGCAGCGCCGGGCCACCGGTCTCGAGGTCACCGACGAGCAGGGTGGCCACACCGTCCAGGAGCAGGTCGGCGGCGATCGAGCACGAGGGGGGCGCCCCGGACCCGCGGGCCGCGACCGCCGCGGCGCGGGCGCCCGCCGGGCCCTGGAGCCGGCCCGCGAAGACGGTCGCGCCGATCGCCTCGAGGTAGGTCTCCCGCGCCAGGGGCGACCCGGCTGCGGCGAACTGCGCGGCGGCGTCCAGGAACAGGGGTGCCGCCTCGTCGCTGCGGCTGCGGGCGAAGAGGATCCTGGCCCGCAGGCGCGTCACGCGGGCGCGGTCCAGGGGGCCGAGGGGGCACAGTTCGGCGAGCGTCGCCAGCGCCGTGGCCCGGTCGGGCGAGGCGGCCGAGAAGTGGGCCTCGGCGGCCGCGAGGGCCCGGCGCCCCCGCGGCCGGGGGTCGGGCGTCACCTCGGCGGCGCGCTCCAGCAGTACGGCCTCGGCGGCCATGCCGCCGCGCAGGCGCGCGCGGCCGGCGGCCTGCTCCAGCCCCGCCGCGACGTCCTCGTCCGGCCCGTCGACGGCCTGCGCGGCGTGCCAGGCACGCCGGTCCGGGTCCAGGACCGGGTCCGTGGCGGTGGCCAACGCCCGGTGCACCGCGCGGCGTTCCTCGGGACCGGCCTGACGGTAGACCGCCGAACGGGCCAGCGGGTGCCGGAACCGGACGGACTCGCCGAACTCGATCAGGCCGGCCGCCCTGGCCGGTGCGGCGTCGGGGGCGATCTTCAGGGAGGTGGCCGCACGGACCAGCAGACGCGGGTCGCCGACCGGTTCCGCCGCGGCGATCAGCAGCAGCGTGCGGGTCGGCGCGGGCAGCGAACCGAGCCGGCCGGCGAAGTCCCGTTCCACGCGGCCCGCCACCGTCCCCTGGACGCCGGGGGAACTGGAGTCCAGGCCGTACGCCAGCTCGGCGGCGGTCCGGCCGCGGGAGAACTCCAGCAGCGCGAGCGGGTTGCCGTGCATCTCGGCCACGAACCGGTCCCGCACCCGCTTCTCCAGCCGGCCGCCGACGGCTGCCTCGAGGAGTTCTCCGGCCGCGGTGGTGTCGAGACCGCCGATGCGCATCTCCGGCAGACCGGCGAGTGCGGCCCGCCCCTCGGGGTCGCGTACCGCGAACGTCATCGCGACCGCCTCGGCGAGCAATCGCCGCGCGACGAACTCCAGCGTCTGCAGCGACACCTGGTCCAGCCACTGGGCGTCGTCGACCACGACGAGCACCGGCCGGGTCTCCGAGGCCCGGGTGAGCAGGGTCAGCACGGCGAGGCCGACCAGGAAGCGGTCGGGCGGGTCTCCGGCCGCCGTCCCGAACGCCACGCGCAGGGCGTCGCGCTGGGGTTCGGGCAACGCGTCGACCTCGGCAAGGAACGGCGCACAGAGCTGGTGCAGGCTCGCGTAGGGCAGCTCCATGTCGGCCTCGATGCCGCTCGCCCGGGTCACCGTCACGTGTGACGCCCGGGTGGCCACGTACTCCAGGAGCACGGACTTCCCGATGCCCGCCTCGCCGCGGATCACCCGCACCCGGGACCCGCCGTCGCGCAGACCGGCCAGCAGTTCGTCGAGCGCCGCGCACTCGCGCCGCCGGCCGACCAGGGTGGGAAGGGGGTCGGCGGTCATGCGACGCGGCTCCTGGAGGCCGAGGGGACGGGGTCCTGACCGCCTCCCCCAGGGGCCGGTCCACCGCGGGGGACGGAGCGGACGACGCTTTCTGTGCGAGGCATGCCGGGAAGGACGTTCACCACCACGTGTCACCACAAACTGTACGGATGGCCCGGGACCGCCGGGGAGGGCAGTGCTCCGGGCATTGCTGGGCGTGCCGGACAAGGAGACGTCTCCCCGGCGCGACGGCGGGGCCGACGACGTCACTTGGACGGCGGCGTCACCGCCGGGGCACCCTGAGGTGCCGTCGTTCGGCCAGTTCCTCCTCGCCGACCACGGTCAGCACCGGGGTCCCGGGCGGTGCGAACATGACCACCACCAACTGGGACTGCGCGTCGGCGAGGTTGTTGGCGCCCTGGTAGTGGATCACGTCGCCGCCCGGCTCGAAGAGGGCGTCACCGGCCTTGAGCACCCGGGGCGCCTGACCCTCCAGCTCGAAGAGGATCTCGCCCTGCGTCACGTAGCCGAAGACCGGCCCCGGGTGCCGGTGCGGCGGAGCACCCGCGTCACCGGGCGGCAGGGTGACCCGGATGGTCCTCGCCTCCGCGCCCACCGGGATCCGCCCCGCCGCCTCCGGCAGGCTCCCGACCAGTTCGACACCGGGGGGCAGGTGTGCGTGCTCAGCGCCCATGTGTTCCTCCAAACAGGGAATGTCCCCCACGAGGACAGGACACCCTCCCTGTTTGTGACACCGGGACTCGAACTCGGCCGGAACATGCCACGGCCACGGCCCCGGCGGCCCGTGCGTCACACCGCGGCAGGGGCCGGGACGCAGCTCCCGGCCCCCGCCACGGGGCCGCTCAGAAGCCCACGACGGCGTGCGGCCGGTACGGGCTCTCCAGTTCCTTGAGCTCCTCCTCGGTCAGACGCACGTCCAGCGCGCCGACGGCGTCGCGCAGGTGCGCCTCCTTGCCGACGCCGACGATGGGCGCCGTGACCCCGGGCCTGCCCAGCAGCCACGCCAGGGCGACCTGCGCCCGCGAGAGACCGCGCCGGGCCGCGATCGTCGCCACGGCCTCGACGATCACCCGGTCCTCCTCGAGGTAGAGGGTGCCGCCGAACTCGTCGGTATCCTGCCGGGCGCTGCCGGCGTCCCAGTCGCGGGTCAGCCGCCCCCGGGCGAGCGGGCTCCACGGGGTGACCGCGACGCCCTGGTCGGCGCAGAGCGGCAGCATCTCGCGCTCCTCCTCGCGGTGCAGGAGGTTGTAGTGGTTCTGCATGCTGACGAACTTCGTCCAGCCGTTGCGCTCCGCCGTGTACTGGGCCTTGGAGAACTGCCAGGCGTACATGGAGGACGCGCCGATGTACCGCGCCTTGCCCGACCTCACCACGTCGTGCAGGGCCTCCATCGTCTCCTCGACCGGGGTGTGCGGGTCCCAGCGGTGGACGATGTAGAGGTCGACGTAGTCCGTCCCGAGCCGGCGCAGGCTCGCGTCGATCTCGGTGAGGACGGCCTTGCGGGACAGTCCCGCGCCGTTGGGGCCCGGGCGCATGCGGCCGTGCACCTTGGTGGCGAGCACGATCTCCTCGCGGGAGGCGTACTCGGCGAGGGCCCGGCCGACGATCTCCTCGCTGGTCCCGTCGGAGTAGACGTTGGCGGTGTCGAAGAACGTGATGCCGGCCTCGACGGCGCCGCGGATGAGGGGGCGGGCGGCGTCCTCGTCGAGCGTCCACGGGTGGTTGCCGCGGTCGGGTGCGCCGTAGCTCATGCATCCCAGGCAGATCCGTGAGACGTCCAGCCCGGTCCTGCCCAGTTTCGTGTACTCCACGTCCATGCCTCCGCGTGTGGTGCCCAGGGTCGCCGAACGGCGCTCCCGAGTATGCAAGCCGGTGGATCTTCGCGTCGACGGCGCCTGCGCCGCGACGACGACGTTCGTCCGCATCGCCCGTGAAGATGCGGAAGGACCCTTGTGCACCACTTCGGGACGTCCGTCACGCGAACGACGTGGGCGATGTCACATGCCCCGATTTGCGCGCTTCATCATGGCTTTGACCTGCGCATTTTCGGAATTCTCCCTTCCGCTTCCGATGACCGCGCAGGTCAGGCCCTTGCGTCGACGGGAATGCTCGCGCAGAGTCCTTGCGTATCCGGCCCCGGCCGCGCAGCGCGGCAGCCGGCTTTCCGGGCGGGGGCCAGCCGAAAGGGTCCTCGTCTCACATGCGCAACCAGGCCAAGCACCGCCGCGGGCGTTCCCTGCGGCTCAAGCTGTCCGCCGCGGCTGTCGCCTCCGCCGCGGCCTTCGGCGGCACCGCGTGGGCACTCCAGCAGTCCGGCTCGGACGGTTCCGGGGCGGACCGCTCGTCCGGCTCCTCCAAGATCCACATCACCTCGATCGTGCCGAGCGCCTCCGGGCAGCCGGAGCACGGCCTCGTCGAGGCCGACAGCGGGCGCCGCGAGGCGGCGCCGGAGGCGGAGGAGGGCACCGGTGCGGCGCCCTCGAAGCGTCCGGCCGAGGCGAAGGCGAAGAGCAAGGCCAAGGCGAAGGCCACGAAGCCGCAGGCCACGAAGCCGAAGCCCGTGAAGAGCACGGCGAAGCCCGCCACCACCAAGCCGGCCCACCCGAAGCCGCCCGCGAGCACGCCGAAGCCCCCGAAGCCCACCGACAGCGCCACCCCGCCGTCGACGCCCACGCCGACGCCGACTCCCACGCCGACGGACACGCCGGACCCGACCCCGCCGGCAACCACCCCCGCCCCGACCCCGGCACCGACGACCAGCGCCCCGTACACCCCGGAAACCCCGGCCGCCGAGGCCAAGCCCACGGCGGAGACCGCCCCGGGGACCGCACCGGACCGCGCGGACACCGAGCTGCCGCCGCCCTTCGCGGCCCTCCCGCACGCACACGGCCACGGGCACCCGCGCGGCCCCTGGCTGCCGTTCCCGGCGACCGCCCCCGGTCACGCCGTCGGCGCCCCGGGCGGCACCGGCCCGGTCGGCTGAGCCCCCGGGCCGCCCCCGCCCCGCATGGGCCGGCCGGCGGACCCGCGGCCCCGTTCCACCGTGCCGGCAGGCCCCGGGACCGTACCGTGGGCGTCCTACGGAAGCGAGGGCACCACGGCATGGGTGACAAGCACCAGGGCATGGGTGACAAGAAGAGGCTGGACCGCCTGCCGCGCGGCGTGTACGAGCGGGAACTGCTGCGGCTGCAGGTCGAGTTGGTGAAGCTCCAGGAGTGGGTCAGGGCCGGTGGGCACAGGCTCGTCGTCGTCTTCGAGGGGCGCGACGCGGCCGGCAAGGGCAGCACGATCAAGCGCGTGACGGAGCACCTCAACCCGCGCACCCCCTGCAGGACCCGACCCGCCGCTGGAAGCTGTCGGGGATGGACCTGGAGTCCATCCCGCGCTGGGAGGCGTACTCACGCGCCAAGGACGAGATGTTCGTGCACACCGACATCCCCGAGGCCCCCTGGTACGTCGTCGGGAGCGACGACAAGCGCGCCGCCCGCGTCAACATGATCGCCCACCTCCTCGCGAGCGTCCCCTACGAGGAGGTCCCGCTCCCCGCCCTCGAACTCCCGCCCCGCCCCGAGTCGACCGGCTACCAGCGCCCGCCCCGCGACCTGCAGACCTACGTCCCGGACCACGCGGCGACCCTGCTCTAGCCGCACACGGAATCCGTGGGCAAACCGGGCCCGGCGTGTCCCGGAAAGGGGTCGCGGAGGGCTTCGGGGGCGGTGCGGGCGGGCGCGCGGCCGGGGCGCGGGGGCCGTGGGCCGGGGTGCCGCCGGGGAGGGGGAGGCGGGCGTACGCGGAGTTCGGGCACGGCCGCTGAGCTGGGCTTTCGGGGCCACGGCGCCTAGCGTTGCCGCATCGGGAAAGGGGATCTGATGGACCGTGGTATCCGCGACGTCGACGACGTGCTGAGGCTCCTGGACGACCTGTTCGAGGCGGGGGCCGACCGCTGGAGCGAAGGGGCGGCGGACTGGTGGGACGCGTTCTACGAGGACCGGTCCCGGCCGGTGCCGTTCTTCGTGGACAAGCCGGACGAGAACCTCGTGGAGTGGCTCGACCGGGGCCTGGTCAGGCCGGGCGGCCGGGTCCTCGACCTCGGGTGCGGTCCCGGGCGCAACGCCCGGTACCTGGCCGCGCGGGGGTTCACCGTGGACGCCGTCGACCTCTCCCCCGCCGCGATCGCCTGGGCCGGGGAGCGGGCCCGCGAGGCCGGGGTGGCCGTGCGCTTCCACCGCGGTGACGCCTTCGCCCTGGCCGGGACCACGCTGCGCGGCCCGTACGACCTGGTCCACGACTCGGGCTGCTTCCACCATCTGCCGCCGCACCGGCGCATCAGCTACCTCGCGCTGCTGGACGAACTCCTGGCTCCCGGCGGGCATCTGGCGCTGACGTGCTTCGCGGCGGGCGCCATGGGGTCCGAACTCGACGACGCGGACTTCTACCGCGAGTCCCGTCTGCACGGGGGCCTGGCCTACACCCCGGACGCGCTGCGCCGGATCTTCTCCGGGCTGGCGGAGGTCGAGTTGCGCCGCATGCGCGACGAGCCGGCGCAATCCGCGTGCTTCGGCGAGGACTTCCTCTGGGCGGCGCTCTTCCGCCGGTCCTGACCCTCCCGGGTGATGGCGTCCGGGGGCGGGAGCGGGCACGCTGGGCGCAGGCCGGAGGGGAGGACTCACATGGACAGTGCCCGGCTCGCTTCCTCACGCCCCGCGCGGGCGCTCGCCGCCGCGCTGGTGGCCCTCGCTCTGCTGTCCGCCTGCGGTGGCTCCGGCCAGGAGGCTTCCGTGTCTCCCTCCATGACCGCCGGCTCCGGCCCGCCGGGCTCCGCATCCGCCGCGCCGGGCGGCACGTCGCCGGACCCGACCGCGTCCGCGTCCGCCTCGGTGTCCCCGCTCCCGTCCACCACGGCGGCGCCCCGCGCGGTCCGCACGGCCGTCTACTTCCTCCACGGCGGCAAGCTGTCGGCCGCGCCGCGCACCGTCGACGGCCCGGCGACCGCGGCCGAGGCCCTGCGGGCCCTGCTCGCCGGGCCGAGCGGCGCCGAGCGCGGCCAGGACCGCGCGACGGCGGTCCCCTCGGGGACGGTGCTGCGTTCGCTGGCCGTACGCGACCGCGTCGCCACCGTCGACCTCTCGGGCCGCTTCGACGACGGCCCCCGAGGCGCGTCCGTCGCGGCGCGGCTCGCCCAAGTGGTGTTCACCGCCACGCGGTTCGCCGGCGTGGAGAAGGTGCGCTTCCGCGTGGACGGGGGCCCGGCGGCCGCCCTCGGCCCGGCGGCCGGCGGGCGGCCCCTCGGCCGCGCCGACTTCGAGGACCTCTCCCCCGCCGTCCTCGTGGAGTCGCCGCTCCTCGGCGACACCGTCACAGCGCCGCTGCGGGTGCACGGCACCGCCGACACCTTCGAGGCGGAGTTCCGGCTGCGGCTCTCCGACCGTTCCGGCCGCACGGTCGCCGACGTACGGGTGGCGGCCACCTCCGGCAGCGGCACCCGGGGCACCTTCGACGTGACCGTGCCCTACCGCGCGGCCGGTGGGCCTGGCACCCTCACCGCGTACGTCCTGTCCGCCGAGGACGGCCGCCGGGTCGTCCTGGAGACGGTGCCGCTCACGTTCGGGGGCTGAGCGGGAGCGGGCGGACCGTGCGCGCGCCGCCGCACCGGCCGAGACTGGAAGCAGGGGGGATCGTCCCGGGTCGTGGAGGCCGCCATGAACGCCGTCCGGCAGCCGACGACGGTGGGCGACGTGATGACGTGCAGGGTCGTCGCCGTCACCCGCCTCGCCTCGTTCAAGGAGATCGTGCGGGCCCTGGAGCAGTGGCACGTCAGCGCGGTGCCGGTGGTGGAGGAGGGCACGCGCGTCGTGGGCGTCGTCTCCGAGGCCGACCTGCTGCGCAAGGAGGAGCGCCGGGAGGACGAGCCGCCCCCGGTGACGTCCACCGCGTCCGCCGCGTCCGGCCCGTCCACCGCGTCCACCGCGTCCGCCGCGTCCCGCAAGGCGGCCGCGCTCACCGCCGAGCAGTTGATGACCGCGCCCGCGGTCACCGTGCGCGGCGACGCCTCCCTGGCCCAGGCGGCCCGCGCCATGGCGCGGCACCAGGTCAAGCGGCTGCCCGTCGTGGACGCCCGCGGCATGCTCAAGGGCGTGGTCAGCCGCGGGGACCTGCTGAAGGTCTTCCTGCGGTCCGACGAGGAGATCGCGCGCGACGTCCGGGAGAACGTGGTCGCCCGGCTCTTCCCCGACGCGTGGCGCTCGGTGGAGGTCGACGTCGACGAAGGGGTCGTCACCCTGAGCGGACTGCTCGGCGACCGCTCCCTGGTGCCGGTCGCGGACCGCCTGGTGCGGTCGGTGGACGGCGTCGTCGACGTGCGCTTCGACCTGACGCAGAACCGGGTGTGACGGCCGCCCCCGGCGCCGGATGCGAGGGCCGCCGGCCGCGCCCACGCTGGGAGGGGGGAGACAGCACAGCCCGAAGGAGCGGAACGCCATGAAGGCATGGGTCTTCCAGGGTCCGGGACGCGCCGCCTGGCAGGAGGTGGCCGATCCGGTCCTCCAGGACACGAGCGACGCCATCGTCCGCGTCGACACCGCCGCGATCTGCGGCACCGACCTGCACATCCTGGGGGGCGACGTGCCCGGCGTCGCTCCCGGTACGGTGCTCGGCCACGAGGCCGTGGGCGAGGTCGTCGAGACCGGCGCGGACGTGGACACCGTCCGGCCCGGCGACCGGGTGCTCGTCGCTTGCGTGTCCGGGTGCGGGCGCTGCCGGTTCTGCCGCGAGCAGGCCTACGGGCAGTGCCTGGACGGCGGCGGCTGGGTGCTCGGGCACCGCATCGACGGCACGCAGGCGGAGTACGTGCGCGTGCCGTACGCCGACACCTCGCTGCACGTGCTGCCGCACAACGTGACCGGGCTCGACGCGGTCCTGCTCTCGGACGTCTTCCCCACCGCCTACGAGGTGGGCGTCCTCAACGGCCGGGTACGGCCCGGGGACACCGTCGCCGTGGTCGGCTGCGGCCCGATCGGCCTGGCCGCCGTCGCGACGGCCCAGTTGTGTTCCCCGCACACCGTGATCGCCGTCGACGTGTCGGCGGCCCGCCTGCAGGCGGCGAAGAACCTGGGCGCCGACGCCGTCGTCACTGCGGGCGAGCAACCGGAGCAACTGGTCGACGACCTCACCGCGGGGCTCGGCGCCGACGTGGTGATCGAGGCGGTGGGGCTCCCGGAGACCTTCGGGACGTGCACGCGGATGGTCCGTCCCGGCGGCCGGGTCGCGAACGCGGGTGTGCACGGCCGGCCGGTCACGCTCCACCTGGAGGAGTTGTGGGACCGCAACGTCACCATCACCACCGGCCTGGTCGACACGTACTCCACACCCACCCTGCTGCGCCTGCTGGAGGCCCGGAAACTGCCCACCGGGGCGTTCGTCACGCACACCTTCGAACTGCACGAGATGGCGGAGGCCTACGACGTCTTCGCGTCGGCGGCCGACACCGGAGCGCTCAAGGTCGTCGTGGGCGGGCCGCACCACGACGTCCTCGTGCCCACGTCCTGACCGGAGCGGGGTGTAAAGGACACGTCAGCGACACGGCAGGGACTCTTGACGGAATCTTAACGGCGTGACGCGGCCGTACGGGGGATCGGGCGCCGGCCGGTGCGTACGCTGACCAGGCCATCTCGTGGTGGCGGGAACCAGTCGCAGTACGTCAGGAGCATGGATGTCCTCCCCCGTCCCTACGGGTCGCCTGCGCGCGTGGATGCTCGAGGGCCTGTCCGACATGGCCCGGCACCAGCAGGGCGGACAGGCGGTCCCCGAACGGCACGACCACGGCCAGCGCTGGTGGCGGGTCATGTGCCTGACGGGTGTCGACTACTTCTCCACCCTCGGCTACCAGCCCGGCATCGCGGCCCTGGCGGCCGGCCTGCTGTCGCCGGTGGCCACCATCGTGCTGGTGGTCGTGACGCTGGCCGGCGCACTGCCGGTCTACCGCCGGGTGGCCGAGGAGAGCCCGCGCGGCGAGGGCTCGATCGCCATGCTGGAGCGGCTGCTGTCGTTCTGGAAGGGCAAGCTCTTCGTCCTGACGCTGCTGGGCTTCGCGGCGACGGACTTCCTCATCACCATCACGCTGTCGGCGGCCGACGCCTCGACGCACCTGGTGGAGAACCCGCACCTGGCGAGCTCGCTGCACGACAAGCAGATGCTCATCACCCTGCTGCTGGTCGCGCTGCTCGGCGCGGTCTTCATGAAGGGCTTCCTGGAGGCGATCGGCGTCGCGGTCGCCCTCGTCGGCATCTACCTGGCGCTGAACGTGGTCGTCGTGGTCGTCGGCCTGTGGCACGTGGCGACCGCCGGGCACGTGGTCACCGACTGGTCGCACGCGTTGACCACCGAGCACGGCAACGTCCTGGTGATGGTCGGGGTGGCGCTGCTGGTGTTCCCGAAGCTCGCGCTGGGCCTGTCCGGCTTCGAGACCGGTGTGGCGGTGATGCCGCACGTCAAGGGCGACCCGTCCGACACCGAGGAGCGTCCCGCCGGACGCATCCGCGACACGAAGAAGCTGCTGACCACGGCCGCCGTGATCATGAGCTGCTTCCTCATCGCGACCAGCTTCATCACGACGCTGCTGATCCCCGCCGCCGAGTTCGAGGCGGACGGCCGGGCCAACGGCCGCGCGCTGGCCTACCTCGCGCACGAGTACCTGGGCAACGCCTTCGGCACCGTCTACGACGTGTCGACGATCTGCATCCTGTGGTTCGCCGGGGCCTCGGCGATGGCCGGGCTCCTCAACCTCATGCCGCGCTACCTGCCGCGCTACGGCATGGCGCCGCACTGGGCGCGCGCGGTACGGCCGATGGTGCTGGTCTTCACCCTCGTCGCGTTCCTGGTGACCTGGATCTTCGACGCCGACGTCGACGCCCAGGGCGGCGCCTACGCGACCGGTGTGCTGGTGCTCATCTCCTCCGCGGCGATCGCGGTGACCATAGCCGCCCGCAAGGCGGGGCAGCGCAACTGGACGATCGGCTTCGGGGTGATCTCGGCCGTCTTCCTCTACACCACGGTCGTCAACGTCTTCGAGCGCCCGGACGGCGTGAAGATCGGTGCCTGCTTCATCGTCGGCATCATGCTGATCTCGTTCCTGTCCCGGCTCGCCCGCGCCTTCGAACTGCGCATCACCGGCATCGGCATGGACGACATGGCCGAGCGCTTCGTACGGGACATCTCCCACCGCACGATCCGCTTCATCGCCAACGAGCCCGACCGGCGGGACGCCGCCGAGTACCGGGACAAGATCAAGCAGATCCGGTCCGACAACGACCTGCCGGCGGAGGAGGACTTCGTCTTCGTCGAGGTGACCGTCGCCGACCCCTCGGAGTTCGAGGCGGGCCTGGTGGTCCGCGGCGAGGTCCTCCACGACCGCTACCGCGTCCTGACCCTGGAGAGCTCGTCCATCCCGAACGCGCTGGCGGCGTTCCTGCTGCACGTCCGCGACACCACCGGGCAGCGTCCGCACATCTACTTCGAGTGGACCGAGGGCACCCCGTTCGCCAACTTCCTGCGGTTCTTCCTCTTCGGGCAGGGCGAGGTCGCCCCGGTCACCCGCGAGGTGCTGCGCGAGGCGGAGCCCGACCGCAACCGCAGGCCGCGCGTCCACGTCGGCTGAGCGACGGGGCGGGGGGGGGCGGCCGGCAGCCGGGCCCCCGCACGTCAGGGGCGCGCAAAGACCGCGCCGGCCCTCGTCAAGGGCCCGTCAGGGCCGCGCCCGGCGGGCTCCGTCCTGCCTACGGTCGGCCCCATGGAACGGCGAACGGCTCCGCGGCCCGCGCGGCAGGACACGACCGGTGACCGCCACTGGCGTACCGACCTGCGGCGCGCGCTGGGCTGCGCGCTCGCCTTCCTGTGCCTGGCGGTGCCGCTCGACGCGGCAGCGGGCACGCGGGCACGCTGACCGGGCGGCGTGCGGCGCTGTGGCTGGTCCTCGCCGTGATCGTGCTCGTCCTGCTGCACCCGGACCGGGTGACCGCGGGCGACGGGTGGCTTGCGGTGCGCGGCCCGCTGCGGGAGCGGAGGGTGCGCACCGACGCGCTGACCGTCGTCCGCCAGTCCCCCGGCGTGTCACGGCGCCTGCTCCTGTGGGACGCGCACGGCCGGTGGCTGGAGCTCGATCCCCGCGTCCTGGAGGCCAATCCGCTGCTGTGGCACCGGCTGGAGGGGGACGCGCGGCGCTCCCTCACGGCCGGCACGCTCCGCGAGGGGGCCGAGGTGCTGGGGCGGCTCGGCGCGCGGATCGACGGCACCGCGGCGCGCGCGGTGCTCGACGCGTCCGGGATGCGCTGACCGGCCGCGCCGGGGCGCGCCGCCGTTGGTCGTAGGCCGAGAGATGAGGTTGTCCGTGATCGAGTCGCCGTTTCGGGGCGCACCGGGCGCGGGCCGGCGGGTCGTCGTCGGCCTGAGCGGTTCCCCCGGCAGTCTGGCCGCGCTGCACCGGGCGGTCGCGGAAGCCCGGTCCCGCTCCGCGGGCCTGCTGGCGGTCCTGGCGTGGGAGCCGCCCCCCGAGGAGTTCGGCTACCGCCGGGTGCCGCTCCCGCCGCGGCCCTTCGACTGGGAGCAGGAGGCGCGGCAGCGGCTGCGCGCCGCTCTCGAGGAGGCCTTCGGCGCCGGCGCCGCGCCCGGCCTGCCGGACTTCCGTGCCGGGACCGGGCGCGGGCCCGCCGGGCACGTGCTGGTCGAGGCGGCCGCCCGCGGCGATGACCTGCTGGTTGTCGGCACGGGGTCGCGCGGCCTGCTGCCGCGTGCGCTGCGCACTTCGGTCGCCCGCTACTGCGTGGCGCACGCGGCCTGCCCGGTGCTGGCCGTACCCCCGTACCGGCTGCCCGCGGCGGTCTGAGGCTCAGCCCCGCAGGTGCCGGAGGACGGCGCGCATCGCCCGTTCCACGGCGCTGCGCGCCTGCCCGCCGTGGTCGGTCGTCTCGAAGCCGTGGGTGCCATCGGGGAGGTCGAGGACCTCCACGTCCGTCCCGGCGTCCTTGGCGGCGGACAGGAACTCCTCGACGGTCGCCGCGATCTCCGTACGCTCCCGTCCCACCCGGGTCAGGACGAACGGCGGCGCGCCGCCGTGCACGGCGGCCGCGGGCCGGAAACGGGAAGCGGCCAGGCCCCAGTTGGGCAGCGGCGCGAGGACGGGATAGGTGGCCGCCACGCAGCGCAGCCACGGCGGCGGCGCCGCCAGCCAGTCCGTGGACAGCAGCCCGCCCGCGGAGAAGAACCACAGCGCGACGCGGCCGGCGTCGACCCGGGGATCGGCGCGGACGAGCTCGACCGCTCCGGCGAGGTCCTCGGCGGCCCGCGGGAAGTCGCCCAGGTCGTGCAGCCGGTGGTCGACGGTCACGCCGACCGCCCCGTGGGCCGCCGCGAGGCGGCCGTAGCCGACGAAGGCCGGCCAGTCGCGCGGAGTCGGACGGGCACCGGGCGGCACCGGGCCGCCGTGCACGAACACCACGGCCGGGCGGGGCCCTTCGTCGTCGGCGCGGTCCGGGAGGTACAGGTCGGTGCGCTCGCGGCGCTCGCGGGGCCGTTCGGGCACGTCGAGGAGGAACGGCCGCAGATGCGCGGGCGGTTCACCCGTCGCGCGGATCCGGTGGCCCTCCCCGGCGGCCGACCTCAGCAGGACGTCGGTGAGTTCGCCGGGGAGGGAGAGCATCGGCCAGTGGCCGGTGGCGAGTTCGAAGAGGGTGACGCGGGGGTCGGTGAGCGCCTGCAGCTCCGGGTGCCCGAGACCCACCAGCGCCTCCACCGTCGCGATGCTGGAGCCGTTGCCGGTGCACAGGACGCCGGTCGTCGGCAGGGTGGCGGCGGCCCCCGACAGACGCAGCGGCCGGGTCAGGGTCCCGGCGGGCTGGGGCGCGGCGTCGGCGGCGAGCCGGGCGAGCGCGGCGGCCGGCACGCCCGCCGTACTGCCCCAGCGCTCCCATCCCCCGGGCGCCGGCGGGGCCACGCGCCACGCGTCGTCACCCTCGGCCTGGGCCGAGAGGCGGGCGCCCAGTTCCCGGTCGGGCAGCAGCCGCAGCGGCGGGTCTCCGTCCCGGGGCAGGCCCGCGTCCAGGTGGACGACGCGGGCGACCCGCCCGGGCCTGCGGTCGGCGGCGGCGACCACCGGGTGGATGCCGTAGCCGTGGCCGACGAGCACGACGTCCGCCGCGTCCGGGGACCCGGCGGCGTCGACGGCCCGCAGGACGTCCTCGACGTGGGTCTCCAGGTCGGTGCCGGGCCCGGCCGGGCGGCCGGAGCCCGCCATGCCGGTGAGGGCCACCGGTAGGGCGGCCGCGCCCGACTCCCGCAGCCGGCCGGCGACGTCCTCCCACACCCAGCCGCCCGTGTGGGCCTCGGGAACGAGTACGAACACGGTCATGTGTGCCTCCCGCACGCGGTGGTCCGCGAAGCGGCCGTCCGGCCGCCCGCGCTCGCCGGTACGGTAGGAACTCCCCCTGAGGGAGGTTCAAGCGGTGGAGTCCGACAGCACGTTGAGCATCGGGGAGCTCGCCGCGCGGGCCGGTGTCTCCGTCAAGACCGT
This sequence comes from Streptomyces sp. NPDC008238, assembly GCF_042956445.1. Taxonomy (NCBI): domain Bacteria; kingdom Bacillati; phylum Actinomycetota; class Actinomycetes; order Kitasatosporales; family Streptomycetaceae; genus Streptomyces; species Streptomyces sp. NPDC008238. The sequence goes on along the minus strand of NZ_JBIBGK010000001.1, from coordinate 384,816 downwards.
CCGTTTCTACTCGGACCGCGGGCTGCTGCCCGAGGCCGCCCGCAGCGCCGGCGGCCACCGCCGGTACGCGCCAGAGGCACTCGCCCGCCTCCGGCAGATCCGCTCCCTGCGCGCCCTGGACCTGCCGCTGCCGGAGGTGGCGCGGGCCCTGGAGCGGGAGGACGCCCTGGAGGACGCCGTCGCGGGTCACCTGAGGGCGCTGGGCTCCCAACTGGCCGCCCTGCGCTGGCGGGAGGCCGCCCTGCGGCTGCTGCGGGACTGCACCGCCGAGGAGCGCGCCGAGCGCCTGGAGCTCGTCGGCGCCGTCCCCGTACCGCCGAGCACGGACCCGATGGCCCGCTTCTGGCGCCGCTGGCTGCAGCCCGCCCGGCTGCCGGCCCCCGTGCTGGCCCGGGTCGTCGACCTCGCCGTGCCGCAGCCGCCGGACGATCCCGCCCCGGCCCAGGTCCTGGCCTTCGCCCGGCTGCACGCCTTCACCTCGGCCTCCTGCCCGCCCGGCGCCGTCCACCGGCTCGCGCCGCACCGGCCCGACACGGGCCCCCGTCCCGCCGCCCTGTACGAGGGACTTCACGAGTCCTACGAGCTGGCCGCGCCGCACCTGCTGGCCGGCCGCGACCCCGGCGCGGGCGAGGCGCTCGACTGCTTCGTCACCGCCCACGCGCGGTCGTTCGGGCAGCGCGACACCCCGGGCTTCCGCCGCCGGCTGAGCGGCATGCTAGCCGCGGAACCCCGCATCGACCGCTACTGGCAACTCGTGGGCGAACTCAGGGGCCCGGCGCACCCGACCCCGGGTGCCGCCCACACCTGGCTGCGCTCCGCGCTCGAGGGCCAGGTCACGGCGCGGTGAGGATGCGCGGGCCCTCGTCCGTGATGGCGACGGTGTGCTCGAAGTGGGCGGCGCGGCTGCCGTCCTCGGTGTGCAGCGTCCAGCCGTCGGGGGCGGTGCGGTAGCCGCCGCGTCCCCCGGCCATCAGCATCGGCTCGATGGCGAGGGCCAGCCCGTGCCGCAGCGGGTAACCACGCCCGGGGCGGCCCTGGTTGGGAACGTGGGGGTCCTCGTGCATCCGGCGGCCGATACCGTGGCCGCCGAAGTCCCCGGGCATGCCGCAGCGGGCCTCGCGGGCGACGGTGCCGATGGCGTGCGAGATGTCGCCGACGCGGTTGCCGACGGTGGCCGCGGCGATCCCGGCGTCGAGGGCCCGCCGCGTGGCCTCGATGAGGCGCACGTCGGCGGGCCGTGGCGTGCCGACGGTGAAGCTGATCGCGGCGTCGCCGGTCCAGCCCTCCAGTTCGGCGCCGCAGTCGACACTCACCAGGTCGCCGTCCCGCAGCCGGTAGGCGGTGGGGATGCCGTGCACGACGGCGTCGTTGACCGAGGTGCAGATCACCGCGGGGAACGGCGTCGGCGCGAACGACGGCCGGTAGCCGAGGAAGGGCGACCGCGCGCCCGCCCCGTCCAGGACGGCGCGCGCCGCCTCGTCCAGTTCCCGCAGCGACACCCCGACCCGGGCCGCCTCCCTGGCGGCGGCGAGCGCACGCGCCACGACGCGCCCGGCCTCCCGCATGGCCGCCAGCGCGGCGTCGGTCTTGATCTCCACCATGTCCGTCACTCCTTTTCCGTCCTCAAGGGCACCCAATTCTTATACCGGTATTAGTATCACGGACATGGTGCGAACTCCCCTGACCCCCTGGGAACGGCAACGCGGCGAACGCTTCGGGGCACTGCTGCGGCAGGCCCGCGGCGACCGCAGCATGGTCGAGGTCGCCGCGGCGGCGGGCGTCTCCGCCGAGACCCTGCGCAAGATCGAGACAGGCCGCGCCCCCACGCCGGCCTTCTTCACCGTGGCCGCGCTCGCCGCGGCGCTGGGCATCTCCCTGGACGAGCTCGCCTTCGCGTGCGTCGACGCGCCGGAGGGCGGGGACGCCCTCTCGGCGTAGCGGTGCCCTTCGCCACCCGGGGTTGTGGTTGCGGCCTGTGTTCGTGCGCGGGTCGTTTGCTCGTCGGCTGCGTCGGCTGCGCTGGCTGCCCGGCGGTTCGGTGCGCCGGGTGCGGGTCGTTTGCGCGTCGGCTGCGCTGGCTGCGCTGGCTGCCCGATCGTTCGGTGCGGTCCGTTGTGCCGGGTGCGGGTCGTTTGCGCCTGCGGCGGGCTGCTTCCCACCCTCCCGCCCGATTGCCCGGCGCGATTGGTGCGGGCCTGCGCACCTCGTTGTGGGGTCGGCGCCGCGCCGGCGCACTCCCCCAGCCTTCGGCCGGGGGGACCCCCAGAACGCTCGCGGTTTACGTCCACATCCTTGGGCACCGCGTCCGCCGCTCGTCGTTTCCGGGCGCTCCCCGCCACACCCCCTCCCGTCGTATGGGCGCACAACCGCCTGTGGGGGGTATGGAGGCAGTCCGAAACGCCCCGAACCGCTCACTGACCCCCACGGCCCCGCGGTTCAAGCCCGTATAATCGGCACCGAATCCCACCGCTCCTCTCCCCTCCGGCCGGTGTGGCCGCATTACGGCCGGTGGGGGAACGTAGACAGTACGGGGTTGCCGCCCACGTCTGCGTCGGGCGCCGTCCCTCCCGTTGCACGGGCGCCGTTCTCGCGTGGGCAATGACAGCCGGTGAGGGGTGCATCGAACACGTGCGGTACCCCCGGACTGCCTTCTGACCACCCACCGGCCGCCGCGACTGCGGGTGCTTCGGGGTGCGGTCGGGCGGACGGCGTGAGATCGGGCCCGCTTTCAGCGTCATAGCCGTCGGAAGAGAGCCCGATGTCGGATCGGGGAAGCACCCGCAGACGCCGGTTACGGCGGGCGCGCCACCCACCAACAGTGGGCGTGGTCACCGGCCATCTATACCCGCGGACGGCAACGAGACCCGAGCCAGACGAACAACCCACCCCGCTCCGGCGCCGGAACTGGCCGCCCACCCACCCGCACACCGCCGAAGACGAGCGCCCCCGCCCTCCCATCCGCAGCCAGCATCTTTGCGCCCGCAGGGCGCGAGACGGCGGTCACTGTCGAGACGGAGGGGGTGAGGGAGGCGGGGGCACCCCCGGCCGAAGGCTGGGGGAGGCTTCCCCTTCGTTCGGGCGCAGGGTGTCCAGTTGGGGGTGCGTCGGACAGGTGCGGTGCCCCCGGGCTGCCTTCTGACCCCCACCGGCCGCTGTGCGCCCATACGACGGGAGGGGGTGTGTCGGGGTGCGCCCATGGGGGTCCCCCCGGCCGAAGGCTGGGGGAGACGAGCGGCGGACGCGGTGCCGAATGATGTAGACGTAAACCGCGAGCGTTCTGGGGGTCCCCCCGGCCGAAGGTTGGGGGAGTGCACCGGCGCGCCGCCGACCCGACAACGAGGTGCAAGGCCCGCATCAATCGCGCCGGGCAATCGGGAGGGCGGGTGGGGGAGGAACCACAACATCAACCACAGCGGCGCCGCACCCAACAACCCACCGGGACACTCAACCGTCCCCGAAGCCGCCTCCGAAGCCGTCCCCGAACCCGCCCCCGAAGTCCCCGGGGTCGAAGTCCGCACCCGAGTAGTCGCCGCCGGCCTGATCCACCCCGCCCCCGTCGAACCCCCCACCCCATCCGCCGCCGAGGGAACCCCCCAGCAGCGTCCCGACGAGGATCCCGGGCAGCATCCCGCCGCCGAAGTAGCCCTGCGCCCAAGGCGCGTAGGCCGGGCCCGCCTCCCAGTACGGGCGGGGGCCGCGGGGCGTGCCGACCTGGCGGGCCATGGGCTCCAGGCCGTCCGCGAGCCGGGCGGCGTCGGCCGCGCACACCGGTACGGCCCGCTCGGCGCCGCCGCCCCCGGGCGCCCACGGCACGTCCTCGACGGAGGGACCGTGCCGGGGGTCGAAGAAGCAGGGCGGGCGGCGCTCGGGCAGCGGCCTGCCCCCGATGCGCGCCTCCAGGGTCGCGAGCGCGAAGCGCCCCTCCTCCAGGGCCTGGCTGACCGGCCGGACGTCGTCGGGCGACCGCGCCCGGTCCATGGCGGCCTTCGCGGTGTCGTAGGCGTCCAGGGCGTGCGTGTAGTCCTCGCGCATGGCGTCGTCAGCCGTCGCGCCGCCCGGGTCGAAGCCGATCCGGCTCAGCTCCTCGCCGAAGGCGGTGACGTCCTCGTCCACCACCGGGCGCAGCTCGTCGAGGCGGCGCCGGTCCTGCTCCTCGCGGCGCCGCTTGGCGCGCCGTGACATCAGGACGGCCCCGCCGCCCACGACGAGGACCAGGAGCCCGAGCGCGACCAGCACCCCGGTGCCGCCGCCCGCGGATCCGCCGCCCCACGAGGCCGGGGCGTGCCCGCCCGCCTGCGGCAGCGCCTGGTCGACGAAGCCGGTGACCATCGCCGCGGGGTCGCCGGGATCGGAGCGGCGCACGGCGCCGGCCAGGTTCTCGACGGCGTTGTGCGGCATCACGGCGGGGTCCGCGCCGGCGTCGAGGCGGTCACCGAGGGCGACGACGTACAGGCCGGTGATGCCGACCTTGGTCCGCAGGTCCTGCAGGAGCGTGGTGGCGGGGAACTCCGCGGTGTCCGGGAGCACGGCGACGAAGACCGGGCGGTCCGCCTTCTCGATGCGCCCGGCGAGGGTGTCCGCCTCGGCCGGCGACAGTGCGTCCCGTGCCCGGGGGTCGACGTAGACCGGGCCCTGGCGGAGGGCCGCGGCCGCCGTGTCGAGGCCTCCCGCGGCCCGCGCCCCGGCGCCCGTCGCGAGGACGAGTCCCAGCACACCGCAGATCACGGCGAGTACGGGCAGGAGGCGGAGGATCCGCCGGACGGTCCTCATATCTTCGACGCTAACCCACATCGGCCGGACACGGCGCCCGCGCCCGCCCGCCCGGGCGGCGCCCGGGATCTCCGAATAGGCTGTTCTGTCGGAATTGCCTCACAATGAGCGACATCGGCAGGTCGGGTCCGGCGGGTCGGGCCGCCCGCGACCGGCCGGATGAGAACGCCCCTCGTTCCCGGGGATGGGTCGTCGCGGTGGACATGCAGCAGTCGGCGAAGGACGTCGGTCAGCCCCAGGTGGCCGTCGGGCAGGCGGGTGTGTTCCGCGACCTGCTGCCGATCGCGATGTGGCGGATCGACTCCGAGGGCCGCATCTCCCAGTGGTCGCTGGCGGCGCAGGAGCTCTTCGGGCACACCGCGGAGGAGGTGCTCGGCCGCAGCGCCACGCCCCTGCTGGTCCCCGTGGCGAACTGGGAGCTGGCGGACGAGCTGACGCGCAGGGTGCTGTCGGGCGAGGCCGTCGTGGGCACGCTGCCGGTGCGCCACCGCGACGGCCACCTGGTGACCATGGAGATGTGGATCTGCCCGACCGCCGACCCGCAGGGCCGCACCGGGCTGATGGGCATCGCCGCCGAGACCTCGGCGGTGCTGCGCATGCGGGACTCGCTGGCGGCGCTGGAGGGGCTGTTCACCCAGTCCCCGATCGGTCTTGCGATGCTGGGCCCCGACCTGCGCTACGTACGGGTCAACGAGGCGCTGGCCCGCATGAACGGGGTGCCTGCGGCGCAGCACATCGGCCGGCGCGTGAGCGAGGTCGTGCCGGGACTGAACACCATGGCGCTGGAGACCGTGATGCGGCAGGTCCTGGCCCGCGGCGAGCCCGTGGTGGACTTCCGGGGCCTGGGACGGACGGGCGCCGACCACGTCGCCGAGCGGGTCTGGTCGTGCTCCTTCTCGCCGTTGCTCGGCGGCGGCGGCCGCCGGCTGGGCGTGATCGCCTCCCTGATCGACATCACCCGCGAGGAGCGGGCACAGCTCCAGGCGACCCGCGGACGGCAGCGCCTCGCGCTGCTCGCCGAGGCCGGCACGCGCATCGGGACCACGCTCGACCTGCGGCAGACCGCCGAGGAGGTGGTGCAGGTGCTCGTGCCCCGGGTGGCCGACTCCGCCGACGTGCACCTGCTGGAGGAGGTCCTCGACCCGGACGAGGCCACCGCCTCCGCCCACGGGATGGTGCGCCGCCTCGCGGTGTCCTTCGCCGACCCCGCGGCCCCGGCCGAGGACCTGGCCGTCGGCATGACGCACCAGGTGCCCCGCGCCTCGGCGTACGAGCAGGTCATGGTGGAGGGCCGGCCGTTGAGGCTCACCAGGGCCGACATACCCCGGCTGGTGCCCGGCCCGGAGCACGAGCGGCTGAGGGGCTACCTGCGGACCCTGGGCTCCGCCCGCATGGTCCCGCTGGTCGCCCGCGGCACGGTGCTGGGCATCGTCATGGTGACCCGCTCCCGCAGGCGCGAGCCCTTCGACGACCAGGACAACCTGCTCATCGACGAACTCGCCGCCCGCGCGGCGCTCGGCATCGACAACGCACGGATGTACTCCGCCCAGCGCCGCGCCGCCCTCACCCTGCAGCGCAGCCTCGCCAACACCGCGCTGCCCGAGGTGCCCGGGCTGGAGCTGGCCGGCCGGTACCTGCCCGCCAGCGACCAGGAGGTGGGCGGCGACTGGTTCGACGTCATCGCGCTGCCCGGCGACAGGACGGCCCTGGTCATCGGGGACGTCATGGGCCACGGGGTGCACGCGGCGGCCGTCATGGGGCAGCTGCGGACCACGGTGCGCACCCTGGCCCGGCACGACATCCCCCCGGCCGAGCTGCTCCGCTCGCTGGACGCGGCCGTCGCCGACGTCGGCGAGAACGAGATGGCCACCTGCGTCTACGCCGTCCACGACCCGGCCGACGGCAGCTGCCTGGTCGCCCGCGCCGGCCACCCGCCGCCCGCGGTGACCGGGCCGGGGGGCGAGGTGGCCTTCCTCGACGGCCCGAGCGGTACGCCGCTGGGCGTGGGCCGCAGGGACTTCCAGACCGAGCGGATACGGCTGCCGCCGGACGCGGTGCTGGTGCTGTACACCGACGGCCTGATCGAGGCCCGCGACCGCAACCTCGACCAGGGCATGCGTCAACTCGCCCGTGCCCTGCGCGATCCCGGCCCGCCGCTCTCCCGGATCTGCGACCGCGTCCTCGCCCGGCTGCTGCCCGACGGCGCACAGGACGACGTCGCGATCCTGCTGGCCCGGCCGCTCCGCGCGACCACCGCCACCACCGCCACCACCGCCACCACCACCACCGCCACCGCCACCGCCACCGGCCATGAGCCCCCGCGGTGAGTGCGCGACGTGGCCCGCCGGGCCAGGCGCCACCGGCCGGACGGGCCGATACTGGAGCTGTGCCCGTAGGGGCGCCCGTCCCGAGCCACGGCGGGGAACCACAGGAGTTGACGCGGCTCGCCCGGCGCTCCGGCACGTGCGACGGTGGTAGCGATGGACAACCCGGCCAAGACGTTCAGCGAGTCACCGGAGGACCCGTTCTCGGTGCACGGCGCGGCCTCGGTGGTACTGGACGACGACGCTTCCGTGGTGGGCTGGAGCGCGCGCGCCGAGACGCTGCTCGGCCACCGGGCCGGGGAGGTGCTGGGCCGCCCGGCACCCGAACTCCTCGTGCACCCCGCCGACCTCGACCTGGTCCTCGGCGTCACCGCGGCGTGCGTCCGCGAGGGCGGCTGGTTCGGGATCGTGCCCGTGCTGCACCGTGACGGGCGCCGGGTGGAGGTCGGCTGCCGGGTGCGCCCCGTCGCGCGGGAGGACGACCGCCGCGAGTGGTACGTGGTCGCGGCACCGGCCGCCGAGGTCGTGCAGTGGGAGACCGACCGGTGGGTGCTGGACGGGCTGTTCCGCCGCTCCCCCATCGGGCTCGCGGTCTTCGCGCCCGACCTGACCTTCCTGCGCGTGAACCGGGCGATCACCAAGTTCAGCGGCGTCCCGCCGGAGCGTCACCAGGGCCTGCGCACGGCCGACTTCCTCTACGGTCCGGACGCCGAGGCCGTGGACGAGCAGCTGCGGCAGGTGCTCGCGACGGGCCGGTCCTCGATCTTCTCCGAGCAGCCCTGCCGGCTGCGCCGGGACCCGCAGCGCGAACTGTACGTGGCCGTCTCGGCGTTCCGGATGCAGGACGCGGGCGGGCACGTGCTCGGGGTGACCCAGACCGTCGAGGACGTGACCGAACGCCACCGGGCCCGCCGCAGACTGGCGCTGCTCAGCGAGGCCGGGGCCCGCATCGGCACCACGCTGGACGTCGGCCGCACCGCCCGCGAACTGGCCGAGGTGGCCGTGCCGGGGCTCGCCGACAGCGCCTCCGTCGACCTGCTGGAGGCCGTGCCCCAGGGGGACGAGCCCGCCCAGGACGCCTTCCCCGTGGTCTGCCGCGCGGCGGTCCAGTCGGTGTTCCCGGACACCGAGAGGCTCATGTACCCGGTGGGCCGGATCATCGTCATCCCCCGGGGCTCCACGCAGGCGCGGTCACTGGCCGAGGGCCGTCCGGTCTTCGAGTCCGACATGGACCGGGCCATGGCCTGGCTCGACGAGGACCCCGCGCGGGCCCGGGCGGCCCGCGAGGTCGGCGCGCACTCCCTGATGGTGGTCCCGCTGCTCGCCCGCGGCCTCGTCCTCGGCCTGATCAGCCTGTGGCGGACCCGCGGCCGCGAGCCCTTCGAGGCCGACGACCTCACCCTCGCCGAGGAGTTCGCCGCCCGCGCCGCCCTGAGCATCGACAACGCCCGCCGCTACACCCAGCAGCACCAGGCGGCCCTCACCCTGCAGCACAGCCTGCTCCCCGGGGACGTGCCCCGGCACCCCGCCGCCGAGGTGGCACACCGCTACCTGCCCGCCAACACCGCCACCGGGGTCGGCGGCGACTGGTTCGACGTCATCCCGCTCTCCGGGCTGCGCATCGCGCTGGTGGTGGGCGACGTCGTCGGCCGCGGGCTGCACGCGGCCGCGACCATGGGCCGGCTGCGCACCGCCGTCCACACCCTGGCCCACCTGGACCCCACCCCGGACGAGGTGCTGTCGCACCTCGACGATCTCGTCGACCGGCTGGCCTCGGAGCAGGGCGACTGCGACGAGGACGCCCCGCCGGTCGTCGGCGCGACCTGCGTCTACGCCGTCTACGACCCGGTCTCCCGGCGCTGCTCGCTGGCCCGGGCCGGCCATCCGCCCCCTGTGGTCGTCACCCCGGAGGGCCGGGCCAGCCTGGTCAACATCCCGCCGGGGCCGCCGCTGGGCCTCGGCGGCCTCCCCTTCGAGACCGCGGAGATCGAACTCGCCGAGGGCAGCACCCTCGCGCTGTACACCGACGGGCTGCTCTGCACCCGCTGCCGCGACGTCGACGACAGCCTGGCGATGCTCTGCGGGGCGCTCACGGCGCCGTCCGGCTCGCTGGAGGAGACCTGCGGCGCGGTCGAGGACACCCTGCTCAAGGGGCGCCGGTCCACCGAGGCGGCCGACGACGTCGCCCTCCTCGTCGCCCGGACCCGCGTCCTGGCGCCCGAGCAGGTCGCCACGTGGGACCTCCCGCCGGACGCCACCGCCGCCGGGCGGGCCCGTTCGCTCGTGGAGTCCCGGCTCGCGGAGTGGGGGCTGGAGCAGGCGGCCTTCGTGACCGAACTGATCGTCAGCGAGCTGGTCACCAACGCGTACCGCTACTCGGGCGGGCCCATCACGCTACGGCTGATCCGCGACAGCCACCTCATCTGCGAGGTGTCCGACACCAGCAGCACCTCCCCGCACCTGCGCCGGGCGCGCACGACCGACGAGGGCGGGCGCGGGCTCTTCCTGGTGGCCCAGCTCAGCGAGCGCTGGGGCACCCGCTACACGCGCGAGGGCAAGACGATCTGGGCCGAGCAGCCCCTGCAGGGGAACTTCTGAGCGTGTGCGGCACGTGGGCCTCGCGCCCGTGCGCCCGACGCCCTCCCCTTCAGGGGCGGCCGGCCCGAGTGCGGCAACGGCCGCGGTCAGGGCCCGTGGACCTGAGACGAGCAACACGGCGACGGGACGCCGGGCCGCTCGGCCGGGGGCGCCGTCCCGCCGCACGGGACCGGGTCCGCTGCCCCACCGGGGCCGCCGCATGAGGGGGACCGGCTCAGCGGGGCGGGAGTCCGGTGCCGCAGCGGGAGCAGAACAGGGCGTCGCTCTCGCCGGACAGCCGGCCGCAGTCCGGGCACACGCGGTGCAGCAGGCACGCCGCGTCGCCCGCTTCCGGCGCCGGGGCGGGGGCAGCGATGGTCAGGCCGGGCCGGCGGGCGTGGACCGTGAGGTAGGTCAGCCCCGTCGCGCCGGCGGACAGCGCGCGGCACGTGCCGCGCGGCAGCCAGGCGAGGGCCCCGGCTGCCAGGGTCGTCTGGCGTCCGCCGTCGTCGCCCGAGAGGTGTCCGCCACCGTCGACGACGTACAGCAGGACGTCCAGGTCGGCCTCGACGTGCGGCCGGACCTCGGTGCCCGCCGGAAGGCGGATGACGTTGGCGTCGAGCTGGCGGCCGTCCGCGCCCAGCCGCCACAGCGCTCCGCGCTGTCCGACGGGCGTACGGCCGATCAGGTCCGCCACTTGGGCGAGGACACCCGGCGCGGGCTTGGTCTCCACGTTCGTCCTCCCTGCACCTGTGGAACAGCCGAACGGTACTCCGCCCCGCGTGCCACCGCACGGCGGCGAGGACGCGGCGTCCCGACGCGACGCGCGCACCGGGGAGGCGGACGATGGGGTCATGACGCCGGAACGGACGCCGCCGGGGAGGCAGTGATGCCAGTGGGCCGGATCGGGATGGTCGTGCACGGGGCGCGCGAGGACGCGAGCGAGGCCGCCGCGACGGTGCACGACTGGGCCGCGCGCCACGGGGTCCCCGCGGTGGAGATCGACGTCTGGCGCAGGGACGAGCCCCGGCACAGCGGTGAGGAGGAGGCGGCCGCCGCCGGTTACCCGGACCTGGTCGTGACCCTGGGCGGCGACGGGACCTTCCTGCGCGGCGCCCGGGTCGCCGCGGCGTGCGGGGCGGCCGTGCTGGGCGTGGACCTGGGGCGCGTCGGCTTCCTGACCGAGGTGTGCTCCGGTGACGTGGAGCACGCGCTGGACTGCGTGCACGAGGGCCGGGCGTCCGTCGAGGACCGCATGACGCTCACGCTGCGGGCGTCGCGACCGCTGGAGATCCCGGAGGGCATCGAGTCGTTGCTGCGGTACGGGCGCGGGCCGGCGCTGCCGCCGCCGCGGGTGCGCTCCAGCGACCCCGACGACGTGGGCTGGGGCGTGCCGATGGCCGTCAACGCCGTCAACGACGTGGTCTTCGAGAAGCTCGCCCGGGACCGGCAGGCCAGCCTCGCGGTGTACCTGGCGGGCCGGTTGTTCGCGTCCTACTCCGCGGACGCGGTCGTGGCGGCCACGCCGACGGGTTCCACCGCGTACAGCTTCGCCGCCGGGGGCCCGGTGGTCTCGCCGCACATGGACGCGATCGTGTTCACGCCGGTCGCGCCGCACATGGCCTTCGACCGCACCCTGGTGGCGGCCCCGGACGAGGTCGTGGGGGTGCGTGTGCTGACGCGTTCGGGCCGGGTCGCGGTCAGCATCGACGGCCAGTTGAGGGGCGTCCTCGATCCCGGCGACTGGGTCGGGGTGTACAAGGCGCGGCACCGGTTGCGGCTGGTCCGGCTGGGGCCGACCGACTTCTACGGGCGGGTGCGCGACCGCTTCCGGCTCAGTGACGCCCCGGCCGCGGCCGCGGACGGGGAGGTGCCTCCGCTGTACCGGCCGTCCGCCCCGGTCCCGCCCGACCTGCGGAACCTGCGCTTCCCGCCCCCGGCCGCCCGGCGCTGACGGCGCCCTGGCGCGCGATCCCGGCCAGTTCCCGGGCCGGCCCGGTCAGTTCCCGCCCGTGGGCCCGCACCAGGCGCAGCGTCCGCGTGAGGTCGAGTCCGGCCACGGGGACGGCGACGACGCTGCCGCCGGCGAGTTCCGCGGTGAGCGCGAGGGAGCTGAGGACGGCCGGGGCGAGGCCGTCGGCGACGGCGGTCTTGATGGCGGTGGTGGAGGGGAGTTCGAGCAGCGGGTCGGCGAGCGTGAGCCCCGCCGCCCGGGTCAGCGCGTGTTCGAGGTGGCGGCGGGTGCCGGAGCCCCGTTCGCGGCTGACCAGGGGGGTGGCGGCGAGTTCCGCGGCGCCGACGCCGGAACGACGGCGTGCCCAGGGGTGGGAGGGGGCGACGACCACGGTCAGCTCGTCGTAGGCGACCGGCCGGGCGACCAGCCCGCGCGGGACGTCGGGGCCCTCGACGAAGCCGAGGTGGGCCTCGCCGGCCAGGACGGCGGCGGCGACGTCCTCGGAGTTGCCCGCGGTGAGCGCGACCGTGGTGCGCGGGGCGCCGGCCCGCAGGGCCAGCAGCCACTGCGGCAGGAGGTACTCGGCCACGGTCATGCTGGCCGCCACCCGCAGCCGGCACTCGGTGGTGCCGCGCAGCGAGGTGATCCCCGCGTCCAGCGAGGCGGCGGCGTCGACGGCGGTGCGCGCCCAGTCGGCGACGAGCGCGCCGTGCTCGGTGAGCCGCGAGCCGCGCGGGGACCGTTCCAGCAGGTCCAGGCCGAGCCGGCGTTCGAGGTGCCGGAGGCGGGAGCTGGCGGCGGGCTGGCTGACCCCGTGGGCGCGTGCGGCGGCGCCGACGCTGCCGAGGCTCGCGACCGACAGCAGCAGGTCGTACGCCGCCAGGTCGCTCACACGCTCGGGCAGGGGCATAAGCCCAGTCTATGAGCCCATCCGGAAGTGGTCCCTACCGGCCTCGCACCCGCTGGGGCGAGGCTGAGGACATGCCCTCGAAGCTCGCAGTCCCCTCCCGGCCCGGCGCCCATCCGCGCACCGGGCCGCAGCGGGAGCCGGCCCACCCCTCCCGGCTCTTCCGCGACCTCGGCCCCAACTGGTACGCCTCCGTGATGGGCACCGGCATCGTCGCCACGGCGGCGGCCGGGCTGCCCGCGCACGTACCGGGGCTGCGGACGGCCGCCACGGTCGTGTGGGCGCTGGCGGCCGGCTGGCTGGTGGTGCTCTCCGCCGCCTGGGCGGTGCACTGGACCCGCCACCGCGACCGCGCGCTGGCGCACGCCGGCCATCCGGTGATGGCGCACTTCTGGGGCGCCCCGGCGATGGCGCTGCTGACCGTCGGCGCGGGCACCCTGGCGCTGGGCTCCGACTGGACCGGACCGCACGCGGCCCTGGCCGTGGCCGGGGCGCTGTGGTCGGCGGGCACGGTGCTGGGCCTGCTGACCTGGGTGTGGATCCCGTACCGGGCGATGACCGACCACCGGGTCGCCGACGACTCGGCGTTCGGCGGCTGGCTGATGCCGGTCGTGCCGCCGATGGTGTCCGCGGCCACCGGGGCCGCCCTCGTCCCGCACCTGCCGACGGGGCAGGCGCGGCTGACGCTGCTGCTGGCGTGCTACGCGATGTTCGGGATGAGCCTGCTCGCGAGCCTGGTGATCATCCCGCAGATCTGGGGCAGGCTGGTGCGCCACAAGACGGGCCCGGCGGCCATGGTGCCGACCCTGTGGATCGTGCTGGGCCCGCTGGGCCAGTCCGTCACGGCGGCCAACCTCCTGGGGGGCGTGGCGCCCGCCGCCCTGCCCCGTCCGTATGCCACCGGGGCCGAGGTGTTCGGCTACCTCTACGGCGTGCCCGTCTGGGGCTTCGCGATGATGTGGCTGGCCTTGGCGGCGGCGCTCACCCTGCGCACCGCGCGGCGCAGCCTGCCGTTCACCCTGACCTGGTGGAGCTTCACCTTCCCGCTGGGCACGTGCGTGACGGGTACGAGCGCGCTGGCGCTGCGGCTGCACTCGGCGGCCTTCCAGGGGGCGGCGCTGGTCCTCTACGCGGGCCTGGTGGCGGCGTGGGTGCTGGTCGCGGCGCGGACCGTGCACGCCGGGGCGCGCGGCACGCTGCTCGCGCCGCCCGCCCCGGCGCCCGGCGCGTGAACCGCCGGGGTCACAGACCCTGCCAGGCCGGCTTGGCGGCGTAGGTGGCCCGGAAGTAGTCGGCCAGCTTCAGCTTGGACGCGGCGGCCTCGTCGACGACGACGGTGGCGTGCGGGTGCAGCTGGAGCGCGGAGGCGGGGACGACCGCCGCCAGCGGGCCCTCGACGGCGAGGGCGACGGCCTCCGCCTTGGCCTCGCCCGTGGCGAGCAGGACGAGGTGCCGGGCCTCCAGGATGGTGCCGATGCCCTGGGTGATGACGTGGTGCGGCACCTCCTCGGGGTGGTCGAAGAAGCGCGCGTTGTCCTTGCGGGTCTGCTCGGTGAGGGTCTTGATCCGAGTCCGGGAGGCCAGCGAGGAGCACGGCTCGTTGAAGCCGATGTGGCCGTCGGTGCCGATGCCGAGCAGCTGCAGGTCGACGCCGCCGGCGCCCGCGAGGGTCCGCTCGTACGCGGCGCACGCCTCGACGACGTCTTCTGCGGTGCCGTCGGGTCCCATGAACGACTCCGGCGCGAGGCCGAGGGGCTCCACGACCTCGCGCAGCACCACGGAGCGGTAGGACTCGGGGTGCCCGGCGGGCAGGCCGACGTACTCGTCCAGCTGGCAGATCCGGGCGCGCGAGACGTCGGCGGCGCCCTCCCGGGCCAGTCCGGCGAGCGCGCGGTAGACGGGGAGCGGGGTCGATCCGGTGGCGACGCCGAGCAGCGCGTCGGGCTTGCGGCGCAGCAGGTCCGCGAGGGCGCCCGCGATGAGTTCGCCGCCCGCGGTGGCGTCCGGAACGATGACGACTTCCACTTCGGGACCGCCGATCTGGTGAGGGACCGCTAACTGGTTTAGACCAATTTAGCAGCCGGGCCCCCCGCAGATCCACCGCCGGCCCGGGGGTGCCTTCGGGCGAATGCGGCGCGCGCCGCGTTGGAGGGCACGCCGCCGGTGGTAGCAAGCAGGGACAGGCGCGCGGGACGCGTGGCGTACGGCCGGGCACGACGGGGAGGTGCGGGACGGTGTCCCAAGGACGGCGGATCCGGATCCGCGCGGGGCGCCGGGAGGTGCGCGAGCCGGCCAGGCGGCCCGGCGTCCGGGTGTTCCCCGCACTGAACACGGCCGCCGCCTACTCCTGGCGGCTGCTGGTCGTGGGGGCCGTCGTCTACGCCGTCTTCGCCACCCTGGGACGCTTCCACGAGATCGCGGTGGCCGTCTTCCTCGGGCTGGTCGTCACCGCCATGCTGCGGCCGGTCGCCGATCTGCTCGCCCGGGCGATCCCGCGCTCGCTGGCCGTCGCCGCGTCGCTGATCGGCAGCATCCTGATCGTGTTCGGCATCCTGGCCATGGTCGGCGAGGTGGTCGCCGGCGAGACCGCGGGGCTGCAGCGCGAGTTCAGCGCGGGGCTGGCCCGGATCGAACGCTGGCTCGAGGCCCCGCCGTTCCGGCTCGACCCCGAGGCGCTGAACGACCTGCAGTCGAAGATCGGGCAGTGGCTCTCCAGCCACCGGGCGACGCTGATCAGCACCGCGCTCAGCGGCGCCGGGCGCCTGGTCGAGGTGCTGACGGTCTTCGCGCTGGCGCTGTTCTGCTCGGTGTTCTTCCTGCACTCCGGCGACCGTCAGTGGTCCTGGTTCTGCGGGCAGTTGCCGGGGAGCGTTCGGGGCCGGGTGTCGCTGGCGGGCAGCGCGGCGTGGCGTACGCTCACCGGCTACACGCACGGGATCGTGCTGGTGGCCGCGACCAACGCGATCCTGGTCGGGGTCGCCCTGTACCTGCTGCGGGTGCCGCTCGCGCTGCCGCTGGCGCTCCTGGAGTTCTTCGCCGCCTTCGTGCCCCTGATCGGCTCGCCCATCGCCCTGGCGGTCGCCGCCGTGGTGGCGCTGGCGGCGAAGGGGCCCCTCATCGCGGCGATCGTCGTCTGCCTGATCGTCGTCATCGGCCAGATCGAGGGCCATGTGCTGCACCCGCTCGTGATGGGCTGGGCGGTGCGCCTGCACCCCGTGGTGGTCGCGCTCACCGTCATCGGCGGCGCGATCGCCGCCGGGGTGATCGGCGCGGTGGTGGCGGTGCCGCTCGTCTCCGTCCTCTGGTCGATGTACCAGGCGCTGCGCACCGCGGAGTAGGACGCGCAAGTTCTTGCGGAGCTTCCGCAACGGTCTGTCGGCTGGACGACACTCCAGCGCAAGCCCGTGTCGACTGAGACGAAAGCCCGGTCGGGGGCATAGACGCCCGGAAACACCTCTGCAACTATCGGCTCGGGCCGCGCAATTACCAAAGCAATCGATGCAATTTTCTCCGCGTGGCAGCCGTATCGCATGCGACATGTCATGGCACCAACAACTCTGACGAGAGGTACAGGGACGACATGCCAAAGGAACGGTTCATCAGACGGCTGCTGGCGGGGGTGATCGCGGCGGGCATGGTGCTGCTCGGCCTGTCGGCCCTGCCTGCCGCGGCCGCCGGCGGCCCCGACCTCGCGGCGGGGGCGCCGGCCACCGCGAGCAGTTCGCACGCCGAGTACGGGGTGGCCAACGTCACCGACGGCAACCAGAACACCTACTGGCAGAGCGCGGGCAGCTCCTTCCCGCAGTGGGTCCAGGTCGACCTGGGCAGCAGCACCAGCGTCGACCAGGTCGTCGTCAAGCTCCCCGCCTCCTGGGAGGCCAGGACCGAGACCTTCGCGGTCCAGGGCAGCCCCGACGGCACCACCTTCTCCACGCTCTCCGGCTCGGCCGGGCGGAACTTCGGCCCCGGCTCGGGCAACACGGTGACCATCGACTTCGCGGCCACGCCCACCCGGTTCGTACGGCTGAACATCACCGCCAACACCGGCTGGCCCGCCGCCCAGGTCTCCGAGCTCGAGGTGCACGGCTCCGCCACCTCCACCGAGAACCTCGCCCGGGGCCGCACCCTCACCGCGAGCAGCGGCAACGCGCCCTACATCGCCGCCAACGCCAACGACGGCAACCAGACCACCTACTGGGAGAGCAACAACAACGCCTTCCCCCAGTGGATCCAGGCCGACCTGGGGTCCTCCGTCGCCGTCACCAAGGTGGTGCTGAAACTGCCGCCCACGTGGGAGGCCCGGACGCAGACGCTGTCGCTGCGCGGCAGCACCAACGGCTCGTCCTTCAGCGACCTGGTGGCGTCCCGCGACTACTCCTTCAAGCCGGCCGACAACAACACCGTCACCATCAGCCTGAGCAGCACGACCACCCGCTACCTGCGGGTCGACGTCACCGGCAACACCGGATGGGCCGCCGCCCAGCTGTCCGAGCTGGAGGTGTACGGCCCCGCCTCCGGTGACACCACCGCGCCGAACGCGCCCACCGGCCTGGCCTACACCGAGCCCGGCTCCGGCCAGATCCGGCTGAGCTGGAACGCCGCCGGCGACAACGTCGGCGTCACCGGCTACGACGTGTACGCCAACGGCGAGCTGCGCACCAGCCTCTCCGGCAGCACGCTCACCTTCACCGACAACCAGCCCGACAACTCCACGGTCAGCTACTTCGTGCGCGCCAAGGACGCGGCCGGCAACGTCTCCGGCAACAGCAACACCGTCACCCGGACCGGCTCCGGCGGCGACACGCAGGCGCCCAGCCGGCCCGGCGACCTCGCCCTCACCCAGCCCGGCTCCGGGCAGGTCAAGCTGACCTGGACCGCCTCGAGCGACAACGTCGGCGTCACCGGCTACGAGGTCTACGCCAACGAGGTGCTGCGCGCCACGGTGTCCGGCAGCACGCTCACGTACACCGACAACCAGCCCGACACCGCGACCGTCTCCTACTACGTGAGGGCCAAGGACGCGGCGGGCAACCGCAGCGTCGCCAGCACCACGGTCACGCGCAACGGCTCCGGCGGCAACGGCTCCGACCTGGCCGTGGGCAAGCCGATCACGGCCTCGTCCAGCACGCAGAACTTCGTCGCGGCCAACGCCAACGACAACAACGTCACCACCTACTGGGAGGGCGCCGGCGGCAGCTACCCGAACACGCTGACCGTCTCCCTCGGGGCGAACGCCGACGTCACCTCGGTGGTCCTCAAGCTCAACCCCGACGGTGCCTGGGGCACCCGCACCCAGACCGTGCAGGTGCTCGGCAGGGAGCAGGGCGCGAGCGGCTTCACCAGCCTCAAGGCGGCGGCCGGCTACACCTTCAACCCGTCCTCGGGCAACACGGTGACCATCCCGGTCAGCGCCCGGGTCGCCGACGTACGGCTGCAGTTCACCGCCAACAGCGGTGCCGCCGCGGGCCAGCTGGCGGAGTTCCAGGTGATCGGCACCCCGGCGCCGAACCCGGACCTGACGATCAGCGGCATGTCCGTGTCCCCGAGCGCACCCGTCGAGACCGACGCGGTCAGCCTCTCCGCGACCGTGCGCAACATCGGCGAACTGGCCTCGGGTGCCACGAACGTCGCCTTCTACCTGGGCACCACCAAGGTCGGCACCGCCTCCGTCGGCGCGCTGGCGGCCGGCGCCTCGACCACGGTGACGGCGAACATCGGCGTACGGGACGCCGGCAGCTACCCGCTGGGCGCCGCGGTCGACGAGGCCGGGGACGTGATCGAGCAGAACGACACCAACAACGCCTACAGCAGCCCGGCCCCGCTGGTCGTCAGGCCGGTCGACAGCTCCGACCTGATCGCCTCGCCCACCGGCTGGTCCCCCGGCAACCCGGCCAAGGGCAACACCGTCGCCTTCTCCGTCGCGATCAAGAACCAGGGCACCGTCGCGTCGGCGGGCGGCTCCCACGGCATCACCCTGACCGTCACCGACACCGCCTCCGGATCCGTCGTCAAGACGCTGACCGGCTCCTACAGCGGCGCCATCGCCGCGGGCGGCACCACGAGCCCGGTCTCCCTGGGCACCTGGACGGCCGCCAACGGCAAGTACACGGTCAAGACCGTCATCGCGCCCGACGCGAACGAACTGGCCGTCAAGCAGCAGAACAACACCAGCACCAAGTCCCTGTTCGTGGGGCGCGGCGCCAACATGCCGTACGACATGTACGAGGCGGAGGACGGGGTCCTCGGCGGGGGCGCCGCCGTGACCGGTCCAAACCGGACCGTCGGCGACCTCGCGGGCGAGGCGTCCGGGCGCAAGGCCGTCACGCTGAACAGCACCGGCAGTTCGGTGGAGTTCACCACCAAGGCCAGCACCAACACCCTGGTCGTGCGCTACTCGATCCCCGACGCCGCGGGCGGCGGCGGGATCAACTCCACCCTGAACGTCTACGTCAACGGCACGTTCCTCAAGGCCGTCGACCTCACCTCCAAGTACGCGTGGCTGTACGGCAGCGAGACCGCCCCCGGCAACAACCCGGGTGACGGCAGCCCCCGCCACATCTACGACGAGGCCAACATGATGCTCGGCACGACCGTGCCGGCCGGGGCGAAGATCAAGCTGCAGAAGGACGCCGCCAACGGCAGCCAGTACGCGATCGACTTCGTCAACACCGAACAGGTCTCGCCGATCGCCAACCCCGACCCGGCGGCCTACACCGCGCCGACCGGGTTCACCCACCAGGACGTGCAGAACGCCCTGGACAAGGCCCGGATGGACACCACGGGCACCCTCAAGGGCGTCTACCTGCCGCCGGGCGACTACGAGACGGGCAGCAAGTTCCAGGTCTACGGCAAGACCGTCAAGATCATCGGCGCCGGCCCCTGGTACACCCGCTTCCACACCCCGTCCGGCCAGTCCAACACCGACGCGGGCTTCCGCGCCGACTCCACCGCCAACGGCTCGTCCTTCTCGGGCTTCTCCTTCTTCGGCAACTACACCTCGCGCATCGACGGCCCCGGCAAGGTCTTCGACTTCGCGAACGTCGCGAACATGACGATCGACAACGTCTGGAACGAGCACACGGTCTGCCTCTACTGGGGCGCCAACACCGACAACGTCACCATCACGAACTCCCGGATCCGCGACACCTTCGCCGACGGCGTCAACATGACCAACGGCAGCACGGACAACCACCTCGACAACATCGAGGCCCGTGCCACGGGTGACGACAGCTTCGCCCTCTTCTCGGCGATCGACGCCGGCGGGGCGGACGAGAAGAACAACCTCTACGAGAACCTGACGTCCCTGCTGACCTGGCGCGCCGCGGGCATCGCCGTCTACGGCGGCTACGCCAACACCTTCCGCAACATCCTCGTCGCGGACACGCTGGTCTACTCGGGCGTCACGATCAGCTCCCTGGACTTCGGCTACCCGATGAACGGCTTCGGGACCGATCCGACCAACCTCCAGAACATCTCCATCGTCCGCTGCGGCGGGCACTTCTGGGGCAGCCAGACCTTCCCGGGCATCTGGCTCTTCTCCGCCTCGAAGGTCTTCCAGGGCATCCGCGTCAGCGACGTGGACATCGTGGACCCGACCTACAGCGGGATCATGTTCCAGACCAACTACGTGGGGGGCCAGCCGCAGAACCCGATCAAGGACACGGTCCTCACCAACGTGTCCATCACCGGCGCCCACCGCAGCGGTGACGCCTACGACGCCAAGTCGGGTTTCGGCCTGTGGGCCAACGAGATGCCGGAGGCCGGGCAGGGTCCGGCGGTCGGCTCCGTCACCTTCAACAACCTGACGATGAACGACAACTACCTGAACATCAAGAACACCACGTCCACCTTCACCATCAACACCAACCCGTAGCGGCCGGACGCGCGAGCGCCGTGGTCCCGGCCGGTTCTCCGGCCGGGACCACGGCGCTTCGTCGTCCCCGTCATCCGCGGCGTGCGCGGCCGTACGCCCACGAACCCCACCACGCCGGGATCGGCGGATCGGCGGGGGCGGACGTCGGCTGGTCCGGGTGGAGTCCGAGCCGGCGCAGGGCGGCCGCGTCGACCCGTACTTCGTGGGTTCCGTGCCAGTGCCCGTCCGCCCCGATCCCGCACATGAGGTCGATCATCACCTCGTGGCCGGCGAACGGCCACCAGTCGATGCCGCGGTCCCGCAGTCAAAGGGCCGTCAGCTCGACGGGCCCGGGACGGCCCGGCAGGTTCTCGCAGCCGAGGAGGGGCACCCATGCGTCAGATGCGTCAGGTCTTCGGTCCATGCCCCCATGCTCGCGCAGCACGACGGCGTGCCGCAGCGGGATTTCGCCGCGGCACGCCGTCGAGGGGGGACGGGGTGGGCCGTGCCGGCCACGGGGATGCGGCGGCACGGCCCGGATCGGTTGCCGGTCAGCGGCGGCCGCCCCAGGACTTCACGTCGACGACCTGGCGGTGGTCGTTGCGCAGGGTCGCGGCGTCGCGGCGGTCCCAGACGGAGTTGCGGCGGTCCTGGAAGACGTCGCGCCGGCCGTCGCGGCCGAAGCCGGTGTGCACGCGCACCTTGGAGTGGCCGACGAGCCGCACGTTGTTGAAGCGGTAGCGGTTGCCCTCACGGTCCGACAGGGTCCAGCCACGCAGGTTGACCGTACCGCGGCCGGTGTTCACCACTTCGATCCATTCGTCACCGCCGCGGCCGAACCGGCCGTGACCGTCGCGGGTGTTGACGTCGCCGATGACCACCCGGGACCGGCCGTGGTCGCGGTGGTCGGCCGCGGTGGCCGGCAGGGAGGCGGCGGCCACGACCGCTCCGGAGGCGAGGACGGTGGCGATGACGCGGCGGGTGATACGAGCAGACATGATGCCCCCTCAACAAAGGTGCGTTCCCGGCCCTTTCGGGCCGTTCCCGCGGTGCGGATGCTTCGGCGGTTGCCGATGACCCAACTCTGGCCCACCGGCGACGCACACAACCGGAACAATCGCTTCGCGTTACAGAATGCGGACATATCCGTAACTGTTAGCTGTAAGCGACATCTGTCAGTCTCGGGCGACATGTCGACTGACTGCGTGATGCACCCATCCGCCGGGCGCCGCTGTCCGGGCTTCTCGCTGTCACCCACACGAGTGCCCTGATCGCCGGGCGCCCCCCGGCGGCCGGAGAAGGGCCCCGGTAACGGAGAATCGCGCCATGACGACACGCGGCGCGGGCCACGGGAACGCCCCCGGACAGGACCACGGCTATCTGCTGGACAACCGCCGGGCCGAGGCCGGGACACGCTTCGCGGCCTTCGCCGAGCTCTTCGACCCGGTGACGTTCCGGCACGTCGACGCCCTGGGCGTCGGGGCGGGGATGCGCTGCTGGGAGGTGGGGGCCGGGGGCGCCTCCGTGCCGCTCGGGCTGGCCGCGCGCGTCGGCCCCGGCGGTGCCGTGGTCGCCACCGACATCGACGTGTCGTGGGCCCGCGGCGCCGCGGGCGGCGTGGTCGAGGTGCTGCGGCACGACGTCGCCGCCGACCCGCCGCCACCGGGCGGCTTCGACCTCGTCCACGCCCGGCTGGTGCTGGTGCACGTCACCGACCGGGCGGAGGCGCTGCGCCGCATGGTCGGCGCGCTCCGCCCCGGCGGGGCGCTGCTGCTGGAGGACGCGGACCCCAGGCTGCAGCCGCTGCTCTGCCCGGACGAGTCCGGACCGGAGCAGCGGCTCGCCAACCGCCTGCGCTCCGGCTTCCGCGCGCTGATGGCCGAGCGGGGCGCGGACCTGGCCTACGGGCGGACGCTGCCGCGCCTGCTGCGGGAGGCCGGGCTGGAGGACGTGGGGGCCGACGCCTACTTCCCGATCACGTCACCGGCCTGCGCCGTCCTGGAGGCGGCCACCGTGCGGCACATCAGGGACCGCCTCGTGGCGGCCGGTCTGGCCACCGACGAGGAGGTGGACCGCCATCTGGCGAACGTCGCGACCGGCACGCTCGACCTGGCCACGGCGCCGATGGTCTCCGCCTGGGGCCGCCGGCCGCTCAGCCCGGCGGCGTCCAGCCCGGATCCCGGCCGGTGAGGCCGAGCAGCCGGTCCAGCGGCGGCGCGGAGTCCGGGACGGGCACGGGCCGGCCGAAGGGCCCCGAGCCGTCGCCGGACGCCGCCCCGAACGAGGTGAGCAGCCCGAGCACGACCTCCACGGACGCCTCGTCGGGGCGGTACTCCAGCCCGGTGGACCGGGCCAGGTCCCAGCCGTGCACCAGCAGCTCGTTCAGGGCGAACCGGCCCGCGGCCTGCGCGGGCAGGGTGATCCCGCCGGCGCGGGTCTCGCCCTCCCACGCCCCGGGGGCGTCCCAGGCGGCGGACAGCTCCGTCAGCAGGACGGGCAGCAGCTCGCGCCAGGCGTCCGGGAGCCCGGGGACGGAGGAGCTGGGGTCGGTGTCCGTTGTCGGGCCGAAGTCCTTGCGGGCGGCGTCCCGGAAGGCCGCGCAGAGCCCGGCGACGTGCCCGACGAGGTGCGCCACGGTGTAGTCGGGACAAGGTGTGGGGGCGTCGAGTTGCTTGTCGGCGATCTGCTCCAGCAGGGCGCTCACGTCCCGGGTGGCCGGGCGGAGGTCGGGATGACGTGTCATGGGGTCCCCTGGGTCGGTGGTCGTCCCGGTCGGTGGCCGTCCGGGTCGGTGGCCGTCACGATGGGGACCGCTGCGGCGCCGCGAACTCATCGGTGTGCCGCCGCAACGCCCCTGTCACGGCGCGTCCTCGCAGGTCACAGCGGTGGGGCACGCACCGCGTGCCTCAGATCTTGACGGCGGGCAGTATTGGTCTGTGGGAATCCTTGGGTGTGCCAGGGCCGGGTGGGCGTGACGGGTGGACATGCGCGGCACGCTGTTCGCCGACGCCCCTGACGGTTTCCCCCGGTCCAGAGGCGACGCCTTCGCCGTCGTGGACGCCCGCGGCACCGTGACGAACTGGACCCCCGGCGCGGAACGGCTGCTCGGCTGGGCGGCCGAGCAGGCCCGCGGTCCGGTGTCCCGGCTGCTGTGGTCCCGCTCCGACGGCGCCCGCCTCGCGGGCATCGTGTGCCCCGAGCACTCGGTCTTCCTGGGCCCCCTGCTGCTGCGGCACCGGGAGGGCGCACCCGTCGGGGTGCTGCTGTGGGGGCACCCCCTCGCGCGGGACCTGTGGCTGCTGCAGGCGGAGAACGCCGACGCGGTGCGCCACGACGACCTGCTCGGCGCGCTGCTGCGCGGGCTGTTCACCGAGTCGCCGTTCATCATCGACGTCTTCGACACGGACCTGCGCTTCCTGGCCCGCAACGACTCCCAGATCCGCGCCACGGGCTTCCCCGACGACTTCGTCGGGCTCACCATGCGCGAGGTGGCCCCGCCCGGGCTGCTGGACACGGACGCCTTCGAGGCGCGCCAGCGGCTGGTGCTCACCTCGGGCCGGGCGATGATCGGCAGCGAGGTGCGCGGCCGCGACCCCCGCGACCCGGACCGGGACACGGTCTGGTCGGAGACGATCCTGCCGCTGCGCGGCGCCGACGGCGACGTCGTGGCCCTGGCGCACATGGTCTTCGACCTGACCACGGAGGCCCGGGCCCGGGAACGGCTCGACCTGGTCAACGAGGCGAGCGCGCGGATCGGCAGCACCCTGGACGTGCTGCACACCGCCCAGGAGCTGACGGACGTGGCGGTGCCGCGGTTCGCGGACTTCAGCTACGTCAACCTGCTGGATTCGGTGATGGGCGGTGAGGAGCCGCTGCCCGGACCCGTCGCCGAGGCGGTGCCCCTGCGCCGGGCGGCGGCGACGATGGTCCCCGACGGCCCGGCGCAGACGGTGGTCTCGCCGGGCGAGGTGGACCACTTCGCGTCCCTGCCCGGCACCCCTGCCGCCAGGGCCCTGGCCAACGGCAAACCGGTCCTGCTGACGGGCGAGGAGCTGCTGGTCGAGCTGGAGGCCGCCGATCCGGCCCGCGCGGAGATGGTCCGCGGCTTCGCCGTGCGGTCCTGGCTGCTGGTGCCGATGTTCGCCCGCGGGGCGGCGCTGGGCGTGGCCCTGTTCGTACGGTTCACCCGGGCCCATGCCTTCGAGGCGGACGACGTCCTGCTCGCCCGGGAGTTCGTCGCGCGCGCCGCGGTCTGCATCGACAACGCCAGCCGCTACACCCGGGAACGCGCCACGGCCCTGGCCCTGCAACGCAACCTGCTGCCGCAGCGGCTTCCCACCCTGGCCACCGTGGACGCGGCCTCACGCCACCTGTCGCGGGGCGGCCACCCCGGGCTGGGCGGCACCTGGTTCGACGTCATCCCGCTGTCCGGCGCGCGGACCGCCCTGGTCATCGGCGAGGCGGGCGGGCACGGGCTGCACTCGGCGGTGTCCATGGGCCGGCTGCGGACGGCGGTACGGACGCTGGCGGACCTGGACATGGCGCCGGAGGAACTGCTCACGCACCTGAGCGACCAGGTCAAGCGCCTGCGCGACGAGCAGGGCTGGCCGACGCCGCCCGGAGCCGGCGCCCCGACCTGCCTCTACTCGATCTTCGACCCGATCACCATGCGCTCCCTCGTCGCCAGCGCGGGGCACGCTATGCCGGCGCGGGTGAGCCCCGACGGCCAGGTGTCGGTGCCCGGGACCCCCGCGACCCCCGGGCTGGGCACCGGCGGGGTGCCGTTCGAGTGCGTGGAGGTGGCCCACGCCGACGGCGACCTGCTCGCCCTCTACACCGAGGGGCTGCTCGCCCCGGATACGGGGGACGGCACGGCGCTCCGGCTGGGCCGGGCGCTGGCCGGGGCCGGGGCCTCCGCCAGGAAGGGGCCGGGTGAGGTCGCGGACGAGGCACTGCGCCGGCTCGTGCCCGACGGGCGCTGCGGGCAGGACGTGTCGCTCCTGGTGGCACGGCTGCACCGGCTGCCGCCGGACCGGTACGCCACCTGGGACCTGAGGGACGCGCCGGAGTCGGTCGGGCGGGCGCGGGGGCTGGTGACCGGGAAGCTGGCCGAGTGGCACCTGGAGGAGCTGGAGTTCACCACCGAGCTGCTGGTCAGCGAACTGGTCACGAACGCGATCCGCTACGGCTCGCCGCCGGTGCGGCTGCGGCTGATCCGCGACCGCCGGCTGATCTGCGAGGTCGGCGACGGCAGCAGCACCTCCCCGCACGTCCGGCGTGCCCTGGAGACGGACGAGGGCGGCCGCGGGCTCTACCTGGTCTCGCAGGTCGCGTCGCTCTGGGGGACGCGCTACCACGCCCGCGGCAAGACCCTCTGGGCCGAGCAGCCGCTGCCCACGCCGGACGGGGCCGGGGAGGACGCCTGACGGCCGGCGCCGGCCAGGCCCGGGCGGCCTCCTCCGGGCGACGGCTCCTCCCCCGGCAGCCGGATCAGACCGCCGGATCCGTCGCGCGGGTCCCGTACGCGCCGCCGGGCACCGCGGCGACCGGCACCCCGGTGACGGGGTCGGCGCCGCAGGTGTTGCGCAGCAGGAGGAGCGCGGCGTCGTCGTGCAGCCTGCCGCCGACGTGGTCGAGCAGGTCGCCGTGGAGCGCGGCCAGGGTCCGTGCGGGGTCGTCGGTCAGGTGACGGCTGACGCGCTCGTCCAGGGGGTAGAAGCGGCGGCCGTGGTCGCGGGCCTCGATGACGCCGTCGGTGTACAGCAGCAACTGGTCGCCCTCGGAGAAGCGCAGCACCTGGAGGACCGGGTCCTCCCCGGCGAGGGCGCGCAGCCCCAGCGGCGGGACGTGGCCGGAGGACTCGACGGCGACGACGTCGCCCCCGCGCAGCAGGAGGGGGTGGGCGTGGCCGCAGTTGACGATCTCCATGCGGCCCGGTCCCGGATGCCCGACGACGACGGCGGTGACGAAGTCGTCGGGGCCGAGGTTGCGGGCCAGGCTGCGTTCGATCCGGTCGACGACGTCCAGCAGGTCGGGCTCGTCGTAGGCGGCCTCGCGGAACACGCCCAGCACCAGGGCGGCGGTGCTCACCGCAGGCAGCCCCTTGCCGCGGACGTCGCCCACGATCAGGCGCACCCCGTACGGCGTGGGCACCAGCGCGTACAGGTCGCCGCCGATCCGGGCCTCCGCCGCGGCGGCGCTGTAGCGCACCGCCACTTGGAAGGGGCCCACGGTCTCGGGCACGGGCAGCAGCAGCGCATGCTGGGCGGCCTCGGCCACCGAGCGGACGGCCGCGAGCACGCGCTCACGGCGCTTGCGGACGGCGGCCCCCAGCCCGCTCGCCAG
Organism: Streptomyces sp. NPDC008238; assembly: GCF_042956445.1. NCBI lineage: Bacteria > Bacillati > Actinomycetota > Actinomycetes > Kitasatosporales > Streptomycetaceae > Streptomyces > Streptomyces sp. NPDC008238. The sequence continues at coordinate 358,087 of NZ_JBIBGK010000001.1, read as the reverse complement.
GGTGACGGCGGTCAGCGCGCCCAGCACGATGGCGAGCTTGTCGCCCGGCATGCCCTTGTACGCGCCGAGGACGGCGGCCAACGCCACGGTGAGCACCCCGACGCGCAGCACGCGCCAGGGGCCCCCGATGGCCGCGGCGAGCGCCGGGCCGACGGCGAGCAGCGGCAGCCAGTCGGGGCCGCTGCCGCTGACGAAGGCGACGAGGGCCACCGCGCAGATGATCAGAAACGGCGCTCCCGTGGCGACGTGCCACGTCGGCCGGCCGCCGTGGGGCTGGTCCGGGGCTTGACTCATGTTCGTCCGCAATCCCTGCCTGTGCGAGGCGTCACACCGCCGCTGTCCGTTTCAACCAGTTAATGGGTGTATGACCCAGGCCACAAGGGTGGGGATTTCAGATAGTGAGCGACAGCCCCCGCGTCACACGGCTCGCCGTGGGGAGCAGCCTGGCGCGTACCGCGTCGAGGGCGGCGACGCGGTCCGCGCGCAGCGACACACCGAGGGAGCCCAGGGTGGCGCCGCAGTAGACGGGCACCGCGATGCAGACCGTGCCGAGGGCGTACTCCTCCAGGTCCATGACGGCGGGCGGGGCGGGGACGGCCTCCAGGCGCCGCAGCAGCTCGGCGCGGCGGGTGATCGTGCGCGGGGTGAGATCGGCCAGCGGGTGCCGGGAGAGGTAGTCGTTGCGGGCCTCCTCGTCCAGCTCGCGCAGCACGCACTTGCCGAGCGCGGTGGCGTGCCCCGCCTCCTCGAAGCCCACCCACAGGTCGACACGCGGGGTCCGGGGGCCGTCGACGATGTCCGCCACCCGGATCTCGCCGTCCTCGTAGAACGTGAGGTAGGCGGCGGCCGACAGCTCGTCGCGCAGCGCGGCCAGCGCCGGCCGGACGCGGCTGAGCGGCATCTGGGGCCGGCTCGCGGCGTGCAGGGCGTCCAGCTTCTCGCCGAGGGCGAAGCCGCCGTCGTCGAGTTTGCGCACGTAGCCGTCGTGGGTCAGGGTCCGCAGCAGGTGGTAGGCGGTGGCGAGCGGCAGTTCGGTCTCGCGCGCCAGCTGTTTCGCCGGCGCGCCGCACTCGTGTGCACCCACCGCCTCCAGCAGGCGGAAGGCCCGCTGGACGGACGTGATGAGCGTCGGCCCGCCCTGAGCAGCCATGACTCCAGCCTGCGCTCCGTGTCCTGCCGCGGCAAGCGACGGCCGGGAACGGCCGGGGACACCGTGCGGTGCGTCCCGTACCGCTTCGCGCGGACGCCTGCGTCGGCGCGCGCCGCTGTGCCACAGTGACGGCACGACGGTGCTCAACCCCGGGGGGAACGGTGCCGATGGACCTCATCGTCACGACACAGGCGCGGGACGCCGAGGACGAGCTGCGCTCGTTCCACACCTGGCTGCTCGACGACTCCTACGTGCGGCGCAACGCCAAGGTCACCCTCGACGGGCGCGGCCCGGCGCCCGGCCGCGTGGGCGGCGGCACCCTGGACGGTGTCCGGATCGCCCTCGACAGCGGCTTCCGGCTGGCCAACCTCGCCCTGGCATGGCTCGCCTGGCACGCCGCGCGCGCCTCGGCGCCGGAGCTGACCTTCGAGCACGACGGCGTCGCCGTCACCCTGTCCGGGCAGGACGTCGAGACCGCCACCCGCGTCCTGGAGTCGCTGCGCCCCACCGACCGGTGACGCCCGCCGGCGGGCCTGCCTGTGCCGGTGCCCGCGACTACGCCTGCGCCAGGGCGAACACCGTGCCGGCCAGGGAACGCCAGGCGAGGTCGGAGTCGGGCGTGGCGGCGTGCGGGGAGCGGAAGTCGCCGAGGAAGGCGGCGACGTCGTCCAGTTGCCAGCGCAGGGCGTAGAGGGCGATGGCCTCCCGGTCCGGGCGGTGGCCGGTCGCGTCCTGGTAGCGGTCGAGGTCTCCGGGCCCGGCGGCGACCAGCCACAGGTCGCGCTCGGGCGGGGCGAGGCCCACGGTGTCCCAGTCGACGAGCGCGTACCCCGCGCCCTGGCGCAACAGGTTGCCCGGGTGCGGTTCGCCGTGGGTGACGACGCGTTCCGCTCCGTCGCGTTCGAGGGCGGCGGCACGCCGGTCGAACTCCGCCAGCCGACGCCGGAGCACCCCTTCGTGCTCCCTCGTCAGGTCCCTGGCCCGCTCGGCGTACGGGCCGCCGTGCCAGGGGCCGTCCAGCCCGGCGAGGACCGACTCCAGCGCGGCGCGCCCGGGGAGGGCGAGCCGCGGGCGCGGTATGGGGGCCGGAGGCGGCGTCCGGTGGAGAACGGCGAGGGTGTCCAGCAGGGCGCCGCGTTCGCGTGCGTCGAGGCGGTCGCCGAACTGCCCCGCGACGCCGTCCGCGTGGGGGAAGACGCTCACCCCGTACCGGGTGCCGGCCCGGAGCACCGTGCCGCCCCCGGCGGCGGGCAGCGGCGCGACCACGAAGTCCCGCCCCGGGTGTGCCCGCAGGGCGAGGGCGGTGTCCATGGCCCGGCTCAACCCCGCGAAGGCCGCGTCGGCGTCCGCGCCGCAGTGACCTTTGTGCACCAGGTCGGCCACGGTGACGAACCACCGGCCGCCGTGCACGTCGGCCGCCGTCCAGTGGTGGTCGCCGAAGCCGACGGGTTCGTGCGTCCACGACGCCACGTCGATCCCCCACGCGCGCAGCGCCTCGCCCAGTTCCGCCTCGCCGATCCCCTCGGGCCGCTCCCTCATGCGACGACCCTAAGCGCTGCCGCGGGGCTCCCGCCCCGGATTCCACGGGGACTCCGGGGCGCGGGCGACCGGCGCGTCGGGCCCGCCCCGGAGGGGTACGGTGGCGGCCGTCCGCCAGGGCGGGGCGGGGGCGGGGAGAAAGCGCGTGCGGCATAGAGTGCTGATCATCCGTCCCCCGGAAGGACCGACGCAGATGTATGACGCACTCCTCGCCGAGACCGTGACCGTCACCGGTCACGGCGGCGACCGCATCGAGGCGTACTCCGCCCGCCCCATGGCCCCCGGTCCGTACGGCGGCGTCGTGGTGATCCACCACATGCCCGGCTACGACGACCCCACCAAGGAGATCACCCGCAGGCTCGCGGCGGAGGGCTTCGCCGCCGTCTGCCCGAACCTCTACAGCCGCGAGGCACCGGGCGCCTCGCCGGACGACGCGGCCGCGGCGGCGCGCGCCCAGGGCGGCGTGCCCGACGAGCGGTTCCTGGGTGACGCCGCGGGCGCCGCCGCGTACCTGCGCGGCCTGCCGTCGTCCAACGGCAAGGTCGGCGTGATCGGTTACTGCTCCGGTGGGCGCCAGGCGTTCCTCGCCCTGGCCTCGCTGGACGTGCAGGCCGGTGTCGACTGCTACGGCGCCTTCGTCGCGGGCCGGCCGCCGGAGGGCTTCCCGCTCCAGGTCGAGCCGATCGTCCACCTGGCGAAGGACCTGCGCGGCCCTCTGCTGGGCCTGTTCGGCGCCGAGGACAGCTACCCCTCCCCCGAGCACGTCGCGGAACTGGAGACGGAGCTCAAGGCGCAGGGCAAGCCGTACGAGTTCCACACCTACGAGAACGCGGGCCACGCCTTCTTCGCCGTGAACCGTCCGAGCTACCGCCCCGACGCGGCGGTCGACGGCTGGTCGAAGGTCCTGGCCTTCTTCAGGGAGAACCTCTGATGTGCACGTACCTCACCGAGAAGATCCGCATCGAGGGCAGCGGCAAGGGCGCCCAGGGCTACTTCGGGCTGACCGAGGCCATGGTCTACGTCGACCACCCGCAGCACGCGCCGTACGAGCACACCGTCAACATCGACTTCCTCAACCCGGCGCTGGGCCCCTCGGCCCGGGTCGCCGTCGAGCTCACCGAGGAGGCGGCGCTGGCGCTGGTCGACGCGATCCGCTCCGCCCTTGCGGCGGCCCCGCCGGGGCTGGCCTCCTCCGGGCGGACCGCGCCTGCGGCGCACTGACCGGACGGGCCGTCACCCCGGGACCGTGACCTGGACCAGGGCGTGCGTACCGCTGGTGCGCCACGCGGTGCCGCCGGCGTCCAGCCGGGCCACGGTCTCCGGGGCGAGCCCGGTGACGGTGTCGGACTTGAGGGTGCGCAGGGTGGCGAGCGGGCCGGGGAACCAGGCGGTGACGTCCGCGAACGGCACGGTCGGGGGCCACAGCCGGTCGTCCACCAGGCGCCGGTAGTTGAGGTCGCCCTTCATCACGGTCAGCCGCGCCGCCGCGAACCGCTCCCGCAGGTCGTCCGGCATGTCGCGGTAGCCGAGCGGCGCGCAGGCGAAGGGGTGCGCGACCAGGGCGAGCCGGCCCTCGCGCAGGGCCGCGAGCAGCCGTCCGCCGATGCGGGCGGCCTCCCCGGCCGCACCTGGGGCGGCGGTCATCCGGCGCAGGCAGGACAGGACGTCCTGGGTGGTGGCGTCGGAGACGTAGTACGGGCGTGGTTTGACGAGCAGTTGGACCTCGCGGGCGCGTCCGCTCGCGAGGAGGTGGTCGACGAGGGCGAGGTCGGCCAGGATCTCGCGGGCGCTGTTGTCGGCGACCACGACGACGGTGCCGCCGTCCAGCAGGGACCACAACCGCTCCGACTCGTCGGCGACGAACGTGCCGGAGGCCTCGGGGTCGGCGGACCCGGCCACCATCGTGAAGCCGAGGTCGGCCTGGTTGCCCCACACGGCGGCCGCGAGCAGCGTCCGTTCCCGCTCGGCGGGGGCGAGCCCGGGCAGCGCGTCGAGGGCGGCGAGGTCGGCGGCGAAGCCGGGACCGTCCAGCTCGGCGTCCTTGAAGGGGGCGAACGGGTCGACGCCGTGCCACGCCCCCGCGGCGAGGTATCCGGCGGGGTCGAGGAGCCGGCGGTAGAAGTACGACTCGGACCACAGGAAGGGCAGTTCGGGCCACGGCCGCCCGAAGCGGCCCTCGCCCCACTCCTCCCAGGCCGCCCGGTCCGGCGCGCCCTGCGGCAACGCGGCGACCGTGCCGGAGCGCGACTCCTCCAGGAGTGCCGCGAAGCCCCGGCGGCGCTCCGGGCCGTACGGGACGGCGTCCAGGATGCGCCGTACCAGCACGGGGTGCCGCTCCTGGAAGACGCTCCGGGCGAAGGACCCGGGCTCGTCACAGGTGATCGCCGGTGCCTGCAGGAGCCGGGGGCCGGGGGTGTCCTCGGGGTGTCCACCCATGCGTCGTCGTCCTCCAGCGGTCGGGGGCGGGGGCAGCCGTCGCGGGCATTGTCACAGGAAGCGGAGGGGAAGTGGGGCATCCGGGCCGTACGCGCGGTTCCCCTCCGGGGCGGCCTCGGGCACGCTGTCCGCGGCGGGTCGGCCGGGAGCGGGGCGGACCCGCCCGGATGCACGGGATGTGCGGGGATGTGCGGGGATGTACGGGGAGGACGCATGGGCGGGGCAGGGCAGACGGGAACATGGGACGGCATGCCGGCGACGGTCGTGCTCGGGGACGTGGGGCCGCGCGTGACGGACGTCGTGACCGCGCTGGGGCTCCTGACGGGGCTGGACGCGGAGCGGTGCCGGTCCCTCACGGACCGGACCCCGGTGGCCGTGCTGCGGGACGTGCCGGAGGCGGACGCCGAGGCGGCCGTCGCCGCGCTGCGCGCCGCCGGGGCCACTGCCGGGATCGGCGGTTCCGGGCCGGGGTCGCGGCTGGATCGGGCCCTCACCCAGGGTCGGGAACGGCCGCTGCCGCCGGAGGTCGCGCGCCTGCTGCGGGACGTGGACGCCCCGCCGAGGCTCGCGGCCCACCTGCGGCTGGTGCACGACGTGGCGTACGAACTGGTCGCATGGGTGGGCCGGTACAGCCCGGCCCTGGCCGTCGACCGGGAGGCCGTGCTCTTCGGCGCGGCCACCCACGACATCGGCAAGGCGCTGCACGTCGCCGAACTGTCGGGCCCGGGCAGCGCCCACGAGGACGCGGGCCGCGCGCTGCTGCTGGCGCGGGGCGTCACGCCGCGCCTGGCACGGTTCGCGGCCACCCACGGTTCGTGGACGGACGCGGCCGTCACCATGGAGGACCTGCTGGTGAGCGTGGCCGACAAGGTCTGGAAGGGAAAGCGCGTCACCGAACTGGAGGACCTGGTCGTGGACCGGCTGGCCGGGGCGACCGGCGACGAGCGCTGGGAGGTGTTCCTGGCGCTGGACGGGTTCCTCGCCGGCGTCGCCGCCGATGCGGACCGGCGGCTGGACTTCCACTCCTCGTTCCCCGCGGTCCGGGGCGCGGTGGGCCGCACTTCCTGGGCGCCCGAGCCCGGCGGTGCGTGAGGCGGCGTCACGGGCGGCGCCGGACACGGACCCGGGCCCTGGCCCGGTCAGCGGTCCGGTTGCCGCCGGCCGGGGCGCGACACGTCGTACAGGACGCGTTCCAGCGGCTGTCCGGGCCCGGAGATCGTCATGCGGGGCGAGATCCGCATCACGGTCCACGCGAACGGCGACGTCGTCGACGCGGCCGGGTACGTGCTGGCCCGAACCGGCTACCTGGAAGTGCGTGTCTCGGGCACCAGCCCCCGCGTGACCGGCTGACCGCCGTCAACGGGCGCCTCGGGCCTCCTCGTTCCCGGCCCGGAGAGGCACCGGCGACGCGAGACGCCCCTCCCTCGGTGTCGTTCGGGTGCACGACCGGCCGCGAGATGATGGTCCCGCCGGCGATCACCGCCCGGCAGGGTCGACGTATCGGGCCGCGTCCTGGCAGGGTCGGGACCGGCGTTCACGGCGCGGGGGTACGAGAGTGGCAGGGATGACCGGGTGCACGGCGACCGAGCGCCCGGACCTGCCGGTTCCCGGGACCGCGTCCCGCCCGGGCGGACGTCCGGAACCGGGGCTGCCGGCTGCGCGGTTCGGGCTGAGGGCGGGAACGGGGAGGCCGTGCCGGTGACCGACCGTTCGAGGCTCCTCGCATCGCGTCTGCGGCTGCCGCTCGCCGGCCCCTGGGCGGTGGACGCGGGGCTGACGCTGCTCGTACTGGCGGCCGAGACCATCCCGTTCGTCGTGCCCCGCTCCCCGGCGCTGCCGCCCGCCACCTGGGCGTCGTACGGCCTGACGGCGCTCGGCGTGCTGCCCCTGCTGTGGCGGCGCCGGGCGCCGGTGGCCGTGCTCGCCGCCGTCCTCGCCGCGCAGGCGCTCTACCGGTTCACGGTCGACGGGCCCGGGCAGCCCCTGCCGTACAACGCGCTGGTGGCGCTCTACACGGTCGCCGAGCTGACGCCGGCCAGGTGGCGCGTCCCCGTGGCCGCTGGAACGCTGGCGCTGATCTTCCCGTCGGTGGCGCTGAACTCCGGTGAGGCCAGGGAGCTGCTGTTCTCGCTGTTCCTCTTCGGCGCGGCCTACGGATTCGGCCGTCTCACGCACACCCGCAAGGCCTACACGGCCGCCCTGGAGGACCGGGCGGCCCAGCTGGAGCGGGCGAACCGCATCGAACGGGAGCAGGCGGCGGCAGCGGAACGCGCCCGGATCGCGCGGGAGATGCACGACATCCTCTCGCACGCGGTGAGCCTGATGGTGGTGCAGGCGGAGGCCGGACCGGTCGCGGTCCGTACGGCGCCGGAGCGTGCCGAGGCGGCGTTCGAGGCCATCTCCGGGACGGGGCGCGACGCGATGGCGCAGCTGCGCAGGATGCTGGGGGTGCTCAGGCAGGACACGGGGGTCCCGGAGCCCGCGTCCCGCAAGCCCCTGCCCGCCCTGGTGGACCTTCCGCTGCTCGTGGAGCAGGTGGCCTCGGGCGGCCTCGCCGTCGCGTACGTGCCCGTGGGCCTTCCGGGGTCCCTGCCGCCGGCCGCCGAGGCGACCGTCTACCGGATCGTGCAGGAGTCGCTGACCAACGTGGTCAGACACGCGTCCGCCGAATCGGCCGTCGTGCGCGTCGAGTTGAGCGCCGGGGCCGTGGAGGTGACGGTCACCGACGACGGTAGGGGCGCCGCGGCCGGCACCGCCGGCGGGCCGGGCGGTGGCACGGGGCACGGTCTGATCGGGCTGCGCGAGCGGGCCGCGGCGCACGGCGGGACCGTCGAGACGGGCCCGGGCCCGGGCGGCACGGGATTCCGGGTGAGGGTGCGCTTCCCGGTGGCGGACGACTTCACGGAGGTGGACGGGTGACGATTCGCGTGGTGGTGGCCGACGACCAGGAGCTGGTGCGCAGCGGCTTCGCCATGATCCTCGACGCCCAGCCCGGCATCGAGGTGGTCGCGGAGGCGGCTGACGGCGCCGCGGCGGCGGAGGCCGTACGGCTCCAGGGCGCGGACGTGGCGCTCCTGGACGTCAGGATGCCGGGCACGGACGGCATCGAGGCGTGCCGCGCCATCAGCGCCGCGACCGGCTGCCGGACGATCATGCTCACCACCTTCGACTCCGACGAGTACGTGTACGAGGCGCTGCACGCGGGGGCGAGCGGCTTCCTCCTCAAGGACGTCAGACGCGACGACCTGGTGCACGCGGTGCGGGTGGTGGCCGCGGGCGACTCCCTGCTCGCCCCCACCGTGGCGCGCCGGCTGGTCGAGGAGTACCGGCGCCGGCCCCGGCCGGCCTGGGCGCCTCCCTCGGCACCGCTCGACGCGCTGACCGCCAGGGAGCGCGAGACGCTGCTGCACCTCGCCCGGGGGCTGTCCAACGCCGAGATCGCGGCCGCGCTGACGGTCAGCGAGCACACCGTGAAGACCCATGTCGGCAACGTTCTGGCGAAACTGGGGCTCAGGGACCGCATCCAGGCCGTCATCTGCGCGTACGAGACCGGACTCGTGACCGCGGGGGAACCGGCCGCCGCGGGGCACCCGGCCGGCGATCCCCCTCCCGGGGGAGCCGGTCCGGCCTCCTCCCCCGCGCGGGCGAGCCGGGGCCCGCGGCAAGACCGCTCGCCCGGGCGATCCGCTCGGGGGCGGTGATCAACAGGATGGCAGGCAACGGCTCGAGCCGTTCCCCGTCGTCAGGAGACCACACGATGAACACCCGTGCCCGCACCTCCACGCGCACCCGTACCGCCCTGGCCGCCGTCCTCGCCCTGAGCGCCGTGACCTTCCCGGCGGCCCGGGCGGCGGTGGCCGCAACACCCCTGTCGCCGTCCGCGTGCGCTTTCACCGCGCACACGGGCGGGCTCGACACCGCGGCGCTGTGCGCGGCGCTCGGCTCGCTGCCCGACTCCGGCACCACCGCGGCGCTCGTCCGCGTCGGCGGCACCGACGGCACCTGGCGCGGCAGCGCGGGTGTGCACGACCTGGACAGCGGACGCCCGGCCGATCCGCAGGGCCGTTTCCGGGCCGGCTCGGTGACCAAGGTGTTCACGGCGGCGGTGGTCCTGCAACTCGCCGCGGAGCGGAAGGTGGACCTCGGCGCGCCCGCGCGCCACTACCTGCCGGCGCTGATCCCCGCGGCGTACGGGGGCGTCACCGTACGGCAGTTGCTCGACCACACGAGCGGCATCCCGGCGGCGGACATGCCGGCCGACACCGTCGAGGGGGCCTACGCCCACCGGTTCGACCTCTTCACGCCCGAGGACATGGTCGGGAACGCGACCGCGAAGACGCCCGAGTTCGCGCCCGGCACGCAACAGCACTACCTCAACATCAACTACACCGTGCTGGGTCTGCTCGTCGAGAAGGTCACCGGACACGCCTACGAGGAGGAGGTCGGCCGGCGGATACTGCGGCCGCTGCAGCTCCGGAACACCTCCTACCCCGGCACCGACCCGCGCATCAAGGGCCTCCACAACCACGGCTACCAGGCCTTTCCGCGCCCCGACGGCTCGACCGAGCTCCGCGACGTGACGGTGTGGGGCCAGACGGAGGGCTACGCGGCGGGGGACGTCATCTCGACCACCGCCGACCTGGAACGGTTCCTGCGGGCGCTGTTCACCGGCCGCGTGGTGCCGCGACCGCTACTGGAGGAGATGTTCACCCTGCCCGCGCCGTCGGTGCGCGAGTACGGTTCGGGCGCCCCGGCCTCGTACAGCGCGGGGCTGTCCGTGGTCACCCTCGGCGGCCGCGAGGTCTGGGGCAAGACGGGCAGCCGGTACGGCTACACCAGCGTCATCGCCGCGACCCGCGACCTGTCCCGCACGATGGTGGTGAACGTCGGTGCCACCGACGCGAAGGGCGAGGGCATGAACCCCACGGAACTGGCCCTGCTCGTGGCGGCGTTCGGGCCTCCGTCCGCCTGAGGCGGCCCGGCCCTTCCCCGCGCCGGGCCGGCAGCGGACGCCTCGCTCACTGGGCGCAGATCGCCGACGCCACGAACGTGCTGGGCTGCTCCGACGCGGGGACGACCACCGTCCAGCCGTTGCCGACCAGGTCCGAGGACCGTACGGGAACGGGCGACCCCGTGAGGAAGGTGACGCCCCCTCCGGTCACCGTGGTGCCCGGCGGGCACGGGGCGGTCGCCACGGAGTCGCCCTCGGTGTCCGTGGGTACCGGCTGGCTGGTGACCCTCGTCGTACGGACAGGTCCGGGCGGACCAGGGGGACCGGAGGGACCGGCAGGACCGGCAGAACCGGCAGGACCGGCTGGACCGGCTGGACCCGATGGGCCCGCGGAGCCCGGCGCACCCGACGGCCCTGGCGGGCCCGGGGGTCCCGCAGGGCCGGCCGGGCCCGAGGGTCCGGGCGGTCCGGGCGGTCCGGGAGGCCCGGGAGGCCCGTGCCGGCCCGGGGGGCCCGGGCAGTAGCCGGGCAACGCCGGTGAGAAGAAGCACGGGTGTGCCGTGCTCTGCCCGCCCCCGCGGGCCGCTGCGGGCATCGCGGCAGCCTCCCGGGCGCTGCCCGTCGGTGCCGCGGCGGCAACGGTGCCGGACGCCAGTGCCACGGCCGCCACCCATGCGCCCGCCCGGCGTGACCGTTCCGTCCTCTCCGGCGAGGGCCCGGTTGCGCGGTTCCGCATGTGTCCTCCCGGAGGGACTGGGGACGGGGGGCGATCCCCAGCAAGGTTCACGCCGGGAGATCACCGCCGCACCCCCCGCCGCCCGACCGGGTGACCGGGCGGACGTCGGCCGCGGGCCGGGGGGGGGTCGGCTGCCGGGCGGCCCCGCGGCAGCGGTCTCCGTGGGAGGGCTCAGGCGTCGGAGGGCGGCAGGGCCCGGAGCAGGGCTTCGAGCGCCGCCCGGTAGGCGTGTTCCGCCGGGGTGGCGTAGCCGATGACGAGACCGTCGCCGACCGGACCGGCGGCGCCCGGGTGACGGAACTCGGCGAGGCCGTCCAGGGCGATCCCCTGCCAGGCGGCGGCCTTGACCGCGGACGCCTCCGTGCCGGGCGGCAGCCGGAGGACGACGTGCAGACCCGCCGCGATCCCGGTGACGCCGATGTGCGGGGCCCCTTCGGCGAGGGCGGTGACGAGCTGGTCGCGGCGGCGCCGGTAGCGCTGCCGCATGCGGCGGACGTGCCGGTCGTACTGTCCGGAGGCGAGGAACTCCGCGAGCGTGAGCTGGTCGAGCACGCTCGCCCATGCCTCGCGCTCGCCCTTGGCGGCCAGCACGCCGTCGACGAGGTGCTCGGGCAGCACCATCCAGCCGATCCGTACGGCGGGCGAAAGGCTCTTGCTGACCGAGCCGAGGTGGATGACCCGTTCGGGGTCCAGGCCCTGCAGGGCGCCGACGGGCTCGCGGTCGTAGCGGAACTCCCCGTCGTAGTCGTCCTCGAGGACCAGGCCGCCGGTGGTGCGGGCCCAGTCGACGACGGCGGCGCGCCGGGCCGGGTGCAGCGGGCCGCCCGTGGGGAACTGGTGGGCGGGGGTGAGCAGGACGCCGCGCACCCGTGGATCCGCGGCCAGTTCCTCGACGCGGGCGCCCTGCCCGTCCAGGCCCAGCGGCACCGTGCGTACGCCCGCGCCCTCCAGGATCCCGCGGTGGAAGCCGAGCCCGTACGACTCCACCGCGAAGGGACCGCGCAGCACCCCGCCGCCGGCGCCACGCGAGCCCGCGAACAGCAGCCGCAGCGCGTGCGCGAAGCCGGAGCACACCACGATGCGTTCCGGGTCGACGCGCACCCCGCGGGCCCGTGACAGGTAGTCGGTGAGCGCGCGGCGCAACTCGACGCGGCCGCGCGGATCGCCGGCCCCGAAGGCGTCGTCGGGTGCGGCGCCCAGGGCTCGCCGGGCAGCCGCGAGCCAGGCCGTGCGGGGGAAGGAGGCGGCCTCGGGGGTGCCCTGGCGCAGGTTGTGCGGGACGGGCCGTCCGGGGGCGGGCTTCGGCTTCCGGGGGCGCCCGGGCGGCGCGGCGCGTTCCGTCACGCGGGTCCCGGAGCCCTGGCGTGCGGTCAGCCACCCCTCGGCGACCAGCTCGGCGTAGGCGTCGGCGACGGTGTTGCGGGCCAGGCCGAGGTCGGCGGCGAGCGAGCGGTAGGGCGGCAGTCGGGTGCCCGGCGCGAGCCGTCCCTCGCGCACGGCCTCCCGCAGGGCGCGGATGAGCACGGCGCGGCGACTGCCCGGACCGGACAGGTCCAGGTGCAGATCGCTGCCGACGCGCTCCGCTGAATTGACCCATGAATCCGGCACGGGAATGAACCCTAACCGAGGTCTTTCCCAGCCGTAGATTCATGGTCATGACGAACACCACGCGGACCCCGACCGCCGCCACGACCGCCCACGGCCACGCCCCGCGCGTCGACTTCGCCAGGGCCGCCCCCAAGGCCTTCAAGGCCCTCATCGGTTTCGACGCCGCCGCGCGCGAAGGCCTCGACCCGGCCCTGGTCGAGCTGATCCAGATCCGCGCCTCACTCCTCAACGGCTGCGCCTACTGCCTGCACATGCACACCTCCGACGCCCGGAAGGCCGGCGAGGACGAGGCCCGGCTGCACATGATCGGTGTGTGGCGGGAGGCCCGTACCTTCTTCACGGAGAAGGAGCAGGCCGCCCTCGCCCTGACCGAGGCCGTCACCCTCGTCTCCCACGGCGGCGTGCCCGACGACGTCTACGCCGAGGCGGCCCGCCACTTCGACGACGCGGAGCTGGCCCGCGTCCTCGCCCTGATCCTCACGATCAACACCTGGAACCGCATCGCCCTCAGCACCGGCAAGGTCGCCGGCGAGGACGGGAGGGCGGCGGGCTGACGGCGGCCGTGCGAACAGCGGTCGCGGGGACGGCGGCTGCGGGGACGGGGCCTGAAGGGGAAGAGCCGCGTTCGGTGGCACGAGTCGGCGCACGCGTACGGATCGGCGGCGCAGGTTCCGGGCCGGCCGTCCTCGACGTGACGGTCGCCGCGGCCCGTGTCGGCGGGAGATCGCGGTGACCGACTCCCTCACCAGGCGGCCGGACGTGACCGATGTGCGGGGCGCGGCTCACCAGGCCGTGCCCTATGGCCGGTCAGCCGCCCAGGTGCGCTTCCACCAGGGCGTCGAGCGCGTCGCGCACCCGGGCCTGGCGGGCGATCGCCAACAGGGCCCTGGCCAGCACCGGTTCGGGCCGCCGGTCGGCGATGACCAACCCCACCCGGGGGCCGTGCGCGGGCCCTTCCAGCGGCACCACGCGCATCCCCGGGGGCACCCCGAACATGTGCAGCCAGGCGTGCGAGATGACGCTCGACCAGCGCCCGCCCGAACCGGCGAGGTGCGCGTACAGCCCGGCGACGGAGTCCGTCTCGACGGCCGGCGCCGCGGTGACCCCGTCCGCGGCGAAGCACTCGTCCATGATCCGGCGGTTGCGCATCCGCGACGACAACAGGCACAACGGCAGCGCGGCGGCCTGCTCCCAGCGTGCCACCGGCAACGCCGCCGGCGGCGTGTCGTCGGGGGTCAGCAGCAGGTAGCGCTCCTCGTAGAGCGGGAAGCGGCGCACCTGGCGCAGGGCGTCGTCGTCCAGGTACGTCATCGCGACGTCGAGCTCGAACTCCCCGAGCCGGTCGCTGATCTCCCGCGAGGACAGTGACTCCAGGCTGACCCGCACCCCCGGGTGCCGCTCGCAGAACGGCGTCGTCAGCAAGGAGGCGGCGGTCAGCGCGGTGGGTATCGCGCCGAGCCGCAACGTGCCGGTCAACCCCCCGCGCATCTCCGAGAGTTCCTGCTGCAGCGCGTCCCGCTCGGCCAGGATGCGGTGCGCCCACAACAGCACCCGTTCGCCCTCCGGGGTCAGCCCCTCGAAACGGCGGCCGCGCCGCACGATCGGCACGTCCAGCTCGCGCTCCAGCTTGCGGATGCCCGCCGACAACGAGGGCTGCGAGACGAAGCAGGCGTCGGCGGCACGCGCGAAGTGCCGTTCCCTGGCCAGGGCCACCAGGTACTCCAGTTGACGAAGCAGCATGGCTCACGGTCGCACACACCTGCACCGGCTCGGGAGCCGGGTGCGGCACTTGCGAGCCCCTTCTCACGATGAGCCTGCCGATGCAATGCGGTAGGGGTACTCAAGCCCGCATCTGCGTGGGCCATGATCACCTCGCGTTCCTGAGTCGGCCAACGTGGTCGTCGAGAGACCGTGGGGACCGAGACTCGGTCCGTGGGACGCCGTGGTCGGCCGGGACCACTTCCGGCCGTTCGCACATCCGCATCCGATCGACCGGCATTGCCTCCGGCGCAGCGGGTACGCGACGCATCACGGCAACGTCCGTGACACCCCCGAACGCTTCCTCCGGAAGGAGTCGAAACGATGGGCTGGTGGCGAAGCGCCGCTTGCGCAGACGAGGATCCAGAACTGTTCTTCCCGGTCGGCTCGTCGGGCCCGGGCGCGGGGCAGGAAGCCCGCGCCAAGGCGGTCTGCGAGAGGTGCCCGGTGGTCGGCGACTGCCTGGAGTGGGCCCTCAGTACGGGCCAGTCCCCCGGCATTTGGGGCGGCACCTCCGAGGAGGACCGCCGCGCGCTGCGCCGCCGCGCCGCCCGCAGCGGGTGAACGGCCCGGCACCGCGCGCGTCAACCACGCGTCACGACAGGGACGTCGGGATCCGTCGGCGGCGAAGACGTACACACACCGTTCCCGCGACCGCGGGGAGCGGAGGGCATCGGTGGCGCCCGGGTCGTGCACGATGGGAACATCCCTGCGCGGGTGCGCGCCTCGTCGACGAGGCCGCCGACCCGGTGTCCGTGAGGCGAGGTGATCGGTGCGTGTCCCCGGGCCTGGGGCGGATGCCGGCGGGAAGGAATGCCGACCATGATCCTCCCGAAGGTCCGGGACCCCCGCTTCGTGACCATCCGCCGCGGTGGAACGCTCACTGACCCGGATCACCATCTCCTCGCCCTGTGGGCGGCAGCTTGCGCGGAGCACGTCCTCGACCTCTTCGAGTCGGCTCGGCCCGAGGACCCACGACCGCGCCAGGCGATCGAGCACGCCCGCGCCTGGGTGCGGGGCGAGGTCAGGATGATGCAGGCCCGTGCGGCGGGCGGCCATGCCATGGGCGCGGCTCGAGACCTGCGTGGCGCGGCACGGCATGCCGCCTACGCCGCCGGCCAGGCCGCGGTCGTGGCACACGTCGCCGCGCACGAACTCGGTGCGGCCGCGTACGCGATCAAGGCCGTACGCGCTGCCGCGCCGAAGGACGAAAGTGATGTCGCAGGCCGACGCGAGTGCCAGTGGCAGCGCGACCAGCTCCCGGAGGCCATTCGCGAACTCGTACTGGACGACCAGCGCTTGCGGAACGACATCTGCTGGTCGGTGTTCGACTGCTGAGCAGGGCCGCACCCATGGGGGTGCGGCCCTCCGCCGTCCAGGGAGGCCGGGAAGCGCTCGCCCAAGAAGGCGACGAGGGCCGGGGCGACAACGAGACGCGGGGCATCGGGGGGGGCGAATCACTCCCCTGAACGCCGCTCCCCGGCACAGCTCGACCTCGCCCACGGCCGCGCCCGGACGGCCGCCCGCACGTACTCGCCCGGCCGCAGAGGACAACAGCGGCGGATCAGCCGCGCCGGCGGCGCATGCCCGGGAGGCGTACGGCCACGACCAGCGTCACGAGCCACGTCACCACGAAGGCGCAGACGACCGCGAGCAGCGTCGTCACGGTCGCGGCGATGAGCAGCCCCAGACACACGATCGCCAGGAGTGCCAGCAGCAGGGTGCGTGGCCGCCGCAGCAGTTCGGCCGGGCCGGGGCCCGGCTGCGGCTCCGGGTCCAGACGCATCGTGCGCAACTGACGTTCGAGCACGTCGTCGTCGCGCATCAGGTCCTCGATCTCCGCCAGCGCACGCCGTTCGCGCTCCGTGAGCCCCGAACCTTCCATCACCGCCCCCTCCACCACCCGCCCATGCCTGTCCTTTACCCCGAATGGCGGGAGGGATGAGGGGTACGCGGTCGCAGAGTCGCAGAATGTGCCGGTGTCGTGACGGAGGGATTCCGATCGTGTTGATGGCCCATCCCGTGGTCCTGCACATGCTGGCCGAGGAGTACGAGGCGCTGCGGGCGGCGAACGCCGGGAGCGGCGCGAACGGCGGGCCCGAGGCGCGCCGGCGGCTGGAGGACGTCGCGGACGCGCTGTGCGTCGCCACCGGCGCCAGGGACGTGGAGGCCGCGCTGGCGACCGCCCGTGCCAGGCCGCCGGGAACACGGCCGGGGGGAGCCCGGTCGGTGGGAACCCGGCCGGCGGACGTTCCCGCCACGGTTCCTGAGGACGGGCCGAGTGAGGGGCGGCCTGCCGGGTACGCGCCCCTCAGCGCAGAAGGCCCGAACCGGGAGGAACGCATGACGAGGAACGCCACGCCACCCAACGATCCGGTGCCCCCGAGCCCCACGCCGTCGCCCGGCCCCACGGGACCGGAGCCCGGTCCGGCGCCCGGGCCCATGCCGCCTCCGGTCGGCCCGGACCCGCTGCCGCCCACGCCCCCGCCGCCCGGCCCTGACCCCGTACCCCCGGACCCCACGCCGCCGGGTCCCGGGCCGGAACCGGGGCCGCTCCCGTCCCCGGGACCCGGGCCGCAGCCCGCGACCTGAGGGAACGGCAACCGTGCCCGCGAAGGACGCGCTGGCCGACTACCACCGCAAGCGGGACTTCGCCCGGACCCCGGAACCGGAGGGCGGGGCCCGTGAGCCGGACGCGGGACCGCGCTTCGTCGTGCAGATCCACGACGCGAGCACCCTGCACTTCGACTTCCGGCTCGAGGTGGACGGCGTGCTGAAGAGCTGGGCCGTCCCCAAGGGCCCGTCCGGTGACCCCCACGACAGGCGCCTGGCCGTGCCGACCGAGGACCACCCGCTGGAGTACGCCGACTTCGAGGGCGTCATCGCCGCCGGGGAGTACGGCGGCGGCACGGTCATCGTCTGGGACGAGGGCGGCTACCGACCGCTCACCGACGGGCCGTTCGCGGAGGCGCTGGAGCACGGTCACGCCTCGTTCTGGCTGAACGGCTCCAAGCTGCACGGCGGTTACTCCCTCACCCGCACCCGTGGCGGCCCGGACGGGAACCGCGAGGCGTGGCTGCTGGTCAAGCGCGCGGACCGGCACGCCTGCGCCCACCACTCGACCGACCCGCGGCGTGCCCGCTCGGCCCACTCGGGCCGGACGCTGCGGCAGGTGGCGGCCGGGTCGGAGCCGGTGCGTCCCTGACCGCCACCGCGTACGGGCGCTCGCTCCGGAACCCCCTCGCCGGTCCGGGCAGGCCCGGCTGCTAACGTCCGGTCCCATGTGGGCTCAAGAGACCGTGGCCGGCCGCGCGGCCTGGCGGCACACCCCTTCCGGAGTGGTCTTCCGGGTGGTTCCCGGTGGGACGTTCCGCATGGGCTTGTCCGACGCGGAGTTGCACGCGGTCCGTGCCATCGAGCGTGCGGGCGGCGTGGAGGACCACATCGGGGGGTTCTTCGCCGGCGCCGGCCAGGCCCAGCCGGTCCGCGAGGTGCGGGTCGAACCGTTCATGATCGCCCGGCATCCGCTCACGGCCGCGCAGGTCCGTCACTGGCTGCCCGGGTACGAGGACGACTACGCCGATTCGGACTCGACCACCGCCCGGCTGGAAGACGACCTGGACGACGTGAACGACCTGATCGGTGCGTCGCCCTTCCGGCTGCCCAGCGAGGCGGAGTGGGAGTACGCGGCCCGGGCGGGCACGACCACCCTGACCTTCCGCGGGAACGGGAAGCCGGACGAGGACCACCTGCTCGACGACTTCGCCGACGAGGAGCGCACCGCCGCGGCCGAGAACGCCTTCGGGCTGGCGGCGATGGGGTCCGCGAACGAGGTCTGCTCCGACGTGTGGATCCCCCATTTCGAGGACGCGCCCACGGACGCCCACCCACGCACCGGCGACGGTCCGCGGGTGGCGCGCGGAGGCGCCGCCGACATCTACCCCTGGCAGGGCTGCGACGAGTGGCTGCTGCTCCTCTCCGCCACGCGCTACGAGATGCGGGGCTTCACCGCGGTCCGTCCGGTGGCGCCGGTGCCGACCGAGTGGAACAGCAACGCGTAAAGGGGACGATGCGCGCCTGAGGTTGCCGCCTCGCTTCGAGGCGGTTGCGGCGCACCCGGGTCCGATCCGTGGGCGCGAACTTGGCCGGTCGGGCCTGGCGTGGCAACCTGCCGGCATGCCGCCCTTCGCAGACAGCAACGACCTGGCGCGGGCGCTGGAGGACGGTCTTTCGCCCTCGTGGTCCGTGCGAGCCGCCGCAGGCCCGTGCCTCGCCCCGCATGCGGCAGTTGCGTCCGCTGCGGTCGTCCTGGAACGCCTGTTGCTCGATCTTGAGGACACGTTCGTGACCAGGATCACCGCGGAAGCTGTGCTCAGGCACGGATCGTTGGCTGCGGTGCGGCTCGTGGCCCGCGCTCTCATCCGCGCTGACGACAACCACGGCGACTATGTGCAGACGGCCGCACTCGACGTGGCCTGGCCGCCGGGTGAGGCCGGTCGCGGTGTCTCGGCTGCGTGCGCTGCCCTTGCCGACGATCCCGATGAGGACGTCCGCCGTGGTGCCGCGGAACTCGCGGCCCCCTGTAGGGCCGGGAATCAGCTCGCGCGTCGCCCCGCGAGCAGGTCCTCGTACGACGTGGACTGGAGTTGCACGGGTGGAGCCAGGTCGCCGAAGGACGTGCCGAAGGCTTGCGGCGACCGCGCGAGTTCCCTCAGCACCTGGTCCGCTGCCTCGTCGCCGGCAAGGTTGGGCGCCAGCGCCGCGCAGGCCCGAACGCCTGCATGCGGGTCAGCCAGCCAGGGTCGCGTGTCGCCGTCGAGGTGGCCGATGGCGATCACCATCGTCGCCAGGTCGTGCGAGGTATCGGCACCCAGGGCCAGCGACGTCAACTGTGCGCGTAGCCACGGACGTTGCGCGGAGGCTTCGGGATGCCGTGCCAGTGACCCGACAGCTGCTGCGGCGCATGTCCTGCGCCTGGCGCGTTCCGACGCGAGGTGCGGCAGTGTTCGCCGCAGGAGCGCGGGAACCAGGTCGAAGCAGGCGAGCGCCGCCTGATCGAGGACGAGTTCACCCAGACCCGTACCGTCCCGCCACATCCGGGCCCTGCCGTCCGCGTCGGTCGACACGTACGCGGCAGTCCAGGCCCGCAGGTCCGGTGCGCGGCCCTTGACCTGGGCGCGGATCTCCGCGGCCCGGTCTCCGAGGTCGGCGGCGACGCCGACCTCGTACAGATAGGCGAGCATGGCATCGGGCAACGAGGGATCATCCGGCCCCAGCAGCGGATCGTCCAGGAGCTCGGCGACGAGCCCCGCGGTGGGTGCCGTCGCGGGCCAGGCCCTGCCTTCGCGACGAAGCGTCACCGACCACAGGTACGAGTACCCGTCGACGAATGCCCGCGCGTCGTCGCCGAGGAGAGCAGCCAGGTGCCGCGGAGTGTCGTCGGCGGGGCCCACGGCATGGAAGAGGCCCGACCAGTCCACGTCGTGCTTACGGTCATCCACAACGGGGATCGTGCCATGACACCTCGACGGACTCACATCGCCCAGGCTCACTCCGGATCGGCGGACCCGTCCACCCAGCCCGACCCCAGGGCCGCGGAGGCCCGACTCACCGACGTCGCCACTATTGGTCGCCTCGGTTGCTGTGCTTCCCTGCTGCCTGGCGCGCTTCGCCGCCGTGTTCCGGGCGTGGGCCTCACGCCGCTGACCGCGGGGTCCATGACCTGCGTCCGGCGCCGATTCCGGCCCCTGGGAGGATGGCGGCATGGAGATCGTCCCCGGCCGTGGTGTCGGCCTCGTCGAGATCGGTGAGCACCGTTCGCGCGTCGATGAACGGATCGGGCTGCCACATCACGGCCCCGGCGGGGAGCGCGCGGTCTACCGCACCTCGCCGATGCTGGTGGTCACCTACGCGGCGGACGACACGGTCGAACTCGTCGAGATCAGTTACCGCGGCGAGGGAGGGGAGGCCGAAGCCGCTTTCGACGGCGTCCAGTTGACGTACCGGTTTCTCGATGACGTCGTCTCCGAACTCCATGCCCGGGGGTACACCAGCACCCCCTCCGACATCGGTCACGACTTCCATGCCGGCTTCGCCGTGTGGTCCATGCACTCGCTGTGGGCGGGTGACCTCGACCCGGCGGCCGGCGAGGACGACGAACGCGCCATTGCGGAAGGCGTGTCCGTGGCGCCGTACGCCTACTTCCGGCGGGGCCGGGACGCGGACCTGAGCGGTGCGGACGCCGTCGAGCCGGGCTGAGGCGCGACCGCCCGGCGCCGCGTGGCTCACGTGCGCGGATGCCGGCCTGCGGCAACCAGGTGCCGCCACTGCCGTACGCCGGGGCTACCCGGGCGGCACCGCCCCCGGCGCAAACGATCACGGCCCGGGCCGCCCGGAGTCATGCCGGACGGCCCGGGCCTTCGCCCCGCGCCGGGGCTGCTGGACACCGTGGACGGATACGTTCGGGCCCGTCCTCGTCACAACTGGCCGCAG
Organism: Streptomyces sp. NPDC008238; assembly: GCF_042956445.1. Lineage (NCBI taxonomy): Bacteria > Bacillati > Actinomycetota > Actinomycetes > Kitasatosporales > Streptomycetaceae > Streptomyces > Streptomyces sp. NPDC008238. The sequence goes on along the minus strand of NZ_JBIBGK010000001.1, from coordinate 337,417 downwards.
GCGGCTCAGACGTCGAGGATCTGCTCGCTGATCACCTCGAGGAAATCGAACCGCTCCGCCGTACTCGACCCCGGCTGCGGCCGGAAGATCACCATGCGGTGGCCCGTCGCGGGGCTCACCACGATGTCGCACTGCACATCGAGCGGCCCGGCGTGCGGATGCACCAGCCGCTTCCGCGTGGAACTCATCGGCTTGACCGCCATCTCGTTCCAGTAACGCGTGAACTCCTCGCTGGCCTCCAGCAGATCGGCGATCAGCCGGTCCGCCGCCGCGTCGCTGCCGCGCCCCGCGGCGGCGACCCGCAGGTCCGCGGCGTAGCCGCGGCCGATCGCCTCGTGCTCCTCGGCGACGTTGAGCGCCCGCGACGCCGGATCGGTGAACCAGCGCCACGTCACATTGCCGGCCCGGACGTCCCCCAGTGCCCAGGTGCCGAGCAGGACCCGGCTGAGCCGGTTCTGGGCGATCACCGTGGACAGGTCGTCCACGACCTGCGCGGGCACCGTCGTCAAGGCGTCGAGGAGGAACATCATCGCCGGGTCGACGTACCTGCCCGCTCCCCCGGCGCGTGGCGGGGCGTAGCCGGCGAGCCGGTAGAGGTGGTCGCGCTCGTCCACGGACAGACGCAGCGCTCCCGCCAGGCTCGCCAGCATGGCCTGCGAGGGGTGGGCGTTGCGTGACTGCTCCAGCCGCTCGTAGTAGTCGACGGAGATGTTCGCGAGCAGGGCGACCTCGGACCGCCGCAACCCGGGGGTCCGGCGGCGGCCGCCGGCGATCAGTCCGACGTCGGACGGTCGCAGTGCCTCGCGGCGGGTCCGCAGGAAACCACCGAGGTCGTTGTGGTGCATGGCTCCGCTCATTCCTGGACGGCCTTCATTGCCTCCCCCTGGTACCGCTCACCCACCACCTCGTCGGCTGCGATCACCTCGTCGAGGTCGCCGAGCGTGCCGGCGTCGAGGGTGAGCGCCGCGGCGGCGACGTTCTCCTCCAGGTAGGCGCGGCGCTTGGTGCCGGGGATGGCGGTGACGCCCTGGGACAGTACCCACGCCAGGGCCAGTTGCCCGGGCGTGACGTCGAGCTTCTCGGCGATCACGCGCACCCTGTCGGCGAGGGCGAGGTTGTGCGCGAAGTTCTCGCCGCTGAAGCGGGGGGCGGTGCGCCGCCAGTCGTTCTGGGGCAGCCCGTCCAGGGTGCGCAGCCGTCCGGTGAGGAAGCCGCGGCCGAGCGGGGCGTAGGCGACGAAACCGATGCCCAGTTCGCGTGCGGTGTCGAGCACGCCGTTGCCCTGCACGGTCCGGGTGAACAGCGAGTACTCGGTCTGTACGGCCGACAGCGGCGCCACCGCGTGGGCGGCGCGGATCGTCTCGGCGGACGCCTCGCTGATGCCGAGGTAGCGCACCTTGCCCTGGGCGACCAGCTCTCCCAGCGCCCCGAAGGTCTCGGCCACCGGCACGTCCGGGTCCACGCGGTGCTGGTAGTACAGGTCGATGCGGTCCGTGCCCAGCCGGCGCAGGGAGCCCTCCACCGCTCGCCGCAGGTACTCGGGCCGCCCGTTCGGGCCGCCGACGACCTTCCCGGACTCGTCCAGCGTCAGCCCGCCGAACTTCGTGGCGAGCAGCACCCGGTCCCGATGGGGCGCCACCGCGTGCCCGAGCAGTTCCTCACCGCTGTGGGGACCGTACATGTCGGCGGTGTCGAAGAGGGTCACCCCGAGCTCGATCGCCCGGTGGATCGTCTCCACCGACCCGGCGTCGTCCCGGGTGCCGTACACGGCGGTCATCCCCATGGTGCCCAGGCCCTCGACCGACGCCGTCAGTCCCTGGCTGCCGAGCGCGTGCGTCCTGATGCTCATACGTGTCTCCCTCCGGGCGGCCGCCGCTGTTCAGCGACCACCCGGTCAGCCTCCTCCCGCACGGAGCGGCTTCCAGCGTCCGGTTCAGACCCGTCTTCCCAGGACGACACTACGTCCCGTCCCGTGGACGATCTGCGGCGTACGGGCTGACCTGCTCCTCTGCGCGGTCGCCCGGCCCCGGTCCGGCATGCGGCCGTCCGACGTGCCCGGCCGGCCGGGAGCGGTGGCCTCCGCCGCGGCGACCGGTTCCGCGGGCGTGGCGGACCCGGCCGTCGGGGTGGGGTCGGCCGCCGAACACGGGAGGCAGAGGGACGATGCGACGGGCAGGACGGCGGCGCCGCGGCGTACGCCCGCACGGTGGCCGGCCGGCTCGCCACCGGGCCCGGCTGACCGGCCTGGCCGAGGTCTTCCTGCGCGTGCACCCCGACGACGCGGCCGCGCTGCGCTGCCACCTCGGGGCGGGTTTCGCCCCCGTCACCCCGGAACTGGCCGCGGAGTGGAACGTGCCGCAGCCGGTCGCGTACGTCCGGCTGCGGCACGCGGCCTGAGCGGGCCCCTCCGGACGGTCCCGCCGGGCCCGCGCAAGTGTGCCCTCGCGACGATCCCCGACCCGACGCATTGACATGTCCGCCTCACTCGCCGACGCTTGAGAGCGCTCTCACGCACCGTTCCGCCACTCCCCCGGCGTCCCTCCACCCCCCACACGAGGAGGAAGTCGCGTGCACATCCGACGCAACCCCGTCGCGGCCCTGACGGCCGCACTGCTGATGACGGCCGGCCTCGCCGTCCTCGGCACCACGTCCCCCCGCGCCGAGGCCGCCGTCCCCGCCACCATCCCGCTGACCGTCACCAACAACTCCGGCCGCAGCGAACCCGTGTACCTCTACGACCTGGGCACCGAACTCGCCACGGGCCGCCAGGGCTGGGCCGACGCGGCCGGCACCTTCCACCCCTGGCCCGCCGGCGGCAACCCGCCGACCCCGGCGCCCGACGCCTCGATCGCCGGTCCCGCGAACGGCAGGTCCGTCACCATCCGGATCCCCAAGTTCTCCGGCCGCCTCTACTTCAGTTACGGCCGCAAGCTGGACTTCCGGCTGACCACCGGGGGCCTGGTGCAGCCCGCGGTGCAGAACCCCTCCGACCCCAACCGGGACGTCCTCTTCAACTGGTCCGAGTACACGCTGGGCGACTCCGGCCTGTGGCTCAACAGCACCCAGGTGGACATGTTCTCCGCCCCGTACGCCGTCGGCGTCAAGCGCGCCGACGGCAGCACCACGACCACCGGGCACCTGGTGCCGGGCGGCTGGAGGGGCTTCTTCGCCGCCCTGCGCGGACGGACGGGCGGCTGGGCCGGCCTGGTGCAGACCCGCTCCGACGGCACCGTGCTCCGCGCGCTCTCCCCGGGCCACGGGATCGAGACGGGCGCGCTCCCGCGCACCGCCATGGACGACTACGTCAACCGCGTCTGGCAGAAGTACTCCACGGCGACCCTGACGGTCACCCCCTTCGGCGACCGGCCCGGCACCAGGTACTTCGGACGCGTCTCGGGCGGCGTCATGAACTTCACCGACGCCTCGGGAGCCGTCGTCACCTCGTTCCAGAAGCCCGACGCCGCCAGCGTCTTCGGCTGCCACAAGCTGCTCGACGCGCCCAACGACGCGGTGCGCGGGCCGATTTCCCGTACGTTGTGCGCCGGCTTCAACCGCTCGACCCTGCTCACCAACCCGGCCCAGCCGGACACGAGCGCGGCCGGCTTCTACCAGGACGCGGTCACCAACCACTACGCACGCGAGATCCACGCACGGATGGCCGACGGCAAGGCGTACGCGTTCGCCTTCGACGACGTCGGCCACCACGAGTCGCTGGTCAACGACGCCAACCCGCAGCAGGCGTACGTCACGCTGGACCCGCTCGACTAGCGTCGTCGCCTCCCCCTCCCGCCGTGTGGGAGAGGACCGGCACGCGGGACCGGCGCGCGGGTCGGGCGCCCAACCGCCGGACCGGGCCGCCCCGTTACCGTCCGCCGGGAGGCAGCCGCCGTGCGCGCGGCGGGCGCACGGCGGAGCGGCTCACGCTCCGCCGAGCTGTCCCTGCGCGAGGCGCGCGACGTGGTCCCACTGCTCCAGCCCGGCGAGCCGGCCGGCGTACTCGGTGCGCAGGGCCTCCAGGCCGCCGGTCCCGAACAGGGCCCGCAGGGGCGGCTCGGGCGCGTCCACGAGCGCGAGGAGGGCCGCGGCCGTGGCCGCGGGATCGCCCGGCGTGAACCCGCTCGCCTCGGCCCCCGCGTACAGCGCCTGCCGGGCGTGGGCGTACGCCGGGTCCTGCAGGACCTGCGGGGACGCGGCGGCCAGACCGGTGGGGAACATGAGCGGCTCGATCAAGGTGACGTGGATGCCGTAGGCGGCCACTTCGGCGGCGAGCGACTCGCTCATCGCCTCCAGCGCCCACTTGGTCGCCTGGTAGACGCCGAGCGCCGGATAGGCGACCAGGCCTCCGAACGAGGAGACCTGGAGGATCCGGCCCGCGCGGCGCTCCCGCATCCCGGGCAGCACGGCACGGGTGGCGGCCAGCGCGCCGAAGTAGTTGACGTCCATCTGGGCTTTGGCCTGTTCCTCCTCGATCTCCTCGACGGCGCCGACCAGCATGTGACCCGCGTTGTTGACCAGTACGTCGATTCCGCCGAACGCCGCCTCGGCGCTCCGCACGGCGTCGCGGACGGCCGCGGTGTCGGAGACGTCGAGCCGCAGGGGCAGGAAACGGTCGCCGTACCGCTCGGACAGCGACGTCAGCGCCGCCTTGTCGCGGGCGGTGGCCGCGAGCCGGTCACCGCGGGCGAGGACCGCCTCGGCCCAGTGGGCGCCCAGTCCGCGGGACGCTCCGGTGAGGAACCAGGTCCGGGGGGTCGTTGCCTTGCTCATGGGGATCTTCTCCGTCGTCGTACGACCGGGCGGCTCCCGGTCCGGTGACCAGCGTTCCGCCGATCGGAGAAGGCAGGCAGAGTCGCCCTACCCAGGGATCGGCGGTCTCTGGCTGCCGCTCCGGCCGTGACGCAGACTCGAAGGGTGGACAGCAAGCAGTTGGCCGATTTCCTGCGGGTGCGCAGGGAGGCGCTCACCCCCGGCGACGTCGGCCTCCCCGCCACGGGGCGCCGGCGCACCCCCGGACTGCGCCGTGAGGAGGTCGCGCGCCTGGCCGACATCTCCACGGACTACTACACGCGCCTGGAGCAGGACCGCGCGCCTCAACCGTCGCCGGGCGTGCTGCGGGCGATCACCAGGGCGCTGCGCCTGACCCTGGACGAGCGCGACCACCTCTTCCGGCTGGCCGGGCACCGGCCGCCGGACCGCAGGCGGTCCGACGAACACGTCGCGCCGAGCCTGCTCGCCGTACTGGACCGCCTCTCCGACGTCCCGGCCCAGGTGATGACCGACCTCGGGGTCACCCTGGTGCAGAACGACCTGGCACGGGCCGTCTTCGGCGACCTCACTCGGCTGCGCGGTGCCACGGGCACGGCGGTGTACCGCTGGTTCACCGACCCCCGCGTCCGGGCCGGGTATCCGGTCCAGGACCACGCGACGGAGTCCCGGGCGCTGGTCGCGGACCTGCGGGCGGCGGTCGTCCGCCGCGACGACGCGCAGGCCAGGGACCTGGTCGAACGGCTGCTGGGGGCGAGCGCGGAGTTCGCGGCCCTGTGGCGGCTGCACGCGGTGGGAGTGATGCGCGGCAGACGCAAGCGGATCCAGCACCCCGAGGTGGGCCTGCTGGAATTCGACTGCCAGATGCTCGTCGACGACGACCGCACCCAGATCCTCGCCCTGTTCTCGCCTGCCGCGGGCACACCGACGACCGAACGTCTCACCCTCCTCAGTTCCCTGGGACCGCTCGCCGCGCAGCGCGCTTCCGGCTGAGCCGCCCCCCGAACGACCGCCCATCGCGACCGGGCGCCGGGAGGTGCCTGGTCCGGCGCCGTGACTGCGTTTGCGACTGCTCCCAGGCCGACGGCGGGCACCCCGGCAAGGGTTCCTGGTCACCGACACGCTGCGTCTGCTGCTGGCAGTTCACATCATGGCCGCGAGTGTCCAGGACCCCGACGGAGCCAAGCGCCGGTTGCTGTGGGCGCGTCTGGACCATCCGGCCATGCGGAAGGTCTGGGCGGACCAGGGCTTCGCCGGACGTCTGGTCGACTGGATGGCCCAGATCCTCGGCCGCGAGCTGGAGATCGTTCGCAAGGACCCTGGGCAGCGAGGCTTCCAGGTCCAGCCCAAGCGGTGGGCGATCGAGCGGACCTTTGCATGGCTGACCGCCCACCGCAGGCTGGCCCGCGACTATGAGCACCATCCCGCGCACGCCGAGACCATGATCCGCTGGGCCATGATCGGCGTTATGACGCGCCGGCTCGCCCGGGGGCGCCCGGCCACGCGTCCAGGCCCCCGCCCCTTGCATCGCACCACTGGGGCGCAGACCCGGACCCGTAGGCGATGATCGCCGTATGGAGCGTGTCGTAGACCTCGACGAAGCCGTTGCTGCCGTTGCGGACCGTCGGCCTGCATGGCTGGCCGCGGGGCTGGTTGCCGACCCCGTAACCTGGCGCGACGAAGCGGACGCGTGGCCGCAGCAGCTGAAGACAGGTCGCTCCCGAGTCAACGACCCGGACTCAGTCGGCATTCGTCTGCACGGCCCGGACGATGCCGAACTCCTCGTTGTTCTCTACCGTGGCGGGTGGGCCGACGTTGACTACATCGCTGATGCCGACGACGCCGGTGTAATCCCTGCCCCGACGGTGGGCTCCGCTCAGGCGTTCGCGTCGCTACTCGACGCATGCATCACTCGCGTCTTCGGCATCAACTACGACGTTGGACAGAGAGCAGATCTCAAACGCGGTCTCAGGGGTAGCCGTCGCAGCGGCACTTCGAGCCCTCATTGAGGTGCACGATCACCAGCTCCCGCCGCCGTCCACGGTTGGCGGAGCCGACGTCAAGAGGTTCTGCACGCGACGCCTTTTCAAAGCGGGGGCCCCGCACCACCGCCCACTCGGTGTCCGTCAGGTCCGACGGATACCGCCGGACACGGTGCGGAGGATCGGCCGCGCACGCCCAGAGCGGCGCCTACGGGACCTGCAGGAGCGAGACCAGCGGCCGGTCCTTCACGCGACGTTGCTCGACACTTCAAAGCGTGAAGAACGGCCGTCCTGCTGTCTCAGGAAGGAACCAAGATCAGCAGGTCAGATGACCCAGCGAGGTCAAACAACAAGCTTAGAAGGCGTGGCCAAACCTACTGGCATCCTCAGGTACAAATCGCGCTTCCGGAAAAGCTGGATCAGAGCTTGGATCCCCAGGCGGCAGGATCCGGGCCAGAGCCTCGAAAACTCTCCTCATCGCGTCGTCGGTATAGTCAGCCAAGGTTTCTGACGCCTGCAACAACGCTCCCCCTGACCGAAGCGGGATGACGCGGGTGAAAGCGCCGCACTGCTGGAGTTCGCCACTTCCGCCCAGGCGTTGCAGTAGCTCCTGGGGGCATACGGTGACCCATGCGTAGCCTCGGAGGTAGGTGCGGCCTTCCGGGATGGATTTATCAATATCCCGCAATAGCGCGATATCCAGGTTCGTTTCATCGTCGAAGATGCCGTACTCAATTCGCGCAAATACGGGATTAACCTCGTCCAGCGCGGTCGCTAGAAACTCAACGAGCGCCGCACAGAATGCTACATCCGCCCGTTGCTCGTGATTTGCTTGCAGCGCTATAGAGAACTGAGAAAATGACTCACTGGGCAGAATTCGGCGGGCGCGCACTCGCCCCAGGACGTCGTCTCCGTAAAATTCTGTCACCGCCCACTCGGGCCGCTTAGCAAGCTCCTCGTCCAGACGGCTCCGATTTTTCCCGAGGTGGGCGAACTTGATTTCTTTGCCGGAGTTTGACTGCTCGATCAGCGACCTGGTGATCGCCTCCCCATGCTCTTCAGCGCGAACCAGTGGGGCGAGCGGTCCGGAGAGCGCTTTATCGAACCACTGCATTTCAGCCGCCCCAGGCGGCAGTGTGGCACGAGAATCGAGCGTAGCCTCCACGTGGATATCCATGCGGACCCTTCCTTGCTGCGACATGGGCGCGCCAGCGGAAAAAGCTGCTTTCGCCGCATTCTTTCTGGCCGGGCTGGACCGAATCTTGCTGTCTGAGAGCGCGTTTGAGATCTCGGTGCACTCGGGTGATACTTCGAATTTCGGCTCAGGTGAGGAGTCGGACGCTCGGAGAGAGTGCGCTGGTGGAGAGTGGCTGGGCACAGTGGTCGCAGGTCTGGCGTACTGGCCTGACCATGTTGGCCTGAACGCTGCATGATCCCGCCAGCTGAGACTGCGGGCAGTAGTACCCGACGTGTAGCCGGAGCCACGGTGCATCAGTTAGAGCAGAGGCTGGCTGAGCCCGCTTGATGTCGTGAAATGGTGCCCACCAGTAGTCGACGATGCTGCGGAGTGCCAGGCGTTCCCGCTCAGTAGTGACGTCGAAGCTGGCGATCCGGGCCGCGGAGGGGTGCTGGGGACGCTCCCGGTCCGACGGGCACGTCGCCTGCTCCTCACCATGCTGGAAGAGCGTCGTGCGGCCAGTGCGCTCGCAGATGAAGCAGTCCAGACTCAGTTCCAGCTTCTTCTGCCAGTGCAAGTTGTGGAAGCCCTCGCCATGGAAGGAGCCGGTCAGTTCAGTGGTGATCTCGACGCTTCTTAGCACCGGGTGATGTTCTCAGACGGGCTCGCGATTCACCGCCTGGAGTGTTGTTCGTCGCAAAGGTGTTGGGCCGAGGCGGGTGGCGGGATCCTCCGCGGGTAGTCGGCGGAGTATCACACTAATCATGGCCCGGCGGATCACGGTCTCGGCGTGGGCGGGATGCTGTTCGTAGTCGCGGGCCAGGCGACGGTGGGTGGTCAGTCAGGCGAAGGTTCGTTCCACGGCCCAACGCTTGGGCTGAACGTGAAAGCCCCCGCTGGCTCGGTTCCTTGCGAACGATCTCCACAGTGCGTCACAGGGCGGCGGCAGCCCAGTCCACCAGGCGACCGGCGAAACCCTGATCCGCCCAGATCTTCTGCACGCTGGGGTGGTCGAGCCGGGTCCACAGTAGGGAACGACGGGCGCCACTCCGGCCTGCACGCTGGCTGCCATGACGTGACGGTCAGGAGGAGCCCGAGGGTGTCTGTGACGATGAACCGCTTACGGCCCTTGACCTTCTTGCCTGCGTCGTAGCCGCGGGTGTTGGCCGGGACGGTGTCGGCGGTGCGTATCGACTGTGAGTCGATCAGCGCCGCGGTCGGCTCCGCGCTGCGGCCCTCGGCCTTCCGTACCTGGTCGCGCAGTGCGTCGTGGATGCGGCCGACGGTGCCCTCGTCGTGCTCCCGGCGGGCTCAGGGGTAGAGGCCGGCCCGGAAGGTGAACGAGACGAGCTGCGCTCGATCACGTGCGCCGACCTTCGTCATGGCACGCACCGCGTGGGTCTTCACGGTGAACGGCGACACGGACATCTGGGCCGCGATCTCGTCGTTGCCGAGACCGCTCGCGATGAGGACGACCACGTCCCGCTCCCTGGGGGTCAGGGCGCCGAAGCGCTGCAACAGCTCCCGGTCGACCACCGGGGGCGGCCGGTCGGTCATGTGGCCGATGAGCGCGGCCGTCGCCGCGGCCGACAGCGCGCCGCCGCCGGCGACGACCTCGGTGATCCCGGCGACGAGTTCGGCGGGGCTCACGGTCTTGCTCAGGAAACCGTTGGCGCCCGCGCGCAGGGCGGCGAGAACGATGTCGTCCTGGTCGAAGGTGGTCAGCACGATGACCCGCGTCTTCTCGGCGGGATGCTCCGCGCGGATCCGGCGGGTGGCCTCGACACCGTCGATGCCGGGCATCCGGATGTCCATCAGGACCAGGTCGACGGGGTGCTCCCGGAGGAAGGGGACGACCTGGAGTCCGTCGGAGAGATCACCCACGACGACGAGGGCCGGGTCGAGCCGGAGCATCACCCGGATCCCGGCCCTGATGTCGTCCTGGTCGTCGACGATCAGGATCCGTGTCATCGGACGACGGCCCCCAGGGGGCTGAACTCCGCGTGGACGCGGAACCGCCCGTCGTGGCTGTCGATCGTCAGGCGCCCGCTGGACGACTCGACGCGTTCGCGCATCCCGACGAGTCCGAGTCCGCTGCCCGGGCCGGAGCCGCGGGGTGCGGGACCGACGCGGTTCTCCACGCTGACGCGGATCCTGCCGTCGTGCTCGCGCACGTCCACCGTCGCCGTCCCCTCTCCGTGCCGGTAGGCATTGGTGAGTGCTTCCTGGACGACCCGGTAGACCGTCACGCCGACGCTGGGCTCCACGAAGCCGGCGGGGATGTCGAGGGAGGGCCGGACGTCGAGCCCGATGCTCTCGAAGGAGGCGATGAGTCCTTCCAGGCCGCTGAGAGCCGGGGTCGGCCGGAGCGCCTCGTCGTCGGAGACCTCGTCCCCGAGGCGGAGGAGCGCGAGGATGCGCTGCGTCTCGACGACGACGGTGCGGGCGCTCGCCCTGGCCGACACGAGGGCCTGCCGGGAGGACTCGGCGTCCTCGGGCAGCCCGATCTCCGCCGCACCGAGGTGCAGGCTCAGCATCGCGACCTGGTGGCCGATGACGTCGTGGAGATCCCGGGCGATCCGCAGTCGTTCCTCGGTGACCCGTCGGGTGGCTTCGATCTCACGGGTGGCGATGGCGCTCTCGGCGCGTTCCTCCAGGATCCACCAGTGGGCCCGGTGGATGCGGAGCGCGGCCCCCGTCGCGCCTCCGGCCACGGCCGAGAACACGGCGGCGGCCCCGACGACCGCGCCGCCCCGGAACCCGCCGAGCGTCATGAACGCCCCCAGGAAGAACGCCGCCACGATGCCCGTTCCGGCCAGCGGCTGCTTGCCCCTGAGGGTGACCGAGAACAGGACGAGCACGGCCATCATCCACACCGACAGGGGGTCGTGGCCCACCGCTGTGACGGCGAAGGACGCCGCGCTCGTCACGACCAGTCCCGCCCACGGCCTCCACCACGACAGCGTGACGCCAACGCCGGCGAGGAGCACGGCCAGGGCCGTCGGCCAGTCCGAACCCCGCAGGACCACGGCCGCGATCTGCCCGGTGAACGCCAGCGCGGCCAGTGCGTAGGCGCCGCGGTGCAGCACCTCGGGGCGGCGGACCCACAGCGGTGCCGCGAGCACGTCCTGACTGTTCTGCGCCTTGACCATGAGCCGATTGTCGTCCACGGGTGCGGCGGGCGTGTACTTCGAACGATGTAGACCGCGCGGCCGTACCGGTCGACCGGGACGGCGGGGACGCGTGCCGTCGAAGCGGAGGGCGGAACTACTTCGTTCGAAGTACGCGGCCCTTCCCGAGGCGCCCGAGACTCGTCCTCGAGGCGACCGCCTCACACCGTCACGATCACCACGGGACACCCGATGACTCAGACCACCGTAACCTCGGCCACTTCCCCGACCCCGGCCACGACGACGCCTTCCGGGCTGCGATCGCTCCACCTGATCCGGGTCGTCTTCTCCCTGATCTGGGTGGCGCTCCTCGCCACGACCTCCGCCTCGCTCGTGTCGGCGGACAGTCCCACGGTGATCGCGGCCGTACTGCTCGTCGTCTACCCGCTGTGGGACGTGATCGCCACGCTGCTCGAACGCCGCCTGGCCGGCGGCGGCGCCGCGGACCGGGTCGGTACCGTCAACATCGGTCTCGGCCTCGCCGCCACGGCAGGCATGGTCAGCGCCGTGTTCTCCACCATCGGGACGGCCCTCGTCGTGTTCGGCGTCTGGGCCCTCCTCGCCGGAGCCGTCCAGCTCGTCGTGGCGATCCGGCGCCGGCGCAGCGTCGGCGCCCAGTGGCCCATGGTGATCAGCGGCGCACAGTCCGTCCTCGCCGGCGCCACGATCGCCGCCACGTCCGCCTCCGCGACGAGCAGCCTGTCCACCGTCGCCGGCTACTCGGCCTTCGGCGCCTTCTGGTTCCTCGTCTCCGTCGTCGCCCTGAGCGTCCGCGGCCGCCGCGCACAGCGTTGACCAGCGACTTTCCGGCCACCTTGAGGTGAGCCCTGGCTTCGACGGCGGTCGTCGGGCACCGGCGGCGGGCCGGTGGGAACGGTGTGCGGCCGGTGAGTGTGAGCCACGCCGCAGATTCCGCCGGCCCGCAACCCTAGCCTCGGCTGGGCGTCCAACGTGAGGGGACAGCCGTCCCCCGACACCTAGGGCCTCGAGGTCACGCACATGTTCGAACATCACGACACCTTCGGCGCGAGCGCGCCGCCCCGGCTGCCCGGCTGCGGCCCGTTCTTCGCCGGGGCCTCGATCCCACAGACGCCCGGGTCCGGCCGGGGTTGCTTCCGGGGGTGGTGCGTCCCACGTCACGCCCGCGCCGGCACCGGCCGCGCTCGGCTGAGCGCCGACCTGATCACCGTCGTACGGGCCGGCCGGACAGGCGCCCGTACGACCGGGCCGTCGCCGGCGAGGCGTCGCGGCCACCATCCGGGCCGGGCGGCTGCGTCAAGGCGGCGGGACCCGTCAGCGAGCCACCGTGTCGGCCCGCTGCTCACGCAGGACGCGCTCCCGCAAGGTCAGCCCGACCTGCCGTATCCAAGCCACCGGGAGGAAAACGTCGCCGGCGGCACACAGGACCGAGGGTCTCGACGTCCGCTCTCCCCCGCGGACTTCGAGACCCTCACCCGATCCCGGTCAGGTCATGCCTGGGTGAGCACGATCTTCTTCCCTGCGGCCCGTCCGTTGACCACCCGGACGAACGCGGCCGGTCCCTCGCTCAGCGGCACGGTTTCCGGTACGAGTTGCAAGGTTCCCGCGGCGGTCCGCTCCGCCAGCCGGGCAAGCTGCGCGCCGTTGGGCTCGATGTAGAGGTCCCAGCTCGTGATGCCCCGTTCCTCCGGCGGCGCGTCCGAGGTCAGGGAGCACAGCCGGCCGCCGTCCCGCACCAAGGGCAGGGCGGCGACCGCCGTGCCGGCGGCGATGATCAGGGCGGCGTCGAACCCGCCGCGCACCTTGGCCGGCCAGTCCGGGTCGTGGTAGTCGACGACCTCCACCGCCCCCAGACCGAGCAGGCGCTTCTCGGCGGCGGGGGACGCGGTCGCGGTCACCTCGACGCCCTCGGCCGCGGCGAGCTGGACGGCCAGGGCACCGGTGGCCCCGGCTCCGTTGGTGATCAGGAGCCGCTGCCCACGGCTGAGGTCCAGCTTCTCCAGGGCCTGCAGCGCGGTGAGTCCGTTCACCGGCAGCGCCGCGGCCTGCACGGCGTCCAGCCCGGGCGGGCAGGCCGCCGTGTGATCCGCGTCGATCAGAACGCGTTCCGCCCAGAAGCCGCTGCCCGCGGGCAGCGGGGCCTCGTGCGCGAGCACCCGGTCGCCGACGCCGAACCCGGTGACACCCGCGCCGACGGCCAGCACCTTCCCGGCGCCCTCCACTCCCAGCGCCGCCGGCGGGCGCAGCCCCACGTCCCAACTGGCGTCGATCGGCAGTTCGTCCCACGGGCCGACCCCGGCCGCCTCGACCGCCACCAGGATCTGACCGGGCCCGGGAGACGGCGGTTCTGGCAACTCCAGCAGGGTGACTTCCTTCTCCGCCCCGAGCACTCCGCACGCCTTCACAGCAGCTCTCCGTCCTCTCACCGGGTCCGGCCGACAGGGAGTACGGGCCGGAAACCGACAGCAGGCACCAGTGTCGACCTCGGGACGCCCAGCGAGGGTCGTTCGCGGTCGCGGCAGCATTCGTGTCGAGCCCAGGCAGCCGGCGTCCAGGACGTGTGGTCCAGTTGACGAGCGACCGGCTGGGCCATTCGTGGAACGGGGCACCCGGACGGCACTACGACGCGGCCACCGGACCCCGTGCACGGTCCCACGACTACGGCCGCGGGCTCCCGGGCGCCGGAACACCGTGGCCGATCAGGCGGCGCAGCGAACTGCGAGCACGGTCGCCGGTCACCCGCTGCCGGTCACCCGGCCGGCGGACCCCCGCCGCCCGGCACACCCGCCGAGCGACCCGCGACGCAGCACCCAGGTCGCGGTGCGTGGGGGAAGGAATCGCACGCCCCCGCGCCGGCCCGAGTCATTCCCCGGACGTGCTCCGGGCCCGCCGCTCCGGTGCAGGGTGGTCGACTTGGGCCGGTGCCGAGACCGGCACATGACCAGGAGTCGGCCTCGTCCGGTCGGCCAAGGGTCCGCATGGCGTGCGCCGACGCGTGGCGGATGGCGGACGGGCAGGGTGCGGGGGCGGCCCTCACCAAGAAGTCGCCGTGCCCTGATGTCGGAGGCCGGCGGCATGATGAGCCCCGTGACGCACAGCGCAGAGATGCACCCGGACCGGATCCCGGGCTACGACGGCGGCCCTCTCGCCCACCTTCCCGAGCTCCTTGACGAGCCCCTGTTCTGGCTGGGGCACCTCTACTCCTGCGTGCAGAGCGAGGAGGCCGAGGAACTCCTGTTCGGCGCTGACTTCGACGCCGCCGAGGACTTCCACCGCCGGCTGTCCGGACGTACGGACTGGCCCACCTTCACCGTCCCGGTCACCGCGGGCCGCCTGCACATCGTCCACCGCAACCTCGAAGGAGACATGGGCACCGACTACCTCGTTCACCACCCCGGCTGGGACCGCGCCGAACTGCTCGCCCGGGACGACGGCCACTTCATGGGGCCCGGCCTGTCCTGGCCCGAGCTGGCAGCAGCCGCGGACAACGGCTTGAGCGGCGGCTCCACCACCGACCCGAACAGTCGCCTGCTGCTCCTGTGGCCCGCTTTCGGAGACGACGCCGTACCCGCCGCGGCCTCCGAACGCCTGGTGGCAGCGCTGCGCGCCCGAACCGCGGTGGAGGACCCCGAACAACTCGCGGCCGCCCTGTTGGAAGGCCAGGGTGCCTGCGGCCCGGCGCGCTGGACCGCAACCGGGGACGGGCCGCGCATCAACGACGGCCGCTACTCGTTCCGCAACCCCGCCAACCGCTTCGCCCTGCCGCCGGACCGCCTCGCCCGGGTGACGACAGCACTGGCTCCCTGAGCAGGGTTTCGGCGTGTTTGCGTGAGGCCAACGCGCCCCGCACGATGGCCACCTGGCGCAACCTTGCCATCGGCGCCCTACGGCTCAACGGCCCCCGCGACATCGCCGCCGGCCTGCGGCACGACGCCCGCGACGTGACCCGTCCCCTCACGCTCCTCGGGCTCACACGACCAGGAACCGGCATCCCGCCGAATCCCTGCCCACAGACCTACTCGCCCGGCAGGACTCGAACGAAGCCCTCGGTCCACTCGTCCTCATCGAGCTCGTAGGGGTCGAAGTAGAAGCACTCCGGTTCATCACGGAAGCCCGGGAGCAGCCGAGCCTGCCGCACACGCTCCTCCACCCGTTCGAGGGTCGAGTAGATGCCGAGCAGCTTCACGTCGTCACCATCCGACTCATCACAGAACACGCCACCTCCATCGACGTGCACGGTCGAGCCGTCGTCGCCGGCTTCGTTCTGGTGGCCGACATGCCACAGCGGATACACGATCACGGGCGCGAAGCTATCAGCACTCGGGTTCATGGGGCCCGCGCTGTTCGGCCCGCCTCACCTTCCAGAACCCCGAGATCACGAACCGGGCATCACGCGCCTTCGCTGAGACCCTGGCTCCCTGAGCGAGGCCGTCCTGGGACGACCTCCGCAACGACGGCAGAGCCTGAGGGGAGCGGCGCCCTGGCCGGGGGCCGGTCGGTCGGTCTCAGCTCTTCTCGACCTTGATCGAGGAGACCCTGTCGTTGAACTCACCGTCGAAGCGGGCGAGGTCGGCCGTCAGGACCAGCGAACGCCCCTTCAGGCCGGGATCGGTGTAGAGGGTGACCTTCCATCCGGCCGGGACCCGCACCGAGCTGATGATGTCGTCACCGACCTGCTCATCGGTGAGCACGGTGTACGTGCCCGCCTCGAGCTCCGCGGCCCGCCCTCCGAAGTCGTGGTGCTCGAAGACCCTGGGCACGGGTGAATCGGAAAGGCTTTTCCCGTCGATGAAGGAGCTCAACGAAAGGGTGGCCCCCTCGCGGATGCGCTGTTCAAAGCCGAATCCGAGCTGCGATTGGTCGTTTGCCTTCGCCATGCGGCTGCGCTCCTGACTTCTCGGCACTGTTGCCAGGGACAACCGGCCCATGCCGCGTTTCGGCGTCACGGACTGGGCACCCGTTCGAGCGTATGAGCGGGTCACGTCGGGTGGCGCGCAGGCTTGGCCCGATAGGGCCACACGGATGCCTCGTGCCCTGGACAGGGCCGGTTTCCCGTGCGCAACAATTCACCCCGTGCGGAAATCCTCACGATGGGGCAAGGTGGAACCGAGGGCCGAAGCGCCGGGACAGCGCCTCTTCGGAGCACAGGCTCCGGGGCGCACCGACTTGATTGCTGCTGCTCGGTGCCGGACGTCCGCACCGACCCACGGCACAGGCCCCTCGCCACCGGATCGGAAGCGCTCCGGACAGGCATCCGCCCGACCGGATGCCTATCGCACCGGTGGCCCGTCATCGCGTGAGGAGCGGCAGGTGGAAATAGAGAGGGCCGACACGGCGGTCGTGTTCATTGACCCACAGAACGACGTTCTGAGCAAGGACGGAGCGAACTGGGACGCGGTGGGGGCGAGCGTCACGGAGAACATGACCGTCGAGAACATGGAGAGGATCTTCGAGGCGGCGAAGAAGGGCGGGTACGAGGTCTTCATCTCGCCCCACTACTTCTACCCGACGGACAACGGGTGGCGAATGAACGGGCCGCTCGAGACACACGAATTGGAGACACACACGTTCGCGCGGTCGGGCCAGCTCGATCTGACCGGGTTCCGGGACTCCGGGGCGGACTGGCTGGAGCGGTTCAAGCCCTACATCGAGGACGGCAGAACGGTCGTCGCCAGCCCGCACAAGGTGTTCGGACCGGAAAGCAATGACCTGGCACTGCAACTGCGCAAACGCGGAATGCAGAGGATCATCCTCGGCGGGATGCTGGCGAACATGTGCGTCGAGTCCCACATGCGTCACCTCATCGAGGAGGGATTCGAGGTCGCCGTGGTCAGGGACGCGACGGCCGGGCCCCGGCACCCGGTCTGGGGCGACGGCTACCAGGCGGCGATCATCAACTACGGCTACTTCGCGCATGCGTTGCTGTCGACGGACGAAGTGATCGACAAGATGCACTGAGCCTTTCCACGGTAGCGCCCGCGATAATGGCGTGGTCCGGATCAAGAAGACCAGCGGGGGGCGCATGTGGCCGGGTTTCGGGTGAGTCGGGGGATGCCGCTCCCGAAGTGGAGGAAACCGGCGATCGCTGCCGAGGTCTACGCGAAGTGCGTCACTCCCCGCGGCGAAGCGACCCTGGTCCGGGAACGCGGGCCGCGGACCCGTCCGGAGGGACCACGCCGACGCGGTGGAGAACTGGACGGTGTCCCTGCGGCAGGGGGAGGCCACGCTCACGGTGCACCGGCTCGTGGCGGATCCCGTGTTGCTCCGGTGGCGGGTCCGGAAGGGCTTCGAGGGTGAGGTGGACGGGGAACCGCTCCGTTTCAGCGGTACGTCCGCGTTCCGGCGTTCCCGCCGATCGGTCACGTACGAAGGACCCGCGATCGACGTCCGGATCGTGCCGCGCGCTTTCAGCCTCCGGCTTGTCGTGAAGGGGGCGGAGGCCGGCTTCCGCTCAGGGAACAGCGTGTGGGAGCTGCCGGAACCCACGGATCACGCCGTGCTGGCCGCCTGCCTCTTCGAGTGGGCCGGGCTGGATCACCTGCTCGGGACACCCGTGCTCCGGGACCTGTGACAGGCCGACGCGAGCTTCGCCGTTGCTCTGCGCGGGCCTGGCCCCTGGCTGCCCGGGGACGGATTGTCAGTGGGGCGGCCTAGGGTGGGGACGACCAGGAACCGCGACGAGAGACTGGAAGTCCCATGACGACCCTTTCCGACCGTCCGAACACCGCGCTGCTCGTCATCGACGTGCAGAACGGGGTGGTGACCGGCTCCCACAACCGGGACGACGTCATCGCGAACATCAACACCCTGATCGGCAAGGCGCGAGCCGAGGACGTGCCGGTGATCTGGGTGCAGCACTCGGACGAGGACCTCGAGAAGGGCAGCGAGGGCTGGCAGTACGTGCCGGAGCTCGTGCGTGAGGAGTCGGAGCCGCTGATCCACAAGCTCTACGGCGACTCCTTCGAGGACACCGAGCTGGAGGCGGTGCTCGCCGACCGCGGCGTGGGCCGGCTGGTCGTCACGGGCGCCCAGACCGACGCGTGCATCCGCTCGACCCTGCACGGGGGGCTCGTCCGCGGTTACGACGTCACCCTCGTCGGCGACGCGCACACCACGGAGGACCTGAGCTCGTACGGGGCGCCCGCGCCGGAGCAGGTGATCGCGCACACCAACCTGTACTGGAAGCACCAGAACGCCCCCGGGCGCCGTGGCGGCACCCTCGACACCGCCGAGGTCTCCTTCGCGGCGGCCGACGCGGGCTGAGCCCGCCGGGCCCTACGGTCCGCCTCGGAGTGGGCCGTGCGTGCGGCCCACGCCGACGGGACCGGGCGGACGGCGTCCGGTCAGAGGGCGCCGCGGCCTGCGTGGACCGCCGGGGCGTGGATCGGTCCCGCCGTGCCGCTGAGCGGGGACCCGGAGCCGCCGCGCCGCCCCGCGATGATCTCGGCGGCGATGGACACCGCCGTCTCCTGCGGGGTCAGGGCACCGATGTCGAGCCCGATCGGCGAACTCAGGCGCGTGAGTTCGGATTCGGTCAGGCCCGCGCGCCGGAGCCGTTCGAGGCGGTCCTCGTGGGTGCGCCGGGAGCCCATCGCCCCGACGAACCCCAGGAACGGCAGCCGGAGCGCCACCTCCAGCAGCGGTACGTCGAACTTCGGGTCGTGGGTGAGGACGGCCACCATCGTGCGGGCGTCGACGCGGCCGGCCTCCGACTCCGCCGCGAGGTAGCGGTGCGGCCAGGCGACGACGACCTCGTGGGCGTCGGGGAAGCGGGCCGCGGTGGTGAACACCGGGCGTGCGTCGCAGACCGTGACCCGGTGGCCGAGGAGCGCGCCCTGCCGGGCGAGGGCGGCGGCGAAGTCCGTGGCGCCGAAGACCAGCAGACGGGGCGGCGGCGCGTAGGAACGGACGAAGATCCGCCGATCGCCGTGGCGGCGCAGCCCGCTCGTGCCACGGGCCAGCATGGCGCGGGCGTCGTCGGTGACGGCGTCGTCCAGTGCGGCGGAGCCGAGCCCGCCCGAGCGTCCCTGGGGGCGTACCACCAGGCGTGTGCCGGTGCCGGGGCCGGAGACGGTCGTGGCCACGGCGACGGCCCGGCCCTCCGCCATGTCGTCGAGGACGGCGGGCAGTTCGGGGAAGCCGGCCGGGGAGACCGGCTCGACGAACACGTCGATGGTTCCGCCGCAGGTGAGACCGACGGCGAAGGCGTCGTCGTCACTGATCCCGTACTGGTGCAGTTGCGGCGTCATCGTACGGACGACCTCGCGCGCCACCTCGTACACGGCGGCTTCGACGCAGCCGCCGGACACGCTCCCGGCGACCTCGCCCCCGGCGGACACCGCCATCGCCGCGCCCGGGGGGCGGGGCGCGCTGCGGTAGGCGGCGACGACGGTGGCGAGTCCGACGGTGCGTCCCTCCTCGTACCAGGAGCGGAGGGGGCCGGCCAGCTCACGCATCGCGGGCCTCAGACGAGCCAGACGACGAGCAGGACCAGCACGACCACCGCGACGGCGGCCGGGATCGCCCGCTTGAGCACGGCGCCCCTGGCGACGCCCATGAGGTCGATCGGCTCCGGCTCCGGCGTGGTCCGCACCGGGGCGGGGGGCGGTTCGGGGGCTGGTTCGGGGGAGGGCTCCGGGGCCGGCGGCGCGCCGTCCGCGTCATGCCGGGGCTCGCCCTGCGCCTCGCCTTCCGCAAGGTCTCCCGCGGCCGTGGACGGAGACGGCGCCACAGCCGCAGCCGGGACCGAGGCCGCGGCCTCGCCCCCACCGACCGTCGCCGGCTCCGGGGTGCGCTCCTGCGCCAGTTGCCGCTCCAGGGCCTCCACGAACTGCCCGAGCAGCTTCCGGCTGACCTCCTCGATCATGCCCTTGCCGAACTGCGCGACCTTGCCGGTGATCGTCAGCTTGGTCCCGACCGTCACCAGCGTCGATTCGCCGTCGGGAACCAGCCGCGCGGTGATGCGCGCGTCCGCGTTCCCCTGCCCGCGGGCGTCGCGCCCGCGTGCCCGCAGCACCGCCGTCCGGCTGCCGGGGTCCTGCTCCTCGAAGGCGGCGGTGCCCTTGTACTGGACGGTCACCGGGCCGACCTTCACCTTCACCAGCCCGGTGTACGTGTCGCCGTCCCGCCCGGTGAGCTGGGCGCCCGGCATGCAGGGCGCGATGCGCTCGACGTCGGTGAGCAGCGCCCAGGCCTGGTCCGGCGGCAGGCTCACTCGGAACTCGTTGGTGAAGTCCATCGAGGGCAGACCTCTCTTCCGGTGGGGGCGTCGCCGGCGGTCCCGGACGGTGCCCACACCTTGGGCCCGCCGCCGCGGGCCGTCAACGCGCAGTTCAGCGTTCGCTTAAGACACCGGCTCCCTGGGCCGGACCGCCTCCGCGGTGTCCCGGACCGGCGGAACGGATTGTGTCGCAGGGTAATTGACGGTCCGTCACGCTGTTGGGGGCCTGTTCACGCGCCGTACAGCGTGCCGTGGCGTCCCATGAGCCTCCGTTGCCGATCATTCGTTCCTTCCGGGACGGCACTCGGGCAGGGGGACGGGAGTGTTCGACACGATCGCCGACTTCTTCGGCGGGCTGAGCGACGGGCAGATGTGGGCGGGCGCCGTGGTCTGCGCCGTCAGCGCCAGCGTCGTGGCCTTCTGGCTGGACCGCTACCAGGGCTGGCGGCGCATCAGCTGGAGCGAGGTCTACAACGGGCCCATCAACAAGCACATCAACAACCAGCCGCCGCCCGGGATGTGGGAGATCCACTGGCAGGGCCAGCAAATCAGCGAGGGCAGCCTGGTCATCCTGGAGGTCCGCAACTCGGGGGTGCAGACGCTCGAACCGGAGCACTTCCCGGGGCCGCTGACGTTCACCTTCGCGGGCCGGAAGGTCGTGCACTTCAAGGTCCGGGACGCCAACGAGACGCTGGAGACGGCCCTGCGGCCGCGGGTGCCCGTGCAGTCCGCCCCGGTGCCGGCCGACACCTCCCCGGCCGCCGCCCACCCTGCCGGGGCCGACTCCGGCCCCGCCGTCCGGCAGTCCGCCGCCGAGGACGCCCTGCCGCGTACGGACACGATCACCCTGCCGCTGTTCACCCTCAACCGGCGCGACCGCTTCCGCCTGCTGGTGCTCCTGGAGGACAGCCGGAACGGCTCCACGGCCAAGCCGCCCAAGATCACCGCGGGCGGGAAGGTACGCGGCGGGCGCATCAAGCGGACCGCGGGCCGGGCCAGGCGCCGGTGGGCGGCCGGCATCGTGGTGATGCTGGTGGCGGCCTTGAGCCTGGGCGCGGGCACCTACGCGAACAACCGCAGCCTCGCGCTGAACGCCACCTGCTCCGGCAGTGAGCTCACCGTGGCCGGGTCAACCGCCTTCTCCCCCCTCGCCCACCAGGTCAAGGAGTCGTACGAGGAACGCTGCACGGGGGCCAGGGTGTCGCTCGAGGCGACCGGCAGCCGCCAGGGGCTGGCGAAGCTGCGGGCCGCCCCGGCCGACGAGACCATCGCGATGGTGGACACCGTGCCCGGGCAGCCGCCGGAGAAGGGGCTCGACGGCCACCACGTCGGGGTGCTCGTCTTCGCCGTCGTGGCCAACGAGGATCTTTCCGACGACCCTGAGCTGTGGGAGCGCGGGCTGACCCAGGAGGAGCTGCGGCAGGTGTTCGCCGGAGGCACGGTGGACGACGCCGACGAGCGGTTCGAGCAGCCGCCCGTGGTGGTCGTCCGCGCGGAAGGCTCCGGGACCCGGGACGTCTTCGAGGAGCGGGTGCTCGGCACGCGCCCCACCACGCCCGCCTCCCCCTGCCCGGTCCCCGAGCGGAGCAGTGACGGTTCCGACGGGGCAGACAGGGCCGACGCGGCCGACGACAAGGGCTCCGCGAACGCCCCGAGGATCTGCTCCGTCGGGTCCACGATGGAACTGCTGGACTACGTCAACCGCACCAAGAACGCCGTGGGTTACGCCGAGGCCGACGCCCTGCCCTTCTTCCCGCACGTCCGGACCGTCCCGGTCAACGGCACGGCGCCCACGAGGGAGAGCGTGCTCGCCGGCGACTACCCCTTCTGGGCCTCCGAGGTCCTCTACACCCGCGAGGACGCGACCGGGATCACCCGCGCCTTCCTCGACTTCCTGCGCAGCCGCGGCGTCTCCAAGCTCCTCGAGGGCCGGGGCTTCCTGCCGTGCCGGGAACTGGAGGACTCCCGGGTGGAGGAGATGAAGTGCGGTGACGGCTGACGCGCGCCGGCGCGCGGGGGCGGCGGCGGGTCAGCTCCAGAGGGTGACGTGGACGGGCGGCCGGAACTCCGTCAGCGGGACGCCGTTGGAGCGGGCCAGCAGGGCCTGGGTGGCGGCGGGGGTCGTGACGAACCGGCACAGTGCGGCGGCGACGGCGGAGCGGCGGTCCGGGGCGAGTGTGCTCGCGTAGAGCATGCCGTTGACGGGCAGGCCGAGGACGTCGAGGACGACGAGGTGGGAGCGGCGCAGCTCCTCGCGCACGACGTGCAGCAGGGCCAGCGTCACCCCGTCGCCCGCGGCGACGGCGTTGAGCGAGGCGGTCACGCTCGGGAAGGCGGTGGCCTTGGCGGGGTCGACGCCGATGCGGGAGAGGAGGGCGCCGGCGAGGGTGTCGGGGTCCATGCCGGCGGGGCCGAGGAGCCAGGGCTCGCGGCTGAGCCGGCCGGGCGCGATGCGGGACTGCTGCCGCAGGGGGTGACCGGGCGCCGCGACGACGACCAGCTGGAAGCGGAGGAAGGGCACGGACTCGATCGCCGGGTGCGCTGCGGGCGCGGGCCCGATCGTGACGTCGGCCCTGCGGTCCCTGAGGAGTTCGCCGAAGACCCCGACGGGCACCGCGAGGGTGTCGGCGTCCAGGTCGGGCTGGCGCCGCCCGAAGGCCGCGAGCAGGGCGGGGAGCACCTGCTCGGCGCCGGTCTCGGTGGAGGCGACGCGCAGTTGGGCGGTGCCGGCGCTGGCCTGCCGCACCCGGTGGCGGGTCTCCTCGGCCAGGCCGACGATCTCGGCGGCCCCCGCGGCGAGGCGCTGGCCGCCGGGGGTCAGGCTGATGCCGCCGCCGGAGCGGATGAACAGGACGTCGCCCAGTTCGCGGCGGAGCGCCGCGACGGCCCCGGAGACGGCGGGCTCGGTGACGCCCAGCGACTCGGCGGCGGCCTTGACCGATCCCAGCCGGGCCACGGCGACGAAGGCCCGCAACTGCGTGAGCGTCATGGGGACATTACATCTGTTCGAGCGTCAACTGTCGCAGTCCGTATTAACCATTCTCTTCAGTTGCCGTTGACCGGTCCCGTCCGCGGCGCGAGTGTTCCCCCCACATGCACCCCGCAACGACCCACACCGTCCACCGTCCGGGCAGGGAAGGAGGGTGCCGTGCAGGTACCCGCTTCGTTCGAGTACCAGCGGGCGCAGAGCGTGGAGGAGGCCCTGGAACTGCTGGGGCGCTTCGGCGAGGAGGCAAGGGTCCTCGCGGGAGGGCACAGCCTGCTCCCCATGATGAAACTGCGTCTGGCCGGGCCGGAGGTGCTCGTCGACATCAACGACCTCACCGAACTCGACCACATCGACGAGACCGGCGGCGAGCTGCGGGTCGGGGCCCTCACCCGGCACCGCACCCTCCTGGAGTCGCAGCTGGTCGGCCGGCACTTCCCGATCATCCACGACGCCGAGCGGGTGATCGCCGACCCGCCGGTCCGCAACCGCGGCACCATCGGCGGCTCTCTGTGCCAGGCCGACCCCTCCGAGGACCTGTCGGCGGTGTGCGCGGCGCTGCACGCGGTGGCCGTGATCCGCGGCGCGGACGGCGAACGCGTCGTCCCCATGGCCGACTTCCACCGCGGCCCGTACGAGACGGCGATCGGCGCCGGGGAGATGCTCACCGAGGTGCGCTTCCCCGTACGGCCGGGCTCCGGCAGCGCCTACGAGAAGCTGGAGCGCAAGGCCGGCGACTGGGCGGTGGCGGCGGCCGGGGTGGCGCTCTGCCTGGACGGCGGGCGCATGACGCACGTCGGGGTCGGTCTGGCGGCGGTCGGCGCCGACGGGCTGCACGCGCAGGCGGTGCAGGGGCTCCTGGAGGGCCGTGAGCCGTCGCCGGAGCTCGTCGAGGAGGCCGGGCGCGTGGCGTCGGCGAGCTGCTCGCCCGTCACCGACAGCCGCGGGAGCGCGGACTACAAGCGGCACCTGGCCGGAGAACTGACCAAGAGGGCCCTGCGGCGCGCCGTCGCCCGGGCCGCCGCCCCGGCCACGGCCGCGAAGGAGGGATGACGGACGTGCGGATCACGGTGAACGTCAACGGCGAGGACCACACCCGTGAGGTGGAGGCCCGCCATCTGCTCGTCCGCTTCCTCCGTGACGACCTGGAGCTGACCGGGACGCACTGGGGCTGCGACACCAGCAACTGCGGGACCTGCGTGGTGCTGATGGACGGCGAGCCGGTCAAGAGCTGTACGGTCCTGGCCGCCATGGCCGAGGGCCACGAGGTCCGCACCGTCGAGGGGCTCGCGGACGGGGACCGGCTCGACCCGGTGCAGCAGGGCTTCATCGAGGAGCACGGGCTGCAGTGCGGCTTCTGCACCCCGGGGATGATGCTCAGCGGCCGGGCGCTGCTGGACCGCAACCCCGACCCGACGGAGGACGAGGTCCGCGAGGCCATCTCGGGGCAGCTGTGCCGGTGCACGGGCTACCTCAACATCGTCAAGGCCATCCGGTGGGCCGCCGCCCACGAGTCCGCCGGCCGTGAGGAAGCGGGGAGCCAGGCATGACCACCGTCGAGGAACCCGCGGGCCCGGCAGCTCCCGCCGCCGCTCCCGCCGCCCCCGCCGAGGAGCGGCCGATCGGCTTCGGCCGGATGAAGCGCAAGGAGGACCCGCGCTTCGTCCGCGGCAAGGGCCGCTACGTGGACGACGTGAAGCTGCCCGGGATGCTCCACGGGGCGGTGTTGCGCAGCCCCTTCGCGCACGCCCGGATCGTGTCCGTCGACACCTCCGCCGCCGAGGCGCACCCCAAGGTGAAGGCCGTGATCACCGGGGCGACGCTGGCGGGGCTGGGCCTTGCGTGGATGCCGACGCTGTCGATGGACACCCAGGCGGTGCTCGCCACCGACAAGGTGCGCTTCCAGGGCCAGGAGGTCGCCTTCGTCGTTGCCGAGGACCACTACGCGGCCCGTGACGCCATCGAGCTGATCGACGTGGACTACGAGCCGCTCGACCCGGTCGTCGACGCCCGCCGCGCCCTCGACCCGGCCGCGCCGGTCATCCGCGACGACCTGGAGGGCCGTACCGACAACCACATCTTCGACTGGGAGGCCGGCGACCGGGCCGCCACCGACGAGGTGTTCGCCGGCGCGGACGTCGTCGTCGAGCAGACGATGCTCTACCCGCGTGTGCACCCCGCGCCGCTGGAGACCTGCGGCGCGGTGGCCTCCATGGACCCCGTCGACGGCAAGCTGACGCTGTGGACGACCACCCAGGCGCCGCACGCGCACCGCACCCTGTACGCGATGGTCGCGGGGCTGCCCGAGCACAAGATCCGGGTCATCTCCCCCGACATCGGCGGCGGGTTCGGCAACAAGGTCGGCATCTACCCCGGTTACGTGTGCGCGGTGGTCGGCTCGATCGTCACGGGCCGGCCGGTGAAGTGGGTGGAGGACCGCTCCGAGAACCTGATGAGCACCTCCTTCGCCCGCGACTACCACATGACCGGGCAGGTCGCGGCGACCCGCGAGGGGCGGATCCTCGGGGTGCGCGTCAAGGTCCTCGCCGACCACGGCGCCTTCAACTCCACGGCGCAGCCCACCAAGTACCCGGCGGGCTTCTTCCACATCTTCACCGGTTCGTACGACATCGAGGCCGCGCACTGTGAGGTCACCGGCGTCTACACCAACAAGGCGCCGGGCGGGGTGGCCTACGCCTGCTCCTTCCGCGTCACCGAGGCCGTCTACCTGATCGAGCGCATGGTGGACTGCCTGGCCGCCGAACTCGGCGCCGACCCGGCGGAGCTGCGGATGCGCAACCTGCTGCGGCCCGAGCAGTTCCCATACCAGAACAAGACGGGCTGGGAGTACGACTCCGGCGACTACCCGGCCTGCCTGCGCAAGGCGATGGACCTCGCGGGGTACGAGGATCTGCGCCGCGAGCAGGCGGAGAAGCGCGAGCGCGGCGAACTGATGGGCATCGGGCTGTCGTTCTTCACCGAGACGGTCGGCGCGGGCCCGCGCAAACACATGGACATCCTGGGCCTGGGCATGGCCGACGGCTGCGAGCTGCGCGTCCACCCCACCGGCAAGGCCGTGGTGCGGCTGAGCGTGCAGACGCAGGGCCAGGGCCACGAGACGACGTTCGCGCAGATCGTCGCCGAGGAACTGGGCATCCCTCCCGAGGACATCGACGTCGTCCACGGCGACACCGACCAGACGCCGTTCGGCCTGGGCACCTACGGCTCGCGCTCCACCCCGGTGTCGGGCGCGGCCGCCGCGCTGGTGGCGCGCAAGGTGCGCGACAAGGCGCGGATCATCGCGGGGGCGATGCTGGAGGTGTCCCCGGAGGACCTGGAGTGGACCAAGGGCCGCTGGTCGGTCAAGGGCGACCCGGCGATGACCCGGACGATCCAGGAGATCGCCCTGGCGGCGCACGGCGCGCTGGAGCTGCCGGAGGGCGTCGAGGGCCATCTGGAGGCCACGACGGTCTACAACCCGCCCAACCTGACGTTCCCGTTCGGGGCGTACGTCTGCGTGGTCGACGTCGACCCGGGCACGGGCGCGGTGAAGGTGCGCCGGTTCATCGCGGTGGACGACTGCGGGACGCGCATCAACCCCATGATCATCGAGGGGCAGGTGCACGGCGGCCTCGCGGACGGGGTCGGCATGGCCCTGATGGAGTTCATCGGCTTCGACGAGGACGGCAACTGCCTGTCCGGCTCCTTCATGGACTACCTGCTGCCGACCGCGCTGGAGGTGCCGGCCTGGGAGCTGGGGCACACCGTGACGCCGTCCCCGCACCACCCGATCGGCGCCAAGGGCATCGGCGAGTCCGCGACGGTCGGCTCGCCCCCGGCGGTGGTCAACGCGGTGCTGGACGCGATCGGCGTGCGCCACGCCGACATGCCGCTCACGCCCGGCCGGGTGTGGCAGGCGATGCGGCACGGCCAGGTCGAGGCGCCGCAGTGAGCGGGGCTCCGGCGCTGGACGAGCGGATCGCCGAACTCACGGCGCCGCACGTCCCGTTCGTCCGGGCGACCGTGGTGCGCGCCCGCCGCCCGGCGAGCGCGCGCCCCGGCGACACCGCCGTGGTGCTGGAGGACGGCAGGATGGAGGGGTTCGTCGGCGGCGTCTGCGCGGAGGCGACGGTCCGCGCGCAGGCGCTGCTGACGCTGGCGAGCGGCGAGGCGTTGCTGCTGCGGATCTCCCCGGAGGCGGCCGAGGAGGACGCCGCCGGGGCGGCGGAGGCCGAGGAGGGGGCGCTGAGCCTGCGCAACCCGTGCCTGTCGGGCGGCGAACTGGAGATCTTCCTCGAACCCCGGCGCCCCGTCCCACGGGTCCTCGTACTGGGCGACACGCCCATCGCCCGCGCCCTGACCGGCTTCGGCCCCGCCCTCGGCTACGAGGTCGCGGGGCCCCCGGCCGGGGGGTTCGACGCGGAGGCGCTCGCCGGCGTCCACGCGGTCGTCGTGGCCTCGCACGGGCGCGAGGAGGAGGCCGCGCTGACGGCGGCGGTGCGCGCGGGAGTGCCGTACGTCGGCCTGGTGGCCAGCCCGCGGCGCGGGGCGGCGGTGGTCGGCGGGCTGGACCTGACGCGCGAGCAGCGCGAGGCGGTCAGGACGCCGGCGGGCCTGTGGATCGGCGCCCGCACACCGGGCGAGGTCGCGCTGTCCATCCTCGCCGAGGTGGTCGCCTCGGTGCGGGGCGGGGACGGGGGGCGGGGCCCGGCCGCCGCGGAGGTGCCCGCGGGCGGGCCGGAGGGCGGGGAGGGCGCGCCCACCGCGCTCGACCCCGTCTGCGGGATGACGGTGGCCGCCGTGCCCGGCACCCCGTACTCCGACGCCGGGGGCGAACGCCGCTGGTTCTGCTGCGAGGGCTGCCGCACCGCGTTCGAGGCCGGCCGCGGCGACCGCGCGGAGGCGCGGTGAGCACGTTCACCGAGCGGCGCGTCCCGGACCCGGCCGGGCTGCGCCGCGCCCTCGACGAACTCGGCTACCTCGCGGACCCCGGACTGGTCACCGCGCTGTTCCTGGCGCTGCGACTGCCGCAGCCGCTGCTGCTGGAGGGCGAGGCCGGGGTCGGCAAGACGGAGGCCGCGAAGGCGCTGGCCGAGGTGCTGGGCGGACCGCTGGTGCGGCTGCAGTGCTACGACGGCCTCGACGCGGCGGAAGCGCTGTACGAGTGGAACCACGCGCGTCAACTGCTGGGCATCCGGCTCGCCGAGTCGCGCGGTGAACGGCTGGCCGAGGCCGACCTGTTCACGGAGGAGTACCTGCTGCGGCGCCCGGTGCTGACCGCGCTCACCCATCCGGGCCCGGAGCCCGCGGTGCTGCTGATCGACGAGATCGACCGGGCGGACGACGACTTCGAGGCGTTCCTGCTGGAGGTGCTGGCCGAGTCGGCGGTGACGATCCCGGAGGTCGGCACCGTCCGGGCCGTGGTGCCCCCGGTGGTGGTGCTCACCTCGAACCGGACCCGTGATCTGCACGACGCCCTGAAGCGGCGCTGCCTCTACCACTGGATCGACTACCCCGACCCCGAGCGCCTGGTGCGGATCGTCCGCCGCCGGGTGCCGGGGACCTCGGCGGAACTCGCGGAGGCGATCTCGGCGGCGGTGCGGCGGCTGCGCGGCCTGGGGATCCAGAAGGCCCCGGGCATCGCCGAGAGCATCGACTGGCTCGCGGCGCTCGCCCTGCTCGGCGTACGGCGGCTGGACGCGGAGGCCGCCGGGGCGACGCTGGGCACGCTGCTGAAGTACCGGGAGGACCAGGAACTGGTGCGGGAGCGGGGCCTGGAGTGGCTCGTGGGCAGCGGCCGTGACACCTGAACCGGCGTCCGCGCCACCGGTGGGGCCGCCGCTCCCGCGGTTCGACACGGCCGAGTTCGGCGGCCGGCTCGGTGAGGCGCTGCGCCGCGCGG
The DNA here is from genome assembly GCF_042956445.1 of Streptomyces sp. NPDC008238. Taxonomy (NCBI): domain Bacteria; kingdom Bacillati; phylum Actinomycetota; class Actinomycetes; order Kitasatosporales; family Streptomycetaceae; genus Streptomyces; species Streptomyces sp. NPDC008238. The sequence continues at coordinate 308,237 of NZ_JBIBGK010000001.1, read as the reverse complement.
GCCTGCCGGTCACCCCCGACCGGACGGTGTGCTTCCTGCGGTCGCTGCGGCTGGTGCCCCCGGTGGACCGCGACGCGCTGTACTGGACGGCGCGGCTCGCCTTCGTCACCGACCGGGAGCTGATCGCGCCCTTCGAGGGCGTCTTCGAGGCCGTCTTCGGCGGGCTCGGGGGCGTACCCGCGGAGCGCGGCGACCGCGCCGGCGCCCCGCAGGGCGCCGGCGAGGAGGGCGTGCGGGCCCCGTCGCCCGGCGCCCGTACGGCACCGGGCCGGGCCCCCGCCGGCGCGGGTCCGGTACGGGTGGCGGGCACCTCCCGCACCGGGGAGGACGCGGACGGCCCCACGGGGACGGCGCCGACGCTGGGAAGCACCGCGGAGGTCCTCGCGCACAAGGACTTCGCCGCCCTGGAGGCCGCGGAACTGGCCGACCTGGACCGGCTGATGGAGCTGATCGCACTGCACACCCCGCTGCGCAGGACCCGGCGCCGCGACGCCGACCCGCACGGCCGGCGGGTGGACCCGCGCCGCACGCTGCGCGCGATCCGCGCGACGGGACTGGAACCCGTGCGCCTGGCCCGGTCGCGCCACCGGACGCGGCGCCGCACGCTGGTGCTGCTGTGCGACGTCTCGGGCTCGATGGAACCGTACGCCCGTGCCTACCTCAGGCTCTTCCCCCGCGCGGCGGCGGTGGGCGTCGCCGCCGAGGCATTCGTCTTCGCCACCCGCCTGACCCGGCTCACCCCGGTGCTGCGCCACAGCGGGCGGTACGGGGTGGACGCGGCGCTGCGCCGGGCCGGGGCCGCGGCCCCCGACTGGTCGGGCGGCACCCGGATCGGGCACGCGCTGGCGGAGTTCAACGACCGGTTCGGGCGCCGGGGCATGGCACGAGGCGCGGTCGTGGTGATCTTCTCCGACGGGTGGGAGGGCGAGGACCCGCGGGCCGTGGGACGCGAGACGGCCCGGCTGCGGCGGCTGGCCCACCGTGTGGTGTGGGTCAATCCGCGCAAGGCGGCTCCGGGGTACCGCCCGCTGGCCGGCGGCATGGCGGCGGCCCTCCCCCACTGCGACGCGTTCGTCAGCGGGCACACCTTCGCCGCGCTCGCGGAGGTGGCGGAGGCGATCGGCGGGAGGACGTACCGGGACGGGCACCGGAGCGCGAACCGCGGGGGAACCCGAACACGCCGAAGTGCGGCGGGAAAAGAAAGGGAATGGGGAAGCGGACGGGGGCCGGGCTGACGGGAAACGAGATCCCGGCGGCCCGGCCACCTGTTCTCACCTTCGTTCGCTGGTATTTCAGTCCCGGTATTCGCGGGAATCGCGGTACGGGTCGACCTGACCGCCTCCGAATGCCTCGAAACGCGAGGCGGGTGCCGGGACGTGATAAGTCGCCGGCGCCGCGTGGCGCGGGGCTTCGGGGGCCGGACGGTTCTCGTGCGGCAGGGGCGTGAATTCCTGCCGCGGCGCCGTCCGGGCGTTCCCGGCGGCCGCGACGGGATTGACCAGGACGGCGAAGAGGACGAGCAGCACCTCGATGCCGCGGCCGATGACGAGCGGCGCGACGAGGGCAATGCCGGTGACGCCGTCCCTGCTCGCGATGCCGGTCACGCTCCGCACCGTGACGGCCGTCATCCCCGTGTAGTGCATGCCGCTGATGGCGATCGCCATCACCAGCGAGGCCCCCACCGTCGCGCGGGGCCCGGTCACCCGCAGGGTGAACCACAGGGCCGCGGTGGCGGCCACCACCGCGACGCGGGCGGCGCCCCGCGGCGATGTCGCGGGGGACGCCGCGGGCGTTCCCAGCGAGGACAGCGCACGTGACCGTCAGGTCGAAGCCGCTGCCGCGCTTGGGACTCCAAGCCGGACTGAGGCGTGACGTACGGCGGCGCCGCTACGGCCGCGCGCGGTGCCGGAGGGTGCTCGCGTACGCGCGCAGGAGGGTGAGCAGGGCGGGGCCCAGCGGACGCGGCGCGGGCCGCCGGGCCAGCGTCGCGCCGGCGCGCTCCGCGCTTCGCAGCCGGTGGCCCTGGAGCGTGATGAGGGCGCGCACCATGGGCCGGTTGGGCCCGGGGACGAGGTCCACCAGTGCGCGCGCACCGGCGAGCCCCGCCCGGACCAGCCCGGCCTGCTCGCGGACGAGGGCCGAGACCTGCTCCGGGCGCGACTCCGGTCCGGAGTCCCGCTCCAGCGCCGCGCGGTCCAGGCCGTGGCGGGCGAGCGCGTCCTCGGGGACGCCCAGCCGCCCTTCCGCGAGGTCCTCCGCCATGTCCTCCAGGAAGTCCAGTCGCTGGGCGGCCTCGATGAAGGTGCGGCAGGCGGCGCGGTAGGCGTCGAAGCCGCCGTCCGGCGCGAGCAGTCCCGCGACCAGGAGGAAGGCGGGCAGCGAGTACGCGTCGACGTAGGCCTGGAAGTCGTCCTCGGTGGCGAAGCCGCGCCACTCGGCGTCGGCGGGGGCGGCGACGAGGTAGTCCGCGACGATGCCGCGCAGCACCGGCCGCCGGGTGACGGTGTGCGCGAGGGCGCGCGTCAGGGCGTCCGCCGGGTCGGCCCCGGCGAGGGCCGCCGTGACCTGCTCCTCCCATGCCCCGAAGGCACGGCGGCCGTCCGCACCACGGTCCAGGAGGTTGTCGCCGTGGTGCATGAAGGCGGTGGCCGCGAGGGCGTCGGGGACGAGCGGCGCCGGCAGCAGCAGCCGCACGGCCGCGTACGAGGCCCGGTCGAAGCCCGCGACCACGCCGCGTTGCGCGGTGTACGCCTCGCGCAGGGCGGGGTCGGTGATGCCGGCCCGGTCGAGGGTCTTCCGCCAACTGGTCATCGCGCCGCCCCACTCCCGTCGTCCGCCGGCCGGACACCACCGATGATCACCCAAACGCAGAAAAACCCGCAAACTCACTGGCGTGATCCCGCCGCACCCCCGCTGACCTGGGCCACCCCCCTTCCGGGAGCGGGCAGAAACGGGCGTACTCCGGCCTTGTACGGGCTGACCGCCCCGCTCCCCCCGGCGGTATAAATCTCGGGCGGGCAGAAACGGGCGGCCGATGCCCGAACGGCCATGACGGAACCGGGACCAGGGAGGTGCGGCCATGCGCGGCGACGAACGGCAGCACAGGATCCTCGCGCTGGTGCGGCAGGCCGGACGGGTGGAGGTCACGGCGCTGGCCGCGGACTTCAAGGTCGCACCGGAGACGATCCGCCGCGACCTGAGCGAGTTGGAGCGGCGCGGACTCGTCCGCCGTACCCACGGCGGGGCGTACCCCGTGGAGAGCGCCGGCTTCGAGACCGACCTCGCCCGCCGCGAGACCCACCAGGTGGAAGGCAAGCGTCGGATCGCCGCGGCGGGGGTGAAGCTGCTCGGCGAGGCGGAGACCGTCTTCGTCGACGAGGGCTACACCCAGCAGTTGCTGGCGGCGCTGCTCCCCACCGACCGGCCGCTGACCGTGGTGACCGCCTCGCTGCCGACCGCGGCGGCGGTCGCCCAGTCCCCCGAGACCACCGTGCTGCTGCTCGGGGGCCGGGTACGGGGCCGCACCCTGGCCACCGTCGGCTCCTGGGCCACCCAGATGCTGTCCTCCTTCGTCATCGACCTGGCGATCATGGGGGCCAACGGCATATCCCGCGACTTCGGCCTGACCACCCCCGATCCCGTCGTCGCGGACGTCAAGGCGCAGGCGGTGCGCTCCGCGCGGCGCCGTGTGCTGGTCGGGATCCACACCAAGTTCGGCGCCTCGAGCTTCTGCCGGTTCGCGGAGGTCGGCGACTTCGAGACGATCGTCACCGACACGGGCCTGCCGGCCCCCGAGGCCCACCGCTACTCGCTGCTCGGCCCGAACGTCATCCGCGTCTGACCCACCGCACCTCCGTCCAGCCTGCGCGCGAGCCGCCGCAGGTCGCCCCGGCACACCCCGAAGCGCCCGGCACGCCGGCGCGCCGCCGGGTTCCCCCTCACAGGAAGGCCTCCCCATGCCCAGGACCGACACCGACCGCGGAAGGGCGCCACGGCGCCGCCCCACCGTCCCGCTCACCGCACTCGGGGCCTGCGCGGCCCTGCTCGCCACCGGCTGCGCCGGGGCGGGCGGCAGCGGAGGGGACGACGGGGGCGGCGGCGCCTCCGTGAACGTCCTGATGGTCAACAACCCGCAGATGCTGGACCTGCAGAAGCTGACGGCGTCGGACTTCACCAAGAGCACCGGCATCAAGGTCAACTTCACCGTCCTGCCGGAGAACGACGTCCGCGACAAGATCAGCCAGGAGTTCTCCAGCCAGGCCGGCACCTACGACGTCGCCTCCATCAGCAACTACGAGGCACCGATCTACGGCAAGAACGGCTGGCTGGCCCCGCTGGACGACACGGTCGCCAAGGACCCGGACTTCGACCAGGCGGACGTCCTCCCGTCGATGCGGGAGAGCCTGACCGGCGCCGACGGCAAGCTCTACGCCGAGCCGTTCTACGGCGAGTCGTCGTTCCTGATGTACCGCAAGGACCTGTTCGAGGCGAAGGGCCTCACCATGCCCGAGCGCCCCACCTGGCAGCAGGTCGCCGACCTCGCGGCGAAGGCGGACGGCGCCGAGTCCGGCATGAAGGGCATCTGCCTGCGCGGACTGCCCGGCTGGGGCGAGGTGATGGCGCCGCTGACCACCGTCGTCAACACCTTCGGCGGCACCTGGTTCACCAAGGACTGGCAGGCGCAGGTGAACGCGCCCGCCTTCAAGAAGGCGACGAAGTTCTACGTCGACCTGGTCCGCGACCACGGCGAGGCGGGCGCGCCGCAGGCCGGCTTCGCCGAGTGCCTCGGCGCCTTCCAGCAGGGCAAGACCGCCATGTGGTACGACGCGACCTCGGCCGCCGGGATCCTCGACAGCGCCGACTCCCCCGTGGCCGGCAAGGTCGGCTACGCCCCGGCCCCCGTGGTGAGGACCGACAGCTCCGGCTGGCTGTACACCTGGGCCTGGGGCATCCAGAAGGCGAGCAAGCGCCAGGACGACGCGGCGAAGTTCGTGGCCTGGGCGTCCGGCAAGGGGTACGAGGAGCTCGTCGGCAAGAAGCTCGGCTGGGCCCGCGTCCCCGCGGGCAAGCGCACCTCCACCTACGAGAACGCGGACTACCTGAAGGTGGCGGGCCCGTTCGCCAAGGCCACCGAGGAGGCGATCGCCGGCGCCGACCCGCGCGACCCCGGCGTCCAGCCGCGGCCCACGCTCGGCATCCAGTTCGTCGACATCCCCGAGTTCCCGGACCTGGGCACCAAGGTCTCGCAGGAGATCGCCTCGGCCATCGCCGGGCGCACCTCGGTGGACGCGGCGCTGGACAAGTCCCAGCAGCTCGCGGAGAAGGTCGCCGCCCAGTACCGGAACGGGTGATTCGGCCATGAGCGGTACGTCGAGTGCCGTCACCGAGGAGGTGCGCGGCCGGGCGGCGGTCCGGGCGGTGCCCACCCGCGCCGCGGGCCCGGGCCGGGCCGCGGCGTGGGCGCGCCGGGCACCCCTGATGCCGGCGCTGGTGTTCATGGTGGTCGTGACCCAACTGCCCTTCGTGGCCACGCTGGTGATCTCCTTCATGGACTGGAACGCGCTCTACCCCGACCGGCGCGGCTTCACGAGACTGACCAACTACGCCGATGTGTTCGGGGACGCCGACCTGCGGGCGTCCGTGCTGACCACCGTCTGGCTCACGGCCGGCGTCGTCCTCGTCAGCCTCCTGCTGGGACTGGGCCTGGCCCTCCTGCTCGACCGGCGCTTCCGCGGCCGCGGGCTGGTGCGGACCCTGCTGATCGCGCCGTTCCTGCTGGTCCCGGTCGCGTCGGCGCTGCTGTGGAAGCACGCCCTCTACAACCCCGAGTACGGGCTGTTCAACGGCGCGCTGACCTGGCTGTGGCAACTGTTCGGCAGCGAACGCCCGCCGCAGCCGGACTGGATCACCTCGATGCCGCTCGGGGCCATCGGGGCGTCGCTGGTGTGGCAGTGGACCCCGTTCATGATGCTGATCCTGCTCGCCGGGCTGCAGAGCCGCTCCACGGAGGCGGTGGAGGCGGCCCGGGTGGACGGCGCGAACGCCTGGCAGGTCTTCCGCTTCCTGACCCTGCCCCACCTGCGGCGCTACCTCGAACTGGCCGCACTGCTGGGCTCGATCTACATCGTGCAGAACTTCGACGCGGTCTTCACCCTCACCTCGGGCGGCCTGGGCACCGCCAACCTGCCGTACACGATCTACGAGTCCTTCTACAAGGCGCACGACTACGGACGGGCGTCGGCGGCCGGCGTCGTCGTGGTCGCCGGGACCATCGTCGTCGCCACCCTCGCGCTGCGCCTGGTGTCGACGCTGCTGAAGGAGGAGTCCTCATGAGCACCGTGGCCGCGCCCGGTGTCCGCAGGCGTCGTTCCGGCTCCCTGTGGGGGCTGGTCGCCTGGGCCGCCGCCCTGCTGTTCGTCCTGCCGATCGCCTGGATGGTGCTGACCTCGCTGCACAGCGAGACGGACGCCGCCACCAACCCGCCCTCCCTCGGCGCCGGGCTCACCCTGGACGGCTACCGCGAGTTCTTCGGCGCCTCGACCGGCGCGAGCCCCTGGCCCGCCCTGGTCAACTCGGCCGCGGCGAGCGTGGTCTCCACCCTGCTGGTGCTGGCGCTGGCGGTACCGGCCGCGTACGCGCTGTCGATCCGGCCCGTCCGCAAGTGGTCCGACGTGCTGTTCTTCTTCCTGTCGACGAAGATGCTGCCCGCGGTGGCCGGACTGCTGCCCGTCTACCTCGTGGCGCAGGACCTCGGGCTGCTCGACAACGTCTGGCTGATGGTCCTGCTCTACACCTCGATGAACCTGCCGATCGCGGTGTGGATGATGCGGTCCTTCCTCGCCGAGATCCCGGTGGCGATCCTCGAGGCCGCCGCGATCGACGGCGCCGGGCTGCCGGCCGTCTTCCGCCGCATCATCATCCCCGTCTCCGCCCCCGGCATCGCCGCCACCTCGCTGATCTGCTTCATCTTCAGCTGGAACGAGATGCTCTTCGCCCGGGTGCTCACCGGTGTCCGCTCGGTGACCGCGCCGGTCTTCCTCACCTCCTTCGTCACCAGTCAGGGACTCTTCCTGGCCAAGGTCTGCGCCGCGGCCGTCGTGGTGTCCCTGCCCGTCCTCGTCGCCGGATTCGCCGCCCAGGACCGCCTGGTCCAGGGCCTGTCACTGGGAGCCGTCAAGTGAAGGCAGTCGTCATCGCCGAGCCCGGGAAGATCGAGCTCGCCACCGTCGAGGACCCCGCCCCCGGGCCTCGTGACGTGGTGGTCGCGGTCGCGGCCTGCGGACTGTGCGGAACCGATCTGCACATTCTGCAGGGCGAGTTCGCACCGACGCTGCCGATCGTGCCGGGCCACGAGTTCGCCGGGGAGGTGGTCGCGGTCGGCTCGGCCGTCACGGAGGTGGCGGTCGGCGCCCGGGTCGCCGTCGACCCCTCGCTGCACTGCGGCGAGTGCCACTACTGCCGCCGGGGCCGCGGCAACCTGTGCGAGCGGTGGGCCGCGATCGGGGTCACCGAACCGGGCGGCGCCGCCGAGTTCGCCGTCGCGCCGGTCGCCAACTGCGTGGTGCTGCCCGACCACGTGGCGACCGCCGACGCCGCGCTGATCGAACCGCTGTCCTGCGCCGTGCGCGGCTACGACGTGCTGCGCGCCCGGCTCGGCTCCCATGTGCTGATCTACGGCTCGGGAACGATGGGCCTGATGATGCTGGAACTCGCCAAGCGCACGGGCGCCGCGAGCGTGGACGTCGTCGACGTCAACCCCGAACGGCTCGCCACCGCACGCCTGCTGGGCTGCGACAACACGGCCGCCTCGGCCGAGGAGATCCTGCGCCCGCGCGGCTGGGAGGTCGTCGTGGACGCCACCGGCAACGCCGCCGCGATCCAGGACGGGCTGCGACGGGTCGGCAGGGGCGGCACCTTCCTGCAGTTCGGGGTCGCCGACTACGCCGCCCGCGCGGTCATCGAGCCGTACCGGATCTACAACCAGGAGATCACCATCACCGGCTCCATGGCCGTCCTGCACAGCTACGAGCGGGCCGCCGAACTCTTCGCCGCCGGGGTGCTCGACCCGGGGGTGTTCATCAGCGACCGCTTCCCGCTCACCGACTACCCGCACGCCATCGAACGCTTCAAGGCGGGCATCGGCCGCAAGATCCTGGTGCAGCCGTGACCGTGCCCGTGACCGCGCCCGGCACCCTGGTCGCCGGCGAGGCGCTGACCGACGTGGTCGTCGGGCCCGACGGGACAGCGCGGGCCCACCCGGGCGGCAGCCCGGCCAACACCGCGCTCGGGCTCGCCCGGCTGGGGCACCCGGTCACCCTGGCCACCCGCATCGGCCGGGACCCGCACGGCGACGCGCTGGTGGAACGGCTGACGCAAGGTCGGGTGCGGCTGCTGCCGGGGTCGGTCGTCCACGCCCCCACCTCCACGGCCAGGGCCGAACTCGACGGCGACGGCAGCGCCGCGTACCGGTTCGACATCGTGTGGGACCTGCCCCCGGTCGGACCGTCCGACGTGCCGGGGCACCTCCACACCGGTTCGATCGCCACCGCGCTCGAACCGGGCGCCGGACGGCTGCTCGCCCTGGTCGCGGCGGTCCGGCTCCGGGGGCACACCGTCTCGTACGACCCGAACCTCAGACCCGCGCTGCTCGGCCCGCCGGAGACCGAACGCCCGCGTGTCGAACGGATGGTGGCGCTCGCCGACGTGGTGAAGGCCAGCGAGGAGGACCTCCGGTGGCTGCACCCGGGACGCGATCCCGCGGAGGTCGCGGCCGGCTGGGCGCGCCGCGGTCCGCGCCTGGTCGTCCTCACCCGGGGCGCGGCGGGCGCCGAGGCCCTCTGGGGCGCGGACGGAAGGCACCGCGTCGCCGGCCACCGGGTGCGCGTCGTCGACACGATCGGCGCCGGTGACGCCTTCATGGCGGGCCTGCTCGCAGGCCTCCTCTCCGCCGGGCTGCTCGGCGGGACGACGGCCCGGCAACGGCTGCACGCGGCCGAGGACGGCGGTCCCGTGCCCGAGGCGGTGGCCGGTGCCCTGGAACTCGCCGCGCGGGTCGCGGCTCTGACCTGCGGGCGCGCCGGTGCGGACCCGCCGTTCCTGGCGGAGGTGGCGCCCGCCGTGTGATGATCCGGCCGACGGCACCCCCACGCACCGAGGGGCGGTACGACGATGTGGCCGCGGGTCGACGGAATGCGCTCCATGGAACCGGGTACGCCCGACGCGCTGCGGGACGAGCTCGACTTCCTGGTCCTCGCGGGCCGGAGGACCGCTGCGACCGGGCTGCTGTCCGAGTACGTCGAGGAGACCGAGGGCCTGGAGTTCGTCGGCGAGCGGCCGGCCCTGCTGGACCGGGAGAGCCGCTGCATCGAGGTCGGCGGCGTGGAGGTGACGTCCTTCGCCGAGGTGACGTGGGAGCACGCCGCCGCCGAGGGCGACGCCTCCCTCGCCGACTGGCGCGCCGGGCACCGCCGTTCCTGGGAACGGGCGGGCACTCCCGTCCAGGACGCGACGCGCGTGGTGTGCCCGGCGTTCCGGCTCGTCACGGCGGGCGGCTGAGCGTGCGGATCCGCGTCGAGGCGCACGACCTGCCGGGCCGTACCTATGGCGGTTACCTTGGCGTCCACGTCGCCGTGCAGCGCCGCGCCCGTCCGGCGGAACTGCTGGACCCCCGTCCCGGCGACGCCGCGGAGGCGACCTGGGACCTGGACTGCCGGGTCCGGGAGACCCCGGACGGGCCTGACGTCACGGGCCCCTGGATCCAGGGCGGTCCGGGCGCCCGCTTCGTCTACCTGTCCTGGGGGACGGTGGCGGGGCCCGGGGACTTCACGATGTTCCGCCGCGCCAAGCTCATGCTCGACGGCGTCGAGCCCGGCATCCTGCGCGCCGCCGTCCGCTCCGGGACGCTCGTCGGGCGGCTCGGCCTGACCGACGCCCGGGGCGGGCCGCTCTGCGCGGCCGTGCGTCCGCCGCTCGTCACCTGGTCGGCGGGGACGCCGGAGGCGGGGGGCCGGCCGGGCTGACCGGGGCCACCGGGACATGAGAACGGAACCACCACCCCGCCGGTGGGCGCGCCCACGGTCCGCACGACCGCTTACGCCTTCCCACCGGCGCCGGGCAGTGGTCCCGCTCGGTCACTCGGGGTCCGGGCCCCTCAGTCCTCTCCCCTGACGATGTTCCAGTCCTTGCCGCTGTCGGGCTCCCGTTGCGGCGGATTGCCCCGGCCCTCCTTCAGTACAGCAGGCCGGCACGTACGTATCTGCTGGTCTCGGGGGATGCGGGTGATGGTCGGGTGGCCGTTGCGTGTGTCCACGGCTGGGCGCCTCCTCATGTCTTCTCAAAACCGCATACCCATTCGAACGTGATTTACACGACATACATTCCGGATCTGGACATGTTCGTCCGGGGCATCCGCACGGTGTCCGACGGCCGTCGCGCTGCGCGCCGGCCCCGGCACCGGCCGTGTCCGCCGTCCCGCGGACGGACGGGCCCACCCGTCGAGGTGCGGCTGCCCCGCCCGGCGCGGCGGAAACCGCCCGGGCACGCGGGATCAGCGGGTGGGGTGCCACTCGGCCAGCAACACGGTGGCGTCGTCGTCGAGGCGGCCGTGCCGGTGTGCCAGGACGGCGTGGACGAGTCGCCGCAGGACTTCCGGCGCGGGGTCGCCGAGCGCGGTGGCGTGCACGACGTAGTCGGTGAGGCGCCGCTCGCCGAAGTCGTCGCCGCCCTCGGCGCGGGACTCGGTGACGCCGTCGGTGTGGACGAGGACGCGGTCACCGGGCTCCAGGCGCGTGGAGTGGACGGTGCGCGGCCGGCCGCCGTAGTCGGGGCCGAGGCCGAGGGGCAGCTCCGCCTCGCGTTCCAGGGCACCGGTGACGACGTGCCGGGCACGGATCAGCCGGGGCGTCGGGTGCCCGCAGTTCACCCAGGCGAACTGGCCGCTGCGAACGTCGAGATCGGCGAAGACCGCGGTGGCGAGCCGGTCCGGGATCCACTCGGCGAGCGTCTCGTCCACGGTCCTGACGATCTCGCCCAGGTCGGCGCCGGCCCGCCGGGCCGCGCGGCAGCCGGCGAGCGCGACGGCCGCGGTGAGCCCCGAGGCGAGGTCGTGGCCCATCGCGTCGAGGACGGTCAGGTGCAGGTGGTCGTCGTGGAGGCTGTGGTCGAAGGCGTCGCCGCCGATCTCGTACGCGGGTTCCAGCACGGCGCTGGAGGTCACCTCTCCCGTCCCGAGGGTCCGCGGCGGCAGGAACGCCCACACGAGCTCCGCGGCGGTGGTCATGGGACGGCTGCGGACGAGCCGCAGCAGGTCGTCGCTGAACCCCGACTTCGAGACCAGCGCCAGGGTCGTGACGTCGGCGAGCGCCCGGCAGCGGGAGAGCAGTTCGGGGTCGATCCGGTGGGCGGTGACCTCCATGACGCCGACCCGCTCCACTCCGTCGACGAGGGGGAGCCACATCGTGATCCGGTCGTCCCGCTCGCTCAGGCGCAGCGAGACCGTCCGGTAGGCGGCGCCCGCCGGCGTGCCGTCGACGGCCACGGCGCGGCGGGCTCCGGAGCCCGGCTCGCCGGGCAGGGGCACGAGCCGGGCCTGCTGGACGTCGGCGAGCAGGACCGTGACGTCGTCCAGGCCCACCTGGTGCGCGGCACGTGCGAGGGTGGCGCCCCAGTCCTCCGGGGCGACCTCGTGCGAGCGTTGCAGGAGCCCGCTGAGCAGGGTGCCGAAGCCGGTGTCGTCCAACGCCACCATCGCCTGTCGGTGCGCCGCCCCATGGCGGGGCCGGAACGTGGGGTCCCCTGCCCCGGGCGCCACGCCCGAAACATCGCACCGCCCCTGACCTGCGGCTCCACGGGGGACCGGCACGCACGGGCCTCCCCGGATCGCCTACAGCCGCCGGTTCCGCAGAACGTCATTTTCCAGCAAATCGAGTGCCAAAACGGGCGCGCCGCACCTCGACGGGCACGCCGAGGCCCGAGGCTTCTCGTGTCCCACCCGTCACGGGTGCCCACGGCACCCGCGGAGACAGGAGTCGATCCATGCGCGTTTCCCGTTTCGTTGCCGCGGTCGGTGTGGCCGTGGCCGTCGTCCTGGGCGGTGCGGCGGGCGCCGGTGCCGTCACGCCGGAGTCCTTCGGCGGCCACGGCACGCACGCCACGCACGGCGACCACGGCCGCGGTCACCACAGCCACCACGGCAAGCGTCACCACCACCGCTGGCACGGTCACCGCCTGCACCGTCACCACCACGTCGTCAACCACCACCGCCGCTGACCCGCGGCCCGGCCCCGCGGAACCCCGGTGGCGCCCTCCGTCCGCACGGAGGGCGCCACCGGCGCGTGCGCACCCGCCGTCGGCCGGGCCGTAGGGCGGTCCCGGTCGTCAGGCGTCCGGTCGTCAGGCGGTCCGGTCGTCAGGCGGTCTGGGCGCTGCGCAGTGCGGCGTACGGGCCGCCGGAGCGCAGCAGTTGATCGTGCGCGCCGACCTCCGTGATCCTCCCGTCCTCCATGACGACGATGCGGTCCGCGTTCCGGATGGTGGACAGCCGGTGGGCCACCACGAAGACGGTGCGGTTGCGCACCAGGCGCTCCAGCGCCTGCTGGACGAGGGCCTCGGAGCGGGAGTCGAGGGCGGAGGTCGCCTCGTCCAGGACCAGTACGCGCGGGTCGCGGATCAGCGCCCGGGCGATGGCCAGTCGCTGCTTCTGCCCGCCGGACAGCCGGGCGCCCCGCTCCCCGACGACCGTGCCGAGGCCGGCCGGCAGCCGCTCCACGAACTCCAGGGCGTTGGCGGCCCGCAGGGCCTCCCGCACCGCCTCCTCGGGGACGCCCGGCATGCCGTAGGCGACGTTCTCCCGGATGGTGCCCTCGAAGAGGATGGACTCCTGGGGCACCACGGACACGAAACGGCGGTAGCTGCGCAGGTCCAGGTCCTCCATGTCGGCCCCGTCCAGCAGGATCCGGCCCTCGGTGGGGCGCAGGAAGCCGATGACGAGGTTGAGGACGGTCGACTTCCCGGCGCCCGAGGCGCCCACCAGCGCGACGGTCTCGCCCGGGCGGACGGAGAGCGAGAAGTCGCGCACCGAGTGGCCGGCGGCGTCGTCGTAGGTGAAGCCGACGCCCTGGAAGTCCACCCGCCCGCGCACGGCGGCCACCTCCGCCTTGCCCGCGTTCTGTTCCAGGTCGGGCGCCTGCAGCACCTCGCCGACCGAGCGCACCGACTCCAGCCCCTTGCTCACCACGGGGGTGAGGCTGAGCAGGGTGGTCACGGCGGCGGTCAGGGCGGAGAAGTAGGTGGTCAGCATGACGACGTCGCCGGGAGTGACACCGAGCCAGCCGTGGTAGGCGGCGAGCGCGGAACCGAGCAGGCAGCAGACGCCGAGGACGTTGAGGACGATCCAGGCGAGGGAGCCGAAGCGGCCGTTGAGCCGGTCCAGGCGCAGCCCCGCGGTGAGCACCTGGCTGAGCGTGCCGTCGACCCGGCGCAGCGCGGCGGACTCCAGGCCGTGGGCGCGGGTGATGGGGATGAGCGTGGTCATCTCGGTGACCCGGGAGGAGAGTTGCTCCACCTCCTGGCGGAACGATTCGTTGGACTCGCGCAACCGTCCCCGCAACCACATCACCAGCGCGGACGTCGCGGGCACCACGACCAGGAAGACCGGCAGGAAGGACGGCGCCTGCACGGCGATCACCACCAGCGCGCCCAGCAGCGTGGCGAGCGCGGACAGGCCCATGTCGCCGGTCTGCTGGACCGCCTGCTCGATGGCCTCGACGTCACGGATGACCTTGGTCTGCAGGACGGCGGAGTTGACCTTCGTGTGGTAGCCGATGGAGAGCTGCTGCATGCGCTGGCAGAGCGCGGAGCGCAGCCGGGTGCCGGTACGGCGGGCGCTGCCGTACCAGCAGCGCACGTACAGCAGGTGGAAGGGGTAGTTGAGGAGCAGCATCAGCAGCAGCACACCGGTGCCGAGCAGCATGCCCGACAGCGGACGGTGCTGCACGATGACGTCGATGACCTGCGCGGTGACCAGCGGTGTCAGCCAGATCGGGGTGTGCTTGACCATGAACGCCAGCACCGCCAGGGCCAGTCGGCCGCGGTCGTGGCGGAAGAGGTAGGCGAGGGTGCGGATCGGGTGCTCACCGCGGTAACGGTGGTCGAGCGGGCCGTGCGGCGACGCCATGCGGGGACTCCGGGGGCACGAGGGCGCGGGGTGATGAGACGGCGCTGGCTCATCGTCCGGTCACCGCGGAATCCTAGGCCGTGAGCGCTCCCACGGACACCGCGCGGGGCCCGCTGACCGGTCCCGGCCGACTGGGTGGCCGCTCCCGGGGCACACGGTGGGTGAAGGGGCGGCGCGAGGGCGCGCCCCCGGACCACTGGGAGGGCCGATGCTGGCCATCGTTGCGGCCGTCGTGTTCGCGGTCGCGTTCGTCATCAACGCCACCGGGACGGCGACGGAGGACGTGTTCACCCCGACGAGCCTGCTGCTGGTCGGGCTGACACTGCTGGCCGCCCACCTCGGCGGGGTCGGCTCGGGCGCGGGCGGCCGCTGGTCGGGGTACCGCCGGCGGGGGCGCTGAGCCCTCGGGGAGGGAACGGACATGACGCACCGTCGAGACACGGGGTCCGGGGTCGGGCCCGCGCGCCGTCCGGGCTTCACCAGTCCGGGGTTCTCCACGTCCGCCGACGTCCCCGGTCCGGACACCGGGGACGGCGCAGCGGTTCCGCCGCCCCCGCGGATCCCGGAGTACGAGGTCCCGCAGCCGGAGGTCGCGGGCATCACGGAGCCGGGGTTCGAGTCGCCCGGCTTCGAGTCCCCCGGCTTCGAGTCGCCGGGCTTCGAGTCCCCCGGTTTCGAATCGCCCGGCTTCGAAGGGCCGGGATACTCCAGCCCCGACTTCACCGGCCCCGGGCCGGTGGGCGGCGCCGACCCCGCCGGCGCGGACCGGGACGAGGGCCGCTCATGACGCGGGCGGCACCGCGTCCGGCGTGGCCGCCGGGGAGGTGACACCCATGCGGGCCCGGCTCTCGGCGACGAGCCGCTGGACGTTCCGCTCGACCTCCTCGGGGTCGAGGCCGAGGGCCTGGCCTATGTGCGCGGTCCAGACCTCGGAGCGCACGTTGGTCTCGAAGGCGAGGTCGGCGCGGATGTTGTCCCGGGCGGCCTGCCGGTTCTGACTGACCATGACGAAGGTGGAGAGGAAGATCGCCTCCAGGCTGACGATCATGGTGAGCAGCCCGAAGGGGTAGGGGTCGAAGACCCCGCCCGGCCCGGCGAGCCCCTGGTTCAGCAGGATCCAGACCGTGAACCAGACGATGTGGACGTAGACGAAGGCCATCGAGCCGGCGAAGGCGGTGATCACGTCCGCGACCCGGTCCTGGGCACCCCTCCCGCGGGCGAAGAGGACCCGCTCGTGCGGGGAGCGGACGACCGGGCACGGCGGCGTGGGGACGGCGGTGCCGTCGGCGGGGGAACTCATGCCCCTCATTCTGCTTTCGGCCCGCCACGGCGACGGCACCGGGAAGCCGGGAAGAAACCGCACCCTCCCTGCGTTGGCATGGGCGGATCAAGAACCGCCCGAAAGGAGGCGACCGGTGAAGGTACGTGCCTCGCTGCGTTCCCTCAAGAACGCCCCCGGCTCGCAGATCGTCCGCCGTCGCGGTCGTGTGTACGTGATCAACAAGAGGGACCCCCGCTTCAAGGCCCGCCAGGGCTGACCTCAGCGGGCCGAGCCCCGGAACACCACGGGCGCCGCGCGCCGTCCCCCCGGACGGCGCGCGGCGCCCGTCGCCGTCCGGGTCACCGCTGCCCGGTGAGGGAGCGCAGCAGCAACAGCGCGATGTCGTCGGTGCGCCGCCTGCGTTCGGCGGTGAGGGCGAGCACGCCGTCGGCGACCCGGTCCAGCGGCAGCCCGCCGGCCGTGCGGAGGTGGTCCGCGAGGCCGGCGAGCTCGTCGTCGACGTCCGTTCCCGGGCACTCGACGAGCCCGTCGGTGTAGAGCATGAGCACCGAGCCCGGCGGGAAGGGGAACTCGACCGTGCGGTAGACCGCCTCGGCGTCGATGCCCAGCAGGGGTCCCTGGGCGAGGTCGAGCGCCCGCACCCGGCCGTCCGGCTCCCGCAGCAGGGGCAGCGGGTGGCCCGCGCCCGCCGCCATCGCCCGCTCCCCGTCGGGGTCGAGGTGCAGGTAGAGGCAGCTGGCGAGGAGGTCCACGTCCAGGTCGAGCAGCAGCCGGTTGGTGCACTCCATCACCTGGCCCGGGGACTGGCCGACGGCGGAGTACGCCCGGACCGCAGTGCGCACCTGGCCCATCAGGCCGGCCGCGGTGACGTTGTGGCCCTGCACGTCGCCGATCACGGCGGCCGGGCGGTCCCCCACGCGCAGCAGGTCGTAGAAGTCGCCGCCGATGTCCATCCCCTCGGTGCCCGCGAGGTACCGTGCGGCCGCCTCGAGGCCGGGCAGCTCCGGCAGGCTCCTGGGCAGCAGCGCGGACTGCAGGCCGTGGGCCAGCCGGTGCTTGGCGTCGTAGAGCCGGGCCCGCTCCAGGGCCTGGGCGATCAGGCCGCCGAGGCTGGTGAGCAGCGCCCGCTCGTCGGCCCCGAAGCGGTGCGGCCGCGGGTACCCGAGCACGCAGGTGCCGACGGGGCGGCCGGAGGCGATCAGCGGGAGGTAGGCCCACGCCGCCATGCCGTCCCGGACCGGAGGGCGGTCGGGGAAGTGCTCGCGCATCTCCCGCTCGGACTCCAGGAACGCCGGCGCGCCGCTGGCCAGCACCTGGGCGGCGGGCGTCGGCAGGGACATCGCCATGCCGTCGTAGCGGTCGACGATCGCCGGATCGTGGTAGCCGCGGTGGCCGAGCACCCGCATCCGCCCCGCCTCCGGGGCGACCACGGCCACCACCCGGCTGCCGACCGCGGGCATGATCTCCTCGGCCACCAGGTCGATCACGTCCTGCACGCCGACGGCCTCCGTGAGCGCCCCCGACAGGTTCACGAGGTGGGAGATGGCCACCAGGCCGACCGCGGGCCGCGCCGCACCGCTCGGCTCACCGGGCACCGGGGGCTGCTCCGCCGGGCCGCGGGCCGTCGAGATCCGCACGCTCACGCCGTTGCTGCTGGGATGGAGCTGGAAGGTGAGCCGGTCGCCCGGCGGTCGCAGCGCCGTGAACGAGGTGGGCTGCCTGCTGATCAGCGCCGCGCGGTGGCGCTCCTGGTGCACGGGGTCCTCGAGCCAGGGCAGCGTCCGCCACAGCGGGTGCCCGAGCAGCTTGCGCACGGGTACGCCCAGTTTCCGGGACGCCGCCCCGTTGGCGTAGGTGACCCGTCCGTCGAGGTCGAGCGAGCACAACCCGTCCGGCAGCCGGCCCACCATGCGCACGGCCTCGACCGCCGAGGACACCCCGGCGACCGGGGGACCGATCGTCACGTCCCGGCCGCGGCGGACCGGCCGGCCCGCGGCGGTCTCCTGCTCCAGGCAGCGGGCGAGCCGGTCCCAGCCGGTGACCAGGCGGTCGCGTTCCCAGTCGGACAGCTCGGGCGGATGGGCGCCGGGCCAGGTGACGAACACCGAGCCGAAGGCGGCGCCGGGGGTCGCGACGGGGAGCGCCGCGAGGGTGAACGGGTACGGCAGGACGAGGGAGATCCGCGGGTAGCGGCGCGCCATCTCCTCCTCGCCGCCGACCCAGACCAGCCGGCGTTCGCGCAGTGCCTCCGCCACGGGGATCGGGGCGCCCAGGCCCACCCGTTCCCAGGGTGCGGCGAACGCCCGGGGCAGGCCCGCCATCACGGCCATCTCCAGGACCGGCTCGCCGGGCGCGAGCAGGTAGACGCCGCCCGCGTGCGCCCGTACGCCGTCCATCATCGCGAACAGCGCGGGGGCCAGCAGGCCTTCGTCCGTCCGCATCCCGGTGCCGGGGCGGGACGGTGCGGGAGGGGACCCGTCCGGCACGGGCATCACCTCCTCCGCCTCTTCCCGTCCAGACTGCATCCGCGCCGCGGACCGCGCATGCGGGGGACGCGCGGTTCCGGGCGGTCGCGCCCGGCCGGTCGGTGGGTAAAGCCAACTCCCTTGATTCTTCGGCCAGATGGCATGAGGCGTTTTTGTTCGAACCCCTTGGCGTTCGACCGGCGCGGTGCTTCAATGTGGCGCTGTTAGGAAGGTTTCCTAACTTCTAACCGAACGGAGTCACCGTGCAGATCCCCCCACAGCGTCATGCACGCACCCTCCCGCGCCGGCGCGTCGTCCTCTACGCGACCGCGGCGCTGACCGCCGGCGCCCTGACCGCCGGCATCGGGACGCTCGCCTCGGCGGCACCGGGCCGGCCGGCCGCCGCGGCTGCCGGCGTCGGGCTCGACGACCCGCACAAGAAGGACATCGCGATGCAGCTGGTGTCCAGCGCCGAGAACTCCTCGCTGGACTGGAAGGCCCAGTACAAGTACATCGAGGACATCGGTGACGGCCGCGGCTACACCGCGGGCATCATCGGCTTCTGCTCCGGCACCGGCGACATGCTCGAACTCGTCGAGCTGTACACCGACCGCAAGCCCGGCAACCCGCTCGCCCGCTACCTGCCGGCGCTGCGCCGGGTCAACGGGACCGACTCGCACAGCGGGCTCGGCTCCGGCTTCGAGAGCGCCTGGCGCAGCGCCGCCGCGGACACGGCGTTCCAGCAGGCGCAGAACGACGAGCGCGACCGCGTCTACTTCGACCCCGCCGTCCGGCAGGCCAAGGCCGACGGGCTGCGCGCGCTGGGCCAGTTCGCGTACTACGACGCGATCGTGATGCACGGCCCCGGCGAGGACAAGGTCAGCTTCGGCGGCATCCGCAGGACCGCCCTGTCCAAGGCCAAGAGCCCCGCCCAGGGCGGCGACGAGACGGCGTACATCAACGCCTTCCTCGACGCGCGCAAGGCGGCGATGAAGACCGAGGAGGCGCACAGCGACACCACCCGCGTCGACACGGAGCAGCGCGTCTTCCTCAACAACGGCAACCTCGACCTCAACCCTCCGCTCAAGTGGAAGGTCTACGGGGACAGTTACACCATCAACCAGTGACGTCCCCGCGCCCGCCATTCCGGGCGGCCTCCCCCACCCGGGGGGCCGCCCGGAGCGGTGCCGGGCGAGGCGTCCGGGCTGACACGCCTAACCGAGTTCCAGGCTGGTGACGCCGTACATGCCCGCCAGGTCGACGTCGGGGACCGGGCCCGTGTACATGCGCGCGGCCTCGAACGAGGGCGTCAGGCCCAGGTGTTCCACCAGGCGCACGGCGGCCTCGTTGGGCTCGGGGACGTCGATCACCAGGGGCTCCCCCGGCGCCGTCCGGGACAGCCCCATGAGGAGCGCGAGGGCGACCTTCCCGGACGAGGCGTAGAGCGGGCCCACGCGGGACGGCCCGCGGGCGGCCCGCAGCACCCCCAGGCCCTGCAGCCGTCCGTCGGCGACGGCCGCGAGCGCCGTGCGGTCCGGGAGGGTGATCCAGGAGGCGAGGAAGGCGTCGCGCGCGGCGGGGAAGAACCGCCGGTCGTAGCGGGCCAGTTCGCCGAACCGGACGCTCCTCGCGTCGATCAGCGCGACGCCGCCGGGCATGACCCCGCCGGACGGCGTCCCCTGGTAGCGGATGTTCCGCCACGCCGTGCTGAACCCGGCCTTGCGGTAGTTCTCCTGCTGCGCGACGACCCCGTCGAGGCCGACGTTGCGCCCGGCGAGGTGCGCGAGCCCGGCGCGCCAGACCCGGATCCCGTAGCCGCGGCCGCGGAAGGGCGGCCGGGCGATGTAGAGGCCGACGAAGCCGAAGTCCGTCCCGTAGCGCACCGCGGAGACCGAGGCGACGGGCTCGCCGTCGAGCCTCCCGAACAGGAAACCGGCCGGATCGGCGGGGAAGAAGGCCTGTCCGTCGGACCTGCCGGGGTTCCATCCCTCGTCGTCGGCCCAGTCGGAGAGCCGGCTGATGTCCTCGGCGCCCGCGGAGGAGACGTGGAAGGCGGTCATGGGGAGCTACCTCGGGGATCGGTTGCCGGGGGACGGCGCCGCGCACCGGGGACGCGAGGACGCCGGGGAGGCGGCTCGGGTGCGGGCGATGAGGAGGGTGACGTCGTCGGGCGGCGTCGCGCTGGGCAGGGTGCCGAGCACCGCCGAGCACAGGTCGTCCAAGTGGAGCCCGGGCCGGTCGAGGGCGCGGCGCACGCGCTCCATCCCGGTGTCGAAGCCGTGCCGGCGGTCCTCGATGAGCCCGTCGGTGTAGAGGGCGATGAGGCTGCCCTCGGGCAGCTCCACCTCGGCGGCCTGGTACGGGGGCATCCCGAGGCCGAGCGGGGTGCCGTTGGGCAGGTCCAGGAAGGTGACGCCGCCGCCGGGGTCGCGGACGGCGGGCGGCGGGTGCCCGGCCCTGGCCATGGTGCAGCGCCGGCTGGCGGGGTCGTAGACGGCGTACAGGCAGGTGGCGCTCACCGACGGTACGTGGAGGCCGTCGCCCTCCTCCTCGGCGAGGCGGATGATCGTCTGGTCGAGGTGGGCGAGGAGCTGTTCCGGCGGCAGGTCGAGGTCGGCGAGCGTCCGCACCGCCGTACGGAGCCGGCCCATCGTCGCCGCGGCGTCGATGCCGTGCCCGACGACGTCGCCGACGACCAGGGCCACCCGGTCCCGCGGCAGCGGGATCACGTCGTACCAGTCGCCGCCCACCCCGTCCTCGAGCTCCGCCGGGAGGAAGCGGGAGACCACGTCCAGGCAGGGGCCGCCGCACAGGCGGCGCGGGAGCAGGCCCCGCTGGAGGGCGAGGGCGGTGGCGCGTTCGTGGGTGTAGCGGCGCGCGTTGTCCAGGCTCAGCGCGGCCCTGGCGACCAGTTCCTCGGCGAACAGCAGGTCCTCCTCGTCGAACGGCCGCGGGTCGCCGGAGCGCAGGAACAGCACCACGCCCAGCACGACGCCGCGGGCCCTGATCGGCACGATCATCAGCGAGTGCAGCCCGAACCAGTCGATCTTCCGGGCCCGTGCCGGGTCGCGGGTGAGCCACGGGGAGGCGGTGTCCAGCACGGGCTCGAGCAAGGCGCGGCCGGAGGACAGCACACGCGTGAGGGGCGAGGAGGACGGCACGTACACCACGTCGCCGACCTGCGAGACCGCCTCGGGCGCGCCCTCGTGGACGGAGGACAGTCCCGCCCGGCGGAACACCGGGACGTAGTCGCCGTCCGGGCCGAGCCGGGACAGCGGTTCCTCACCGAGGCGCAGGGTGTCGGCGAGGTCGACGGTGACGAAGTCGGCGAGGCAGGAGACGCTGAACGCGGCCAGTTCCTGCGCGGTGCGCATGACGTCCAGCGTGGTGCCGATACGGGCACCGGCCTCGCCGAGCAGCGCGAGGCGGTCGCCGGGGCGGCCCTGCCGCGTGATCCGGAGGACGACCAGGCACACGCCCATCGGCCGGCCCTCGGCGTCCTCCAGGCGGATGCAGGAGGCGGAGTACGCCTCGTCGGGGCGGACGCCGTCCACCGCCGGCACGGCGTACTCGCGCCCGGTCACGGGGGCGCCGGTCGCCAGCACCTGGCGCATCACCGCCTCCAGCCCGCGGGCCCCGGCCGGCAGCGCCGCCTCGGGGCGGTGTCCCAGCCGCCGTTCCCTCGGGATGCCGTCGTGGCCCTCCAGCGAGTCGTTGACCCAGGTGCACCGCAGGTCGGTGCCCCACAGGGCGAGGCCGATCGCCGAGGGGGCGAGGGGGGATCCCAGCGCGGCCCCGGTGACGCCCACCGCCCGCTGGAGCAGGCCGGCCAGGTCGATCGGTGCGGGTGATGCCATGTCACGTAGGTCCTTCGTCTGGGCTGTGGGGGGGTGTGCCGGGGCCCGGTCCGGCCGGTGGGGGCCGGAGCCGGGCCGGGAGGGTCAGCGCTTGAGGAGGTCCGCCGCGCGTTCCGCGACCGCGTAGACCGTGGCGGCGATGTTGCCCGAGGGGATGGTGGGCATCACGGAGGCGTCGGCGACCCGCAGGGCGTCGACACCGTGGACCCTCAGGTCCGTGTCGACGACGGCCAGGTCGTCGGTGCCGATCCGGCAGGTGCCGACGGGGTGCATGTACGAGGCCAGGGCGCCACGCGCGTAAGCCCGCAGGCCGGCGTCGTCCTTCACGTCGGGGCCGGGCAGGACCTCGTGGGCGCGCCAGCCGTCGAGGGCCCGCGCCTGGCCGATCTCCCGTGCCAGGAAGAGCGCTTCCACCATCGTGCTCAGGTCGCGGTCGTCGCCGAAGTAGTCGGGGTCCACCAGCGGCAGGGCGCCGGGTTCCGCGTTCGCGAGCCGGACGGTGCCGCGGCTGTGCGGCCGCATCGGGGAGACCGCGATCCGGTACCCCTGGCCGTCCGGCACGCCGGCCGCGGCCGGGTGGCGCCCCGGGGCGTCGACCAGGAGCACCTGCACGTCGGGGTGGCAGATGCCGAGCCGGCTGCGCACCAGGCCGAGGGCCTCGCCGTGGTTGTTGATCCCGGGCGGGACGGGCCGGGCCGCGCGGTGGACGATGTCGGTCAGCGGGTGGTCCTGCAGGTTCGCGCCGACCCCCGGCAAGTGGAGGGCGACGTCGATGCCCGTGTCCCGCAGGTGCGCCGCGGGGCCGACGCCGGAGAGCATCAGCAGTTGCGCCGTGCCGATGGTGCCGGCGGTGAGCACGACCTCGCCGTGGCAGCCGACCCGGGCGGTGCCCGTACTGCCGGCCCGCCCGTACTCCACCCCGACGCACCTTCCGTCGCGCAGCAGCACCCGGTGGACCAGGGCGCCGGTCACCACGGTGAGGTTGGGGCGGTGCCGGGCGGGGGTGAGGTAGGCGTCGGCGGCACTCTGCCGACGCCCGCCGACGATGTTGAGGTCGCTCCAGCCGAAGCCCTCCTCCACGCCGGCGGCGATGTCGGACGCCCGCCGGTACCCGGTCTGCGTCGCCGCCGTGAGGAGCGCGGCCACGACGGGGTGGGGCGGGCTGGCCGGCCCCACGGTCAGGGGGCCGCCGACGCCGCGGAGCACCGGGTCCCGCCCGGGGGCGTTCTCGCTGCGCTTGAAGTACGGGAGCAGGTCGTCGTAGCCCCAGCCCTTGGCACCGCCGGCGGTCCACGCGTCGTAGCCGGAGTGGTGGCCGCGCACGAACGTCATCGCGTTGATGGTGGACCCGCCGCCCAGGCCACGGCCGCGCGCGAGCGGTGTGGTGGTGCCCGTCGCCGACTGCCGGACGGTGGTGTCGCCCCAGTTCGCGGGTGTCCCCAGCAGCGACGGCCAGGCGGGCGGCGTCGCCGCCGCGGCCGGGGGCCGGTCCTCCCCCGCCTCCAGCAGGAGCACGCGTGCGCCGTCCGGCTCGGAGAGGCGCGCCGCGAGCACACTGCCCGCGGTACCGCCGCCGACGACCACGAAGTCGTAGCTGTCCGTCATCGCATGCATGGATCACCTCTGACCGGCCGCGACCGGCGTTTCCGGTGATAGCCCAGGTCGGCTAACACCGGACACGATAACCCCGACCACCCCTAATCGAACAGATTGGTCGTTATCGCCTCCATTACGGATCGATATGGGCGAACCGGAATCCGTACGCCGTACCTCCGCACGCCGGGCCGCGCGCGAGCGGACAGGCGCGGACGAATGCCGCACGGAGCCGGACTGGCCCACCGCTCCGGCGAGTTCATCGCCGAACGCCCTACCCAGCGATGAATGAAAGTTGTACGGTCCACGGGATCATGTCCCCTCACGGAGGTACTCGCCATGGCGTCAATGGGCGTACCGGACGTCCTCACCCGTGCCCGCACCGTCGCACCGCCGGGCTGGAGCCGCTGGCTGGTACCGCCGGCCGCGCTCTCCATCCACCTCGCCATCGGGCAGGCGTACGCCTGGAGCGTGTTCAAGCCGCCGCTGGAGTCCTCGCTCGGGCTGAGCGGCACCCAGTCCGCGCTGCCGTTCCAGCTCGCGATCGTCATGCTCGGGCTGTCGGCCGCGTTCGGCGGCACGCTCGTCGAGCGCAACGGGCCGCGCTGGGCCATGTGCGTGTCGGCGATCTGCTTCTCCTCCGGCTTCCTCATCTCGGCCCTCGGCGCCGCCACGCGCCAGTACTGGCTGATCGTGCTCGGTTACGGCCTCGTCGGCGGCATAGGCCTCGGCATCGGCTACATCTCGCCGGTCTCCACGCTCATCAAGTGGTTCCCCGACCGGCCCGGACTCGCCACCGGCATCGCCATCATGGGCTTCGGCGGCGGCGCGCTGATCGCGTCGCCCTGGTCGACGGAACTGCTCTCCTCCTTCGGCGCCGACTCCTCCGGCATCGGCCAGACCTTCCTGGTGATGGGCCTGGTCTACGCGGTCTTCATGACCTTCGGCGTGCTGCTGGTCCGGGTCCCCGCGGACGACTGGCGGCCCTCCGGCTGGAACCCGTCGGCCACGGTCGCGCGCCCGCTCGTCACCAACGCGCAGGTGTCCGCGCGCAACGCGCTGCGCACCCCGCAGTTCTGGTGCCTGTGGGTGGTGCTCTGCATGAACGTGACGGCGGGCATCGGCATCCTGGAGAAGGCCGCGCCGATGATCACCGACTTCTTCGCCGAGACCTCCACCCCGGTGACGGCCACCGCCGCGGCCGGTTTCGTCGGCCTGCTCTCGCTCGGCAACATGCTCGGCCGCATCACCTGGTCCTCCACCTCCGACCTGGTCGGGCGGAAGAACATCTACCGCCTCTACCTCGGCGCCGGGGCGCTGCTGTACCTGCTGATCGCGCTGCTCGGCGACGACTCCAAGCCGCTGTTCATCGTCGCCGCCGCCGTCATCCTGTCCTTCTACGGCGGCGGGTTCTCCACCGTGCCCGCCTACCTCAAGGACCTGTTCGGGACGTACGAGGTGGGCGCCATCCACGGGCGGCTGCTGACCGCCTGGTCGACCGCGGGCGTACTCGGGCCGCTGATCGTGAACGCGATCGCCGACCACGAGAAGTCGGCCGGCCGGACGGGACCCGACCTCTACTCCACGTCCTTCGTCATCATGATGGTGCTGCTGGTGATCGGCTTCGTCGCCAACGAGCTCGTACGCCCCGTCCATCCGCGGCACCATGACGGCCCGTCCGCCGGGGACAAGGCCACGACCGGACCCGAGACGGAAGGAGCCGTCCGATGACCGCCCCGAACCCCGTATCCCCCGCCGAGGCGCCCGCCGGGAACAACCGGGTGCCGCTGATGGCCGTCGCCTGGCTGTGGGTCGGCGCGCCCTTCGCCTACGGCGTGTACGAACTCATCCTGAAGCTCAAGCAGTTGTTCACCGGCTGACCTCTGCCGGCATCCGCCGCGGGCCGCCCCGTCCCCTCGGACGGGGCGGCCCCGTCATGCGGCGACCCCGCTGGCGCGGCGGATGAGGGCGTCGAAGGCGCGGTCGGGCAGGACCCTTCGGGCGGCGATCATCGGCCTGGCCGCGAACCCCGTGGCGTAACGGGTCCTCGGGCGGCGGGCCGTGGCGGCCCT
Source organism: Streptomyces sp. NPDC008238 (assembly GCF_042956445.1). Classification (NCBI taxonomy): domain Bacteria; kingdom Bacillati; phylum Actinomycetota; class Actinomycetes; order Kitasatosporales; family Streptomycetaceae; genus Streptomyces; species Streptomyces sp. NPDC008238. Next base: position 282,795 of record NZ_JBIBGK010000001.1, on the reverse strand, counting down.
GGCGATGGTGTCGGCGATGACCGAGGGCGGCGAACTGCGCCGTGCGGTGGACTCGGAGGCGAGCGTCCCGGCCATCGCCATGGCCCGCTCCGCGTACGCGCCCCGCTCGGAGACCGCGCGGAGCCGGTCGGCGGCGATGCCGCTCCATTCGGTGCGGATGCCGCCCGGTTCGATGACGACGACGTCGATGCCGAAGGGCGCGAGCTCCATGCGCAGGCTGTCGCTGAAACCCTCCAGCGCGAACTTGGTGGCGTGGTACCAGGCGCCGAACGGGGTGGAGATCTTGCCGCCCATGGACGAGACGTTGATGACGCGGCCGCCGCCCGCCGCGCGCATGTGGGGCAGCACCAACTGGGTCAGCCGGGCCGCGCCGAAGACGTTCACCTCGAACTGGCGCCTGGCCTCGTCGAGCGGCACGTCCTCGACCGCGCCGTAGGAGCCGTAGCCGGCGTTGTTGACCAGGACGTCGACGGACCCGGACTCCGCGACGACCCGTTCGACCCCGGCCCGCAGCGACTCCTCGTCGGTGACGTCCATCGCCAGGAAGCGCACGCCCTGTTCGGCGAGTCCGGTCATGCGGTCGACGCGGCGGGCGGCGCCGTGGACGGTGAAGCCGAGGGCGCGCAGCCGGAGGGCGGCGGCCTCGCCGATGCCGGAGGAGGCGCCGGTGACGAGGGCGACCTTGGATGACATGGGGTGATCCTTCGTGTGGGTGCGGGGGAACGAGCCGGTCGAACATGAACCATGGCTCATGTTCACTCATCATGAACCCGGGTTCATGTTCCTGCAAGCCCCGCCGGCCGCTGCGCGGGGAAATGTGAACCATCGCTCACGATAGATGCTGAATTATCATTCACATTGGTTGGCGACCGGCAGGAGGAACCGATGACCCAGGCCCGACCACTGCGTGCCGACGCCGTCCGCAACCGGGCGCGGATCCTGGCCGCGGCACGCGAGCAGATCACCCTCCTTGGGCCGGACGCGCCCATGGACACCATCGCCGAGGCCGCCGGTGTCGCCGTGGGCACCCTGTACCGCCACTTCCCCACCAAGACCGACCTCGTCGGCGCCGTGATCGCCGAGCACACCGAGCGCATGGCCGCCGAGGTGGAGGCCGCCGCGGCCCGCGTGGCCGAAGGGGCGGGGGCGCTGGAGGAGATCACCGCGCTCGTCCACCGCATCGTCGAGGCCGCCGCCGAGGACCGGGCCGTGAAGGCCGCCGCCCAGGACCTCGGCGCCACCGACCGGGCCCGCCCCTACGAGGAGCGCGGCGGCGCGGCGATGGGCCGGCTGGTCGCCGCCGCCCAGACCGACGGCGACCTCCACCCCGACGTGACCGTCGACGACTTCTTCCTGCTGCTCGGCACCGCCCCCACGGACCGGGACCAGGCCGCGCGGGCACGCTGGCTCACACTCTTCCTCCCCGGGTTCACCACCCGCGGCCGCCCGGCGGGCTGACGGGTGGTGAGCGCGCCGGACGGGGGTATCCGGACCACGTAGCGGACCGCGCGTTCCGTACCGCGGAGCGGGCACCGACCACGGAGGAAGGAACCATGCCCCACAGCAGCCGTACGCGTACCGGCGCGAGCCCCGAGACCCTGGGCGTCGTCGGCCTGGTCTGCGCCGTCGCCGGATTCTTCGTCCTCGGCATCGTCCTCGGCCCGGCCGCGGTGGTGTGCGGCTGGCTCGCCATGGGCCCCACCTTCCGGGGCGCCAAGCCGGTGCTCCCGCTGATCGCCGTCGTCCTGGGCGCGATCGACACCCTCGTCGCGCTGCTGTGGCTCACCGGCACCCACTGGAGCGGCACCGGCGGCCTCATGTGACCCGCGGCGCGGACCCGGTCGAGGGCGGCACGGGACCGGACGGGAGGATGGTGGTCCCCGTCCGGCCCCCGCCGCCCAGGAGCGCGTGTGCCCCTCGCAAAGCCGTCGCCGGTGCCGCGTGCCGTGGCCGCCGTCCTCGCAGTCCTCGCCGTCGTGGCGGCCCTTGCGCTGACGACGGGGTGCGGCCCGGGCGGGACGTCCTCCGGCGCGGGGTCCTCGGCCGCCCCGCGCGTGGTGCCGCCGCGGGCCGGGGCGTCCTTCGACTACCAGATCGGCGGCGGCTACCCGCCGCCCGACGGCGTGCGCGTGGTCTCCCGCGACCGCGCGGACCGGCCCGCCCCGGGCGTCTACTCCGTGTGCTACGTCAACGCCTTCCAGGCCCAGCCCGGCGAGTTGTCCCGGTGGCGCGACCGGGGCCCGGAGCTGCTGCTGCGCGACGCGGACGGTGACCTCGTCATGGACGACGAGTGGGACGAGGCCCTGCTGGACACCTCGACGGCCGCCAGGCGGGCGGCCCTGGCCGGGATCGTCGGCGGGTGGATCGAGGACTGCGCGCGGCGCGGGTTCGACGCCGTCGAGCCGGACAACCTCGACTCCTTCGAGCGCTCCGGCGGCCTGCTCACGCCCGCCGACAACGCCGCGTTCGCCCGGCTGCTCGCCGCGCGCGCCCACGCGGCGGGGCTGGCGTTCGCGCAGAAGAACACCACCGAACTCCTCCCCCACCGGGCCGGCGTCGGCTTCGACTTCGCGGTCGCGGAGGAGTGCGGGGCGTACGGCGAGTGCGGCCGGTACGCGGCCGCGTACGACGACCGCGTCCTCGTCGTGGCCTACGACGCCGCGGAATTCGCGGCGACCTGCCGCCGCTGGGGTGACCGCCTCGCCGTCGTGCTCCGCGACCGCGACGTCGCCCCCGCCGGGGAACCGGGCCACGTCTTCCGCACCTGCTGAGCGGGCGTGGCGGACGGCGATCGGACTCGGCCGGCGCCCGGGGGCACCCGGCACGCCGCGGGCCGGCCGCCACGCCCGGGGGTCACGAGGTCGTCACCGCGTACCAGCGGCCGTCCCGCTGGTGGACCAGGTGGTGAGCGGCGAGGCTGTCGATGTGCCGTGCGATGGTGGCCGGCTGGTAGCCCACGCTGGCGCTCAGGGCGTCGATGGTCGTCCCGTCGCTGCCCGCCGCGCGAAGCTGCTGGAGGGTCTTGAGCGCCGTACGGGCGAGGCCGGACTCCTCGGGACGGGGCTCGGCGGGAGACGGCACGGCGGGCAGGGCGGGTGACGGATCCGGGGCGGCGGCCGGAGCCGGGACCGTGGACGTAGGCGTAGGCGCGGACGGAGCCGGGGCCGGGGCGGGGGCGGGGGCGGGCGACGGGACCGTGGACGTGACCGGGGGCGCGGCCGGGGCGGGAACGGAAGCGGGAGCGGCTGCCGCGGTGCGGGACGGGGTGGCCGGGGCGGACGGGGCCGGTGGGGTGGCCGTGGCGTCCGCCGTGCCGGTGGGGACGGGTGCGACGGGCCTCGGCGTGCGATTGACCGTGCGGTGCTTGCGGCCCTTCTGGTGACGGCGGGTGCTCATCGGGCGGTCCTCCTTCACAGTGATCTTGAAGGCCCAACGGGGGACCGCCGCCGGAGTCACGCAGATGCGTGCATGCGGGGGAACCCGCCCGCACCCGGGGAATGTGCGGCGGCACCGTCGCCGTTGCACCGGATCCCGACGGACCCGAGGAAGGGAAGCCCATGCCCCCCACGGACAGCCGCCGCGGTCACCGCGTCGACGCGGTACCCGGCACGCAGCACGTGACCGTCACGATCGACGGCAAGGTGGTGGCCGAGACCCGGCGGCCGGTACTGGTCCGCGAGACCGGCCTGCCGGTGCGCTACTACATACCCCCGCAGGACGTGGACCTCGCGCTCTTCCGCGGCAGCGACACCAACACCGTCTGCCCCTACAAGGGCGTCGCCTCCTACTGGTCGTACGGCGACCACAACGACGTCGCCTGGGCCTACGAGGAGCCGCTCGCGTCGGTGCCGGAGATCACCGGCCACCTCTCCTTCTACGACACGGTGGCGGACGTCTCGGCCGAGGACGCCTGACCGGACGGACGGTGCGCGCCGCCGCACCGTCCGTCACCGCCCTCCCGGACCGGCGCCGGGGCATGTGCCCGTGTCCCGTGCGGCACTTGAAGCACGACTGTTCGGTTTGCTGCGCGCGACGGCCGCCGGGGAGCAATGATGGTCACATGGCGAATCCGACGATCCTGACCGTCGACGACGATCCCGCAGTCTCCCGGGCCGTGGCCCGGGACATTCGCCGCAGGTACGGCGACCGCTACCGGGTGGTCCGCGCCACCTCGGGGGACGAGGCCCTGAGCGCGCTGCGGGAGATCAAGCTGCGAGGGGAGCAACTCGCGGTGATGCTCGCCGACTACCGCATGCCGAAGATGAACGGGGTGGAGTTCCTCGAGGCGGCGATGGACCTCTTCCCGCTCGCCCGCCGCGTGCTGCTCACGGCGTACGCCGACACCAGCGCGGCCATCGACGCGATCAACATCATCGACCTCGACCACTACCTGCTGAAGCCGTGGAGCCCGCCGGAGGAGAACCTCTACCCGGTGATCGACACCCTGCTCGACGTGTGGATGGCCACGCCGGACCCGACGGCGTCCGAGACGCGCGTGGTCGGCCACCGCTGGTCGGCGCCCTCGTTCAAGGTCCGCGACTTCCTCACCCGCAACCTGGTGCCCTACCGCTGGCTGCCCGCGGAGGAGCCCGAGGCCGCGCAGCTGCTGGCCGCGGCCGGGCTGACCCCCGCCGACGTGCCGCTGGTCGTGACCGACGACGGGACGACGCTGGTGCGTCCCACCGAGGCCGAGCTCGCCGCCCACGTGGGGCTGAGCACCGTACCGGCCTCCGACTTCTACGACCTGGTGGTGGTCGGCGGCGGCCCCGCGGGGCTCGGTGCGGCGGTGTACGGCGCGTCCGAGGGCCTGCGCACGGTGCTCGTGGAGCGCAGGGCGACCGGCGGCCAGGCGGGGCAGAGCAGCCGCATCGAGAACTACCTCGGCTTCCCGGACGGCGTCTCCGGCGCCCAGCTGACCGACCGCGCCCGCCGCCAGGCGACCAAGTTCGGGGCGGAGATCCTCAGCACCCGCGAGGTGGTCGCGCTGGAGGCCGCGGGCACCGGACGCGTGCTGTCCTTCGGCGACGGCTCCTCCATCGCGGCGCACACGGTGGTGCTGGCGACCGGCGTCGCCTACCGGCGGCTGGAGGCGCCGGGCCTGGCGGAGTTCACGGGCGCAGGCGTCTTCTACGGTTCGGCGATGACCGAGGCCATGAACTGCGCGGGCCAGGAGGTCTACATCGTCGGCGGGGCCAACTCGGCGGGGCAGGCGGCGGTCTACTTCTCCCGCAACGCGTGCCGGGTGCACCTGCTGATCCGCGGCGCGGACCTGCACCGCTCGATGTCGCAGTACCTGATCGACCAGATCGCGGCCATCGACAACATCCAGGTCAGCCCCTGCACCGAGGTCGTCGGCGGCAAGGGCGGCGACCACCTGGAACAGCTGATGCTGCGGGACGCCAAGACCGGCGACGTGACCACCGTGGACGCCTCGTTCCTGTTCGTCTTCATCGGCGCCGAGCCCCGCACGGACTGGCTGGAGGGCGTCATCGAGCGGGACCGGCGCGGCTTCGTCGTCACCGGCCCCGACCTCATCACGGGCGGCAGGCGCCCGGCGGGCTGGCCGCTCCCCCGCGACCCGTACCACCTGGAGGCCAGCGTGCCCGGCGTCTTCGCCGCCGGCGACGTGCGGGCGGAGTCGGTCAAGCGGGTGGCCTCCGCGGTCGGCGAGGGCGCGATGGCCGTATCCCTGGTGCACCGTTACCTGGAGGCGCAGTGACCACGACGGACCGGCTCGGGCCGGAGCAGCTGCGGACCCTGTTCCTGTTCGAGTCGCTCGGCGAGAAGGAACTGGACTGGCTGGGCGAACAGGGCCGGGTGGAGCGGGTCGCGGCGAACGACCCCGTCTACGCCGAGGGCGATCCGGCGACCTGCTTCTACGTGCTGCTGAGCGGCACCGTGTCACTGGGCCGGCTGGTCCACGGCGACGTGGTGGAGGTCAACCGCACCGACCAGCGCGGCGTGTACGCCGGGGCGACGCAGGCGTACCTCGGGGACCGGGTGGAGCAGACGTACCCCAACTCGCTGCGGGCGGTCACCGACTGCGAGTTCTTCGTGGTCCCGGCCGACGAGTTCGCCGGTGCGATGCGCCGCTGGTTCCCGATGGCGGTGCACCTGCTGGAGGGGTTGTTCTTCGGCTACCGCAAGCAGAACACGATCATCGGGGAGCGCGAACGGCTGCTGGCGCTGGGCTCGCTCTCCGCCGGGCTGACCCACGAGCTGAACAACCCGGCCGCCGCCGCGGTGCGGGCCACCTCGGCGCTGCGCGACCGGGTGGCCGGCATGCGGCACAAGCTGGCGATGATCGCCGACGGCCGGCTGGACACCCGTCAGCTGCACGAGCTGGTCGAACTGCAGGACGCGGCGATCAAGCGCATGGCGTCGGCGCCGGAGCGGTCGGCGCTGGAGGCGTCCGACGCCGAGGACGAGCTGACGGACTGGCTGGAGGACCACGGGGTCAACGGGTCCTGGGAACTGGCCTCGACGCTCGTCGCGGGCGGCGTGGACACCGAGTGGCTGGACTCGGTGGTCGACGCGGTCGGCGAGGAACGGCTGGAGGCGGCGATCCGCTGGCTCACCTACACCCTCGACACCGAACTGCTCATGGGCGAGATCGACGACGCCGTCACCCGGATCTCCGGACTGGTGGGCGCCGCGAAGCAGTACTCGCAGCTCGACCGGGCCCCGCAGCAGACCGTGGACGTGCACGCGCTGCTCGACGCCACGCTCACCATGCTCCAGGCGAAGATCCCCGGCGGGGTGCGGGTCGTCAAGGAGTACGACCGCAGCCTGCCGCAGATCCAGGCGTACGGCGCCGAACTCAACCAGGTGTGGACCAACCTCGTCGTCAACGCCCTCGACGCCATGGACGGTTCGGGCACCCTGACGTTGCGCAGCGCCTGGGACGGGCCCGACCGCCTGGTGGTGGAGGTGGGCGACACCGGTCCCGGCATCTCCCCGGAGATCCGGCCGCGGATCTTCGAGCCGTTCTTCACCACCAAGCCGGTCGGCGAGGGCACGGGGCTGGGCCTGGACATCTCGTACCGCATCGTGGTCAACAAGCACCACGGCGACATCCGCGTCGAGTCGAGCCCGGGCGACACGCGCTTCACCGTGTGCCTCCCGGTCGCCCAGCCCGCGATGGAGCCGGGGGACGCGGAACGGACGGGCTGAGCCCCCGCCCGGCCGGCGGGCTCGTTCAGGCCACCGGACTCTTGGACTTGGGGAGCGCGCCGCTGCGGTCGCGGCCGACGGGCAGTTGTCCGTCGGCCGCGCTCTTGAGCGAGCGCAGGGCCAGCAGCAGCACACCGATGTCGTCGATGAGGATCGGATCGGGCAGCAGGTCCACCGGGCAGACCAGGTAGACCAGCGCGGCCCAGAAGGCCAGTTTCCCGGAGCGCGGCACGTCGGCGCTGCGCAAGAGGGTACGGATACGCGCCATCTTCACCACGAGCACGACGGCCACCACGAGCATCACCACGACCGCCACCGCGGCGATCACGAGGGCCGTGGCCGACCAGTCACCCAGGTCCATGTCTGCCTCCTGCGATCCCGTGTACCCGGCCGGTGTGCGCGGAAACGGTGGCCGGCCCCTGCCGAGAGGAAGCACAGATTACATGATCACACCCGACGGGATCTGGGAGGCCGCGGGCCTTCCCGCACGCCGGCTCGCCGGCCTGGCGCTCAACCCCGCGGCCCCCGAGGACGTCCTCCTGCGGCTGCTCGCCGACGGCCCGCCCGCGGCACGGATGGTGCTGTGCCGGGACCGGACACTGCCGGACGCCGTGGTCGACGCCGTCGTCCGCCACCCCGACAGGTACACCCGCAGCTTCCTCGCCCGCAGTCCGCACGCCGAGCCGGCCCAGCGGGCGCGGCTGCTGGACCGGAGTGGTTCGTGCGGGCGCACCTGGCCGAGGCCCCCCGGACGCCGTGGGGCGTGCCCCCCAGGCCGCTCCCGGACCGGGCCGTCGTCCACATGATCCTGACCTACGAACCGGAATTCCTGAACACCCTCTACCGCCAGGCCTCCCCCGGGCTGATGGAGTCGATGCGCACCCATCCGGAGCCGAAGGTCCGGCAGATGGGTGTCGCCTGGCGCGGCGTGCCGGACGAGGCCCGCGACGCCCTTCTGGCGGATCCGGACGACGAGGTACGGGACGCGGTGCGGCGCCGTCTGCAGTCCGAGGACCCGGCGTGGGTGGAGCGGGAACTGCCCGACCGGCCGTGCCATGGGCGGACCCATGCGCTGCTGAACTGCGCCCTGAGCCGAGGCGTCGTGGAGGGTGTGCTCAACGCCCCCGTGGGCAAGGGGGACCGGTGGATGATCGCGGGCAACACCACCCTTCCCGCCGATGTGGTGCCCCTGCTGGCCGCCGACGCGGACCCGGAGGTGCGGGAGCAGATCGCGTACCGCTCCGACCTCGGGCCGGAGGAACGCCGGGTGCTCGCCGCGGACGCCGATCCGCGGGTGCGCCTCGCGCTCTCCGTGCATCCGGCGCTCAGCGAGGCGGAACGCGCGGCGATCGACTACGAGGTGCCGGTGGGCGGCACTTTCGGATGGACGTTCCAAAGCGTGGTGCCGCGGGACCCCGCCGAGGTGCGCCGTGACGCCCTGTCCGCCCACCCGTTGCTGCGGCGGCGCGCCGCCGGCGATCAGAGCCTGCCGGCCGACCTGGTGGCACGGCTGGCCTCGGACGAGGACCTCGGCGTGCGCGTACTGCTCGCGCAGAACCATCCGGAAGCGCCGGCCGAGCTGCTGCTGAGCGCCTTCCTGGAGTACACCGGTCACGAGCGTGAAAACCTGCTCACCCGCCCGGGGTTCCCCACCGCGGGGCTCGCGCGGTTCGCCCGGCACGAGGATCCCGCTGTCCGTGCCCTGGCCGCCCGGGACCCGGCGGCCGGTGCGGGGACGGTCGACCGGCTGACCCGGGACCCCGATCCCGGTGTGCGGGAGGCCGGGGCACGCCATCCGAACCTCCCGGCCGCCCGGCTCGCGGAGCTGCTCGACGACGTCGAACTGGCGCACCACGCGGCGGCCAACCCGGCGCTGGCGCCCGCCGTCATGCTCCGGCTGGTGGCGAGCCTTCCGCTGCCGGAGGATGCCATCGGATGAAGTCGGTCAACCGGCCGAAGGCGTCGCGCAGTTCACGCCGGGCGTATTCCTCGCGGACGTCGATGAGGGCGCCGTGGGCGGCCGTCGGGTCGACCGTGAAGCGGTCGTGCCAGCCACCCCCGGAGGCGATGATCACGGGGGTGTCGACCCCGTCGAACTGGTCGGCGGTGATGTCGACGCGCAGTCCGTTCTTCTCGATCCACGCGTGGGTGGCGCGGTTCTCCCAGGCGCTGACGTAGGTCCACACCCCCTGGCCGTTCTCGTACAGGTACTGACCGAGGAGGATCGAGGCGTCCCCGCAGGAACCGTGCGGGAAGCGCTCCAGGGAGACCAGTCCGGGATCGGGGCAGTCGACGATCGCCTGCCGGAATCCGGCGACCAGTGTGCGGAGTTCGGACACCCGCGGAGTCTAACCCGTGAAGATCATTTGTGGGACCTGTGGAACCGGCCCTTCTGCTCGGCGCGGGCCCGGAGGGCGGGGGACGTGGGGGCGGGGGACGTGGGGGACGTGGGACGTGGGGGCGGGGGACGGCATGGTGGTGGCAGCGGCCGGAACCGGCGCCCGAGCCGGTTCCGGCCGCTGCGGCGGCAGTCAATCGAGCGGTCCGGGGGCCGTCAAGACTTCACGTCAGGATTGGTGCGGAACGCTTGCGGTGGCCCGGATGGACCTTTCCGCGTTCAAGTCCCGAACGGTTGCGACTCCTTGCAGGTCACAGCCACACCCGTGCGCGCAGCGGCGGCCGAGCCGCCGATCCGTCAGAAACACTTTCTGCGAGGACTCTTGACCGCGACTTCTGTCACGTCTTAACTCACGCCCTAAATTAAGTCGTGAGGCTGACACAGGAGTTCCTATGAGACCCGAAGTCAACGCCGCCCGCCGCAGACCCCTTTGGCTGATCGCCCTGCTGGCGGTCCTGCTCGCCCTGATCACCGTCCCGGCCGGCCCCCTCACCGGGGCCCACGCCGCCGCCTGCGGCACCGCCAACGCCGCACAGGGCAGGACCGCCACCGCCTCCTCCTCCGAGAACGGCTCCTTCACCGCCGCCAACGCCGTCGACGGCAACGCCGGCACCCGCTGGTCCAGCGCCTTCAGCGACCCCCAGTGGATCCAGGTGGACCTCGGCAGCTCACAGACCGTCTGCGAGGTCGTGCTGAACTGGGAGGCCGCCTACGGCAAGGCCTACCAGATCCAGCTCTCCGCCAACGGCACCGACTGGACCACCGTCGCCTCCACCACCACCGGCGCCGGCGGCACCGAGACCCGTGCCGTCAGCGGCACCGGCCGCTACCTGCGCGTGTACGGCACCACCCGCGCCACCGGCTACGGCTACTCGCTGTGGGAGCTGGCCGTGCACACCACCGACGGCGGCACCGGCCCGGTGATCCCCGGCGGCGGCGACCTCGGCCCGAACGTCCTGGTCTTCGACCCCTCCACCCCGGGCATCCAGGCCAAGCTGGACCAGGTCTTCCAGCAGCAGGAGTCGGCGCAGTTCGGCACCGGCCGCTACGCGCTGCTGTTCAAGCCCGGCACCTACAACAACATCAACGCCAACATCGGCTTCTACACCTCGATCGCCGGGCTGGGCCTCTCCCCCGACGACACCACCTTCAACGGCGACGTGACCGTGGACGCCGGCTGGTTCAACGGCAACGCCACCCAGAACTTCTGGCGCTCGGCGGAGAACCTCGCCCTCAACCCCGTGAGCGGCACCGACCGCTGGGCCGTCGCCCAGGCCGCGCCCTTCCGGCGCATGCACGTCAAGGGCGGCCTCAACCTGGCGCCCAACGGCTACGGCTGGGCCAGCGGCGGCTACATCGCCGACAGCAAGATCGACGGCACCGTGGGCCCGTACTCGCAGCAGCAGTGGTACACCCGCGAGAGCTCGGTCGGCGGCTGGACCAACGGCGTGTGGAACATGGTCTTCTCCGGTGTGCAGGGCGCCCCGGCGCAGAGCTTCCCCAACCCGCCGTACACCACGCTCGACACCACCCCCGTCTCCCGTGAGAAGCCCTTCCTCTACCTCGACGGCAACGACTACAAGGTGTTCGTCCCGGCCAAGCGGACCAACGCCCGCGGCACCAGCTGGGGCAACGGCGCGCCGCAGGGCTCCTCGATCCCGCTGAGCCAGTTCTACGTGGTCAAGCCGGGCGCGACGGCCGCGACCATCAACGCCGCTCTCGCCCAGGGCCTGAACCTGCTGTTCACCCCGGGCGTCTACCACGTCGACCAGACCATCAACGTGACCCGCGCCAACACCGTCGTGCTCGGCCTCGGCCTCGCCACGGTCATCCCCGACAACGGCGTGACGGCGATGAAGGTCGCCGACGTCGACGGCGTGAAGCTGGCCGGCTTCCTGATCGACGCCGGCGCGGCCAACTCCCAGGTGCTGCTCCAGGTCGGCCCGCAGGGCGCGGCCGCCGACCACGCCGCCAACCCGACGACCGTGCAGGACGTCTTCATCCGGATCGGCGGGGCCGGCCCGGGCAAGGCGACCACCAGCATGGAGGTCAACAGCGACGACACCATCATCGACCACACCTGGATCTGGCGCGCCGACCACGGCGCCGGCGTGGGCTGGGACACCAACCCGGCCGACTACGGCCTGCGCGTGAACGGCGACGACGTCCTGGCCACCGGCCTGTTCGTCGAGCACTTCAAGAAGTACGACGTCCAGTGGAGCGGCGAGCGGGGCCGGACGGTCTTCTTCCAGAACGAGATCGCCTACGACGCCCCCAACCAGGCCGCCATCCAGAACGGCGCGACGAAGGGCTGGGCCGCCTACAAGGTGGACGACTCGGTGAACACCCACGAGGCCTGGGGCCTGGGCAGCTACTGCAACTTCACCACCGATCCGACGATCCGCATGGACCACGGCTTCGAGGTCCCGGTGAAGTCGGGGATCAAGATGCACGACGTCCTGGTGGTCTCGCTGGGCGGCATGGGCCAGTACGACCACGTCATCAACGGCACCGGTGCCGCGACCTCGGGCACCTCGACCGTACCGTCCACGGTGGTCTCGTTCCCCTGACGGCTCCGGGCAGGGGTGCCCCGTCCTCCGGCGGGGCACCCCGTCCGCCGTCCTCAGGCGGCCGGCCGGTGGCGGGAGTGCAGCACCTCGCCCACGGCGACCGCCGCCGCCGTGGCGGCCCCCGCCAGCGGCACCGCCGCGCTCCCGCAGAAGGTGCTCGCCAGCACCAGCAGGGCGCAGGCGGGCAGCACCGCGTGCTCGGCGAACCCGCGCTTGGCGCTGCGGGAGTGGATCAGCCAGACCGTCAGCAGGAAGAGCGCGGTCGGCACCGTGACGGCGGTCGCGGCGGCCGTCTGCGAGATGTGCGCCTTGTGCACGGCCTGCTCGACCACCACCTCCAGCCCCGCCCCGATGGCGGCGGCCGAGCCGAAGACGAGGTAGTGCCCGTAGCCCCACAGGAACGCCCGCGCGCTGCTGGTGAGGTGCTGGTGGACGGGGATGGCGAAGTACAGCCAGTAGGCGGAGAACACGATGAGCAGTCCTCCGAGGCCGACCGGCAGCAAGTCGCCGAGCGCGGAGAACTCGTCGACGGCCGACTGCACGGCCACCGTCGCGGCGGCCACCGACTCACCGAGCACGATGAGGGTGAAGAGGCCGTAGCGCTCGGAGATGTGGTGCGGGTGCCAGGTGGTGCGCTGCGCCCGCTCGGCCCAGACGGGAACCACCAGTTCCGCGACGGCCAGGATCAGGAACCCCCAGTACCACAGCCCGCCGACGGGCTGCAGCAGCAGGACGACCCATCCCACCTGGACGACGACGAGTCCGGCGGCGTAGCTCAGCGCCGTGGTCCGTGCCGGTCCGGTCGCGTTGCGTGCCGCGCGCAGCCACTGGAAGGCCAGTGCGACGCGCATGATGACGTAGCCGGCCACGGCGATCGAGAAGTCGTTGGCGTCGAAGGCACGGGGGACCCCGGCCGCCAGGACCAGGACGCCGGTGATCTGGACGAAGGTGGCGATGCGGTAGGGCACGTCGTCGGTGTCGAAGGCCGAGGCGAACCAGGTGAAGTTCAGCCACGCCAGCCAGATCGCGAAGAAGACCAGGCAGTAGCCGAGGACACCCTGCCCGGCGTGCCCCTCGGCGACCGCGTGCACCAGCCGCGCGCCGGCCTGCGCCACCGCCACCACGAAGCAGAGGTCGAAGAACAGTTCCAGCGGGGTGGCGACCCGGTGCGGCTCGTGCGGGTCGCGGGGCGTCATCCGGACCAGCGGGCGGAAGCGGCGGTCCGGCGCCGCCTGATCGTGATCGGTCATCCGCGCATCGTAGGCGGTGCGCACGTGCCCGCGCCCGGAGGACCGGGCGCGGGCACGTGACGGGGGACGGGGCGGAGGTCAGCCGGTGCTGCCGTCCTGGAGCATTCCGGCCCGCAGCCGGGCCAGGGTGCGCGAGAGCAGCCGGGAGACGTGCATCTGCGTGCAGCCCATGATCTCGCCGATCTGGGACTGCGTCAGTTCCTCCACGTAGCGCAGGTGGAGCAGCCGCCGGTCGCGCTCGTCGAGCTCCACGACGAGCGGGGCGAGCGAGCCGAGGTCCTCGACCAGTTCCATGGCGGGGTCGACCGCGCCGATGAAGTCGGCGAGCACGGTCTCGCCGTCGTCGCCGTCGTCGCCGTTCATGGCGGCGTCCAGGGAGGACGCGGTGTAGCCGTTGGAGGCCACCTGGGCCTCGACGACCTCGGCCTCGGAGATGTCCATCAGCGCCGCGAGCTCGCTCACCTTAGGGGCGCGGCCCAGCCGGGAGGACAGCTCGTCCCGCGCGCGGGCGAGTTCCACCCGGCGCTCCTGGAGGCGGCGCGGCACGTGCACGGCCCAGGTCGTGTCGCGGAAGAAGCGCTTGATCTCACCGACGATGTACGGCACCGCGAAGGTGGTGAACTCCACCTCGCGCGAGATGTCGAACCGGTCGATGGCCTTGATCAGCCCGATCGTCCCGACCTGGACGATGTCCTCCATCTCGTCGCTGCGCTCGCGGAAGCGCTTGGCCGCGAACCTCACGAGCGACATGTTCATCTCGATGAGGGTGTTGCGGGCGTACTGGTACTCGTGGGTGCCCTCCTCGAGCACCGTCAGGCGCTCGAGGAAGAGCTTCGACAGGCGGCGCGCGCTCGTGGGAGCCACGCTGCTCGGGTCGGTGATCTGCGGCAGTACGTCGACCTCGGGGCTCTCGACCCCGGTGCTCGTCCCGCTCACCTCGGCGATCACGGCTCCTCCTCGCACCTCTGCACCTCTGCGTCGTGTTCGTACGTTGCCCCTCGGGTACCCCCTCCGCGCGGAAGCATTCCCCCCGATCCCGGAAGAACGTGAATCCCGCCGGCGGCAGCGTAGGACCGGCCGGCCCGGGCAGACCAGAGAGGGACCGATGATGCCTACGGGGTGATCGTGCGTGTACATCATTGACCTAGACGCGGAGGGCGGGGGGCTCCTGCGGCCCACCACCGCGGAGCGGACGCTGCCCACCACCATCGGCGAGGCTCGTGACTTCGCCCGGACCAGACTCAAGGACGTCGATCCGGAGCGTGTCGAGGACTGCCTGCTGGTCGTCTCCGAACTGGTCACCAATGCCTTCCGCTACGGCGGCGGGCTGGCGGGCCTCGACGTGGAGGCGGCGCAGGACGCGATCCGCGTGTCCGTCCAGGACCGCAACGACGAGCTGCCGGCCGCGCCGCCGCCGTCCGACCACTTCCTGCCCGGCGGCTACGGGCTGCGCCTGGTACGGCGGCTGGCCCGGGACGTCCGGGTGACGCTGCTGCGCGCGGGCGGCAAGGTCATCCACGTGCACCTGCCGCGCTGACGCGCCGCTCCCCCGGCCCCCTGCCACGACGTCGTACGTGTGGGCGAACGGATTGCGGTAACACGCACCCTTGGTGCAAGGAGACCCGCACCACGGTCAGTTCGAGCGTCGGGGCCGGACGACGGCCCCCGGGAGGCAGACACCATGACCACGGGCATCATCATCGGGGCGGTCGTCGTCGTTGTCCTGATCGCCCTCGCCGCGGTCGCCACGCAGCGGCGCGGCGGCGGCACGGGACGGTTCAGGCGACGCTTCGGACCGGAGTACGAACGCACGGTCGCCCGGCACGACGGCGACACGGAGGCGGCGCACCGGGAACTGCAGGAGCGCGTCGACCGGCACGGCGGCCTGAACCCTGAGCCGCTGAGCGCACGTCAGACCGAGGAGTACCGCGTCGAGTGGGCCGCCCTGCAGGAGCGGTTCGTCGACTCCCCCGCCCAGGCGGTCCGGGACGCGTCGCTGCTGCTGGACCGGCTGGCGCACGACCGCGGGTTCCCGGAGCACGGCTCCGGCGAGCAGATCGACGCCCTGTCGGTCCACCGCCCGCGGCACCTCCAGGCCTACCGCGACCTGCGCGGGGTCGCGGAGACCCGCAACGACGGTGACCGCACCGCGGCGGACACCGAGGAACTGCGCGCGCGGCTGCTCGGCGCCCGGGCGCTGTTCGACGACCTCATCGCGGTGGACAAGGAGCCCAGCACCGCCTCGCGCGAGGACGGCGCGGGTGAACCGGGCTCCGGCCGACGCGGCTCCCACCGCTTCCACCTCCCCTCCTGGAGCAGCCGATGAACCCCACGCACGAGCACCACGACACCGACCGGGACGACGCGCCGGACCGTACCGACGCCACCGGCACGCCCGACCGGACCGACGCCACCGACACCCCCGCCACGGCGACGGACGGCACCGGACGCGAGGAACGCAACGCATCGGCCGGACGGACCCCCGGCACGCCGAAGTCCCCCGCGCGGCGCGGCGCGCAGGAGACGGCCGAATCGCCCGCCGCGCGCCGGCCCGCCGGATGGTCACGGCCCGAGGACGGCGAGGAGCAGGCGGGGGCCCGGAAGACCGCCGGCGGCACGTCATCGGCGGAGGAGGGGCCCGGCACCCCTGAGCGGCCCGCGGCCGCCCCGCGTCCGGCGCGGGACGAGCGGGTGCCCGCCCCCGGCACGCCGGCACGGCCGGACGGCACGGGGGACAAGCTGCGGCAGCGGCTGCAGCACGCGGTCGGCGGCTTCGTCGACGAGCCGCGCCACGCCGTGGAGGAGGCCGACGAGGTCCTCGGTGAGGCCACCGAGCGGCTGATCGGAGAACTGCGCGGCCGGCGCGAGGAACTGCGCACGGGCTGGCGGGCCGACGGGCACGACGGCGGCGACACCGAGAAGCTGCGCGTGGCCCTGCAGGGCTACCGCGACCTCGTCGACCGCGTCCTGCACGTCTGAGGACCGCGACGTGCGCACGACGCACCATCCGCGCACCACGCGGACTTGAGCGCACCACGTGAACGACAGGAACGCGGTGGCCGGGAGACCCGAGGTCTCCCGGCCACCGCGTTCCTCGCGCACCGGTCAGTCGCCCGCGTGGCGGTACCGGGCCCACAGCGGCAGGCCGTACCAGCAGACCAGGTACCAGACCAGGACGGCGGCGACGAGCCAGGGCACGTACGCGTCGTGGGTGGCGGCACGCAGCACCAGCAGCAGCGCCGATGTCATCGTGGCCAGCAGCAGCACGAGTCCGACGAAGGTGAGCCGCGAGGCCCAGCGCACCGCCTGCGGCTTGATGCGGCTCCCGGAGACGATCCGGTGGAAGGAGACCGGGCCGATGAGCGCCCCGGTCGCGCAGGCGCCGAGCACCACGGTGACGATGTAGATCGTGTGGTCGGTCGTCCCGAGCCGCTGGTAGTGCGGGGTGAACACGACGGTCAGCAGGAATCCGAAGAGGATCTGCACGCCCGTCTGGGCGACCCGCACCTCCTGGATGAGCTCTCCCCACTTCCGGTCGGCGCGCTCTTCCTCGGTCTCGTCACGCCCGGTTGCCGGGCCGGTCCGTCCGTCCGCGTCGTCACTGGGCACGGCACCCTCCCATTGGTCGATCGTGCGCCTCATGGCTGACTTACCACCGGCCGCTCCTGCGTCGCGCGTCGAGCCCCGGGTACGCCGAGGGACGGCGACCGGTCCGGCCGCCGTCCCGTACGCGGTCCGGCCGCCCCCGCGGGGGCGGCCGGACCGCGGTGCTCACCGCCGCGACCTGCTCCGCGACAGCAGGCTCACTCCGACGGCCGCGAGGCCGATCTGTATCAGCCACTCGATCCAGTCGACGCCGTCGGTGTCGGCGACGCCGACACCGTGGGCGATCGCGCTGCCGATGAAGGCCGCGACGATGCCGACGACGATCGTCCACAGCACTCCGATCGGCTGCCGCCCCGGCGCCACCAGACGCCCCAGCACACCGATGATCAGACCGATCACGATGGCACTGATGATGCTCGAGATCTCCATCTCCACCTCAACCCCAGCTTCGTCCGGCGCCTGGCCGGAAGTGTGTTCGCACCACGCGGATACCCCCGGTCGGACACTCCACGCAGCCCACCCGGCGCCCGGTCGCCGGGTGTGTTCCGGCCGCGACGGGGCACCCGGTGCACCGAAGGCAGTCGGGGCAGGGAGGCCGGAGTGGACACGACGGTGGGTGCGGGCGCGGTACGGCCCGGGACGCAGGGGAGGAAGGCGATCCGCGCCGGGGCGCGGGCGGGCCTGACCGCGCGTGGGGTCATCTACGCACTGCTCGGGGTGCTGGCGCTGCGGGTCGCCTTCGACGGGTCCCGTGAACAGGCCGACCGGGGCGGCGCGGTGGCCCAGCTCGCGGACCGGCCCTTCGGCGGGTTCCTGGTCTGGGCCCTGGCGGTGGGGTTCGCCGGGATGACGCTGTGGCGGTTGTCGGAGGCGGTGTTCGGTGCGGCGGGACCGGACGGGGACAAGGCCGGCAAGCGGCTGATGTCCGGGGCCCGCGCGGTGTTCTACGGCTTCGTGACGTACTCCGTGGTGACCTTCGCGGTGAACGGCTCCTCCGCCGGCGGTTCCAGTGACGAGACCTCGAAGGACGTCACCGCGCACGCCCTTGGCTGGCCCATGGGCCGCTGGCTGGTGGGCGCGGCGGGCCTGGTCCTCGCGGGGGCCGGGGCGTGGATCGCGGTGCGGGCGATCATGCGGCGCTTCCGCAAGCACCTGCGGACCGGAGCGATGTCACCGCGGGTCCGCAAGGTGGTCGACTTCCTCGGGGTCGCCGGCGGGACCAGCCGGGGTGTGGTGTTCGCCGCCGCGGGCTGCTTCGTCGTCGTCGCGGCGGTGCGCTTCGACCCGGACCGGGCGAAGGGCCTGGACGACACGCTGCGCACGTTCCGGGACACCCCGGCCGGACCGTGGCTGCTGGCGGTGATCGCGGTGGGCCTGGCGCTGTTCGGGGTGTTCTCCTGGGCGATGGCCCGCTGGCGGCAGGTCTGAACCGCGCCGGGCCGGGTCAACGGCCCGGGAGCTTCACCACCGTCACGAAGAAGTCGTCGATCTGGCGGACCACGTCGATGAACCGGTCGAAGTCCACCGGCTTGGTCACGTACGCGTTGGCGTGCAGCTTGTAGCTGCGCAGGATGTCCTCCTCGGCCTCGGAGGTGGTGAGGACGACGACCGGGATGGTGCACAGGTCGGCGTCGGCCTTGATCTCGGCGAGCACCTGGCGGCCGTCGAAGCGGGGCAGGTTGAGGTCGAGGAGGATCAGCCCGGGGCGCGGCGCACCGGCGTGGGCGCCGCGCCGGTTGAGGAAGTCGAGGGCCTCCTCGCCGTCCCGTACGACGTGCAGGACGTTGCGGACCTTGTTCTCCTGGAACGCCTCGCGCGTCATCAGTTCGTCGCCGGGGTCGTCCTCCACGAGCAGCACGATGATCGGTTCCGGTTCCTGCACGTTCACGCGGACCCCTCCTCCGGTGCGGGTTCCCACTCGGCGGTCGCCGGCAGGGTGAAGCGGATGCGGGTGCCCTCCGGCCGCCCGGGATCGAGCCAGATCCGGCCGCCGTGGTACTCCACGATCTTCTTGCACAGCGCGAGCCCGATGCCCGTACCGCCGTAGCTGTCGCGGCTGTGCAGACGCTGGAAGATGACGAATATCTTGTCGGCGAACTCCGGCGCCACACCGATGCCGTTGTCGGTGACGGAGAAGCGGAGCATGCCGTCCCCGTCCGAGGGCTCAGCGCCGTCCGGCGTCCCCGGGTCGTCCAGGGTGATGGTCACCCGCGGCGGCCGGTCCTCCGCGCGGAACTTGACGGCGTTGCCCACCAGGTTCTGCCAGAGCATGGTCAGCAGGGTCGGGTCGCCCACGGTGGCGGGCAGCGCGGGCGGCCGCTCGACGACGGCGTCCGACTCCTCGATCGCGACGGACAGGTTGCCCAGCGCGCGGTCCAGCGGCTCGTCCAGGGCGACCGGCACACTGGCGTCGCCCAGCCGCCCGACCCGGGAGAACGTCAGCAGGTCGTTGATGAGCACCTGCATGCGCTTGGCGCCGTCGACGGCGAAGGCGATGTACTGCGTGCCGCGTTCGTCGAGGCTGTCGCCGTAGCGCTTCTCCAGCAGCTGGCAGAAGGACGCCACCTTACGCAGCGGTTCCTGCAGGTCGTGGGAGGCGACGTAGGCGAACTGCTCCAGCTCCGCGTTGGAGCGGCGCAGTTCGCCGGCCTGCAGCTCGCGCAGTTCGCCCTCGTGGCGCAGTTGTTCCGCCTTGCGCCGCGACTCCCCGAGCTCCGTGACGATGCGCAGCCGCATCCCCTCCACGGCGGTCCCGACGGCGTGCAGGTCGGCGGGGCCCTGGGCCTGGATGCGGCGGTCGTACTCGCCGCCCGACACCTCCTGCACGGCCTCCCGGAGCCGGTTCAGCGGGCGGACGACCACCAGCCGCACCACGGCCGCGAGCGCGACGGCGGTGAGGAAGAACGCCAGGACCATGAGCCCGAAGACCCGGTCCCGCAGGGTGCGGGCGTCCGCCAGCTGCCGCGTCCCGGCGGCCCGTTCGGCGTCCAGCCGGCGGACCTGCGCCGCGGACAGGACGCGCACCCGGTCGAAGGCCTCCTTGCCCCGGCGGGTGGTGGCCGCGTCGGGGGTGCCGCCGCCGAGGGCCTTGGTGCGGTCGACGACCTGCTGCGCGTACCGCCGGCGCCAGTCGGCGGCGGCCTGCCGCAGCGCGTCGAGGTCGCGGACGAGTTCGGGCAGGCCGTCCACCAGGCCGCGCGTGCGCCGGGCGGCGTCCTCCTCGACGGCGCGGCCGCGGGTGTAGGGCTCCAGGAAGTCCAGGTCGCCGGTGATGGCGTAGCCGCGGACCCCGGTCTCCTGGTCCACCAGGGCGGTCTGCAGGCGGTAGGCCTCGACCCGCGCGGGCGAGACCCGGTCGATGAGGTGGTCCGAGACCTCCGCCGTGCGGCGCAGCTGGGTGAAGCCGACGCCCGCGGCCACGGTCATGAACACCCCCAGGGCGGCGAGGACCAGCACGATCCAGCCCTGGACGGTCAGCCGCGCGCGGGCGGCCCTCACGACGAGGCGTTCCAGGTGAGGTGGACCACGGCCAGGTCGTCGTCCAGGCCGCCGTGGTCGGCGGCCAGGGCCTCGGCGCGGGCGATGATGGTGTCGACGAACTCCGAGGCGGGCAGCGTGGCGTGCGCTCTGGCCAGGGCGAGCAGGCCGTCCTCGCCCAGCCGTCCCTGGTCGGTGCGGCCCTCGAACAGCCCGTCCGTGAAGAGCATCAGCGACTGGCCGGGGCGCAGTTCCAGCCGGCCCTCGGGCCAGTCCCCCTGGCCGGGCACCACACCCAGGGCGGGCCCGCGGGGCGGTTCGATGTACTCGACGGTGCCGTCCGGGATCAGGCTGAGCAGTCCGTGGTGCCCGGCCCGCCACACACGGGCGCTGCGGCGGTCCGGGGCGAGGGTGAGGATGGTGGCGGTGGCGAAGATCTCCGGGGCGGCGCGTTCGGCGACCAGCACCTGCTCCAGCAGGGCGAGCTGCCGGGAGCCCTCGACCCCGGTCAGCACCAGGGTGCGCCAGGCGATGCGCAGTCCGACGCCGAGCGCCGCCTCGTCGGGCCCGTGCCCGGACACGTCCCCGATGAGGGTGTGGACGACGCCCTCGTCGGTCTCCACGACGTCGTAGAAGTCGCCGCCGAGGAGGGCGTCCGCCCGGCCGGGACGGTAACGGGGCGTGACGGTGACGTCCTTGGTGCGCAGCATGGGCAGCGGGAGCAGCCCGCGCTCCAGGCGGGCGTTCTCCTGGGCCCGCATCTGGCTGGCCCGCAGGGCGACGGCCGCGCGTTCGGCCTGCTTGCGTTCGACCGCGTAACGCAGCGCGCGGCCGAGGAGTTCGCCCTCGACGCGTCCCTTGACCAGGTAGTCCTGGGCCCCCGCGGACAGCGCGGCCAGGCCGGTCCGTTCCTCGGCGAGACCGGTGAGCACGACGACGGCGGCGCGGTCGGTGAGCGACAGGGCGCGGCCGAGGGCGTCGAGGCCCTGGCCGTCGGGCAGGTGCAGGTCGAGCAGGACGCAGTCGGCGGGACGCGCGGCCAGTTCGACGCCGGCCTCGGCCAGTGTGCGCACCCAGCGCAGGTCGACGGGCACCCCGCTGTCGGCGACCAGTTCCTCCACCAGGAGCGCGTCCCCCGCGTCGTCCTCGACGAGCAGGACGGCGAGCCGGGTGCGCCGGCCGTCCCCCTGTCTGGGGACGACGCCCTCGGGGGGCGTCAGCGTGTTGCCTTCCACATCGTCTCCCACCCTGCGGTGGCCCCGGGTGGGGCGATCGGATCGTACGCGACCGGCACCCGGGCCGGGTGGCCTTTGGGACAGTGCCGGTCATCTTCGATCATTGCCGTTTGGCAACAGTAGTCGAACGCAACAATTGCACGAAGGGCCGCCCGCACGCCAACGTGTCCGGACGCCGTCAGCACGTCCCGGTCGGCTACGCGGTGTGACTGTGCTCCCCGGCAGCCGGCACGGCACCGAGCCCCGTCGACTCGGCGGCCGAACAGAACGCGGTCAGCCCCTCCAGCAGCGCGCGCCGGGCCCGTTCGGGCATCGCCGCCACGACCGTCGACAGTTCCCGCTCGCGGCGTTCCCGCAGCTGGGCGAGGAAGGCGACACCGCGCGGGGTGAGCCACAGGCACACCTCACGGCGCGAGGTGGGGCTGGTGTCCCGGGTGAGGTACCCCACCGCCTGGAGGCGGTCGCAGAGCCGGCTCACCGCGGGCGGCCCGGCGCCCAGCACGTCGCACAACGTCCGCAGGTTGATCCCCTCGTTGCCCTCCAGCGCGAACAGCAGGCGCAGCTGCGAGGGCGGCACGGGAGGATCCCCCGCGTCCCTGCCGCGGCCCCACAGCACCTCGAGTGCCTCGACCACGGACGACGCCGCGTCCACGGCGGCGTCCCGCTGCGATCCGGCGGTGGCGGGCAAGAGACCCTCCTCACGGCGTGCCGCCCGCGGGATACCGCCGGCGAGCGGGTAGACGAAGACAGGACAGGGCGCGCCAAACCGCGCGCCACCACGCTAACCGACCCGCCCACCGACCCAGAAGGACCGTCACACCCCGGTGAACCGACACACCCCGCTCGCCGCCGAACGCGCCCTGCGCGCGGC
The DNA here is from genome assembly GCF_042956445.1 of Streptomyces sp. NPDC008238. Taxonomy (NCBI): domain Bacteria; kingdom Bacillati; phylum Actinomycetota; class Actinomycetes; order Kitasatosporales; family Streptomycetaceae; genus Streptomyces; species Streptomyces sp. NPDC008238. The sequence goes on along the minus strand of NZ_JBIBGK010000001.1, from coordinate 260,215 downwards.
GCCCCCGCACGCCCTGCCCGCCGCCCTCGCGGACGTCCTGCGCACCCACTGCGCGGCCCGCTCCGTGGAGGTCCTGCTCGCCGACTACGGCCTGGCGGCGCTCCAGCCGGTCTCCGCCCCCGAGTCCGCGGAGGCCGCCGTACCCCTCGCGGCGACGCCCGAGGGCCGGGCCTTCGGATCCCAGCAGCCGTTCGCCGAGCCGGCGGGCGACGGCGGCGTACGCCTCCACCTGCCGGTGAGCGTGCGCGGCGACCGGATCGGCGTGCTCAGCGTCACACTCCCCGGTGAGCCCGCGCCCGAGGAGGTGCGCGACCTCGGCGAGGTCGCCGAGATCCTCGGCCACCACCTCCTCGTCGCCGACCGGGACACCGACCGCTACCTGCGCGCCCGGCGCCGGGACCGGCTCACCCTCGCCGCCGAGGTGCAGTGGGAACTGCTGCCCGGACGGGCCTGCGCCCGGCCCGAGTACGCCCTCGGCGCCCAGCTGGAGCCCGCCTACGACATCCACGGCGACAACTTCGACTGGTCGGCCTCCGCGACGGACCTCACGCTGTCCGTCACCAACGGCATGGGGCAGGGCATCGAGGCCGCCCTGCTGACCAGCCTCACCGTGAACGCCCTGCGCAACGCACGGCGCGCCGGCGTCCCCCTCGCCGACCAGGCCATGCTGGCCGACCAGGCCGTCTACGCCCGCCACCGGGGCGAGCAGTACGTCTCGGTGCTGCTGATGCGCTTCGACCTGGTGACCGGCGCGGCCGAGGTGGTCGAGGCCGGGTCGCCGCGCGTGTACCGGCTGCGCGGCTCGGCGGTGGAGCGGATCGGCTTCGAGGCGCAGTCGCCGCTGGGCATGTTCGAGGACACCCCCTACGTCCCGCAGCCCTTCGAGGTCCGCTCCGGGGACCGGCTCCTGGTGGTCAGCGACGGCGTGTACGCGACCGCCTCACCCGGCGGCGAGACGTACGGCGAACGGGCGCTGTCCCGTGCGGCGCTGGCCACCCGGCTGCTCCCGGCCGCGGACGTCCCGCGCGCGATCCTGGGTGAACTGCCGGGCCACCGCGTCCTGCCGGAGGCGGAGGACGACGCCCTGGTGGTGTGCCTGGACTGGCGGTGAACCGCAGGGTGGAGCTTGCCTGGTGAGGGGCGATGGGGAAGACTCTTGCCGAAGGGCAACTGTTTGCCCAGCCAACCTTCGTCCAGGTACGAGAGGGTGACCGGAGCGAGCCCGACGGTCCCACACGGCCCCGGCCTTGCTGCTACCGCATTGTGACGTCTCTCCCGCCTCCGCGCTCCTCAGTGGTTCGAGAGCAGGGGTCAGGCACCTCCGCTCGGGTCGGACTGCGGGTGCTGCGCGCGCTGATCGATTCCCTGACCGAGACCGCCGTCGTGGTGTGCGACCGTGCCGGGGTGATACGTGCCGTGAACGCCGTCGTCACCTCCTGGGCCCCGCAGGTCGTGGCCGGCCGTCCGCTCGCCGGCACCGCCCCGGCGTGGCTGACGGCCGCGGACGCCTCCGGTGCCCCCACCGCCCACGGCGGCGTGGGGGGCCGGCAGGTGACCGCGCGCCGCGCCGACCTCCCGGGCGGGCACCACGCCTGGTACCTCACCGACGTCACGGACGCCCGCAGCACCGACCGGGAACTGCGACTCGCCCACGAGCACACGGAGTTCCTCGCCGAGGCGTCCGCCCGGCTGCTCTCCTCCCTCAACCTGCGCAAGTGCCTGGCCGCGACGGCCGAACTCGCCGCCACCCGGCTCGCCGACGCCGCGGTGGTCATCACCCCGCCCGACCGGCGGGGGCTCCGGCTGACCCGGGCGGTCGGGGACCGCACCGGCGTGGAGGAGTGGTGCCTGTCCGCCGACCCCGCCGAAGTTCCCGGGCTGGCCGAGGCCCTGGCCGGCTTCCCCCCGGTGCCGTCCCGCTGGATCGATCCCGCGCAGGCACCGGACTGGCTGCTCCCCGAGGACTTCGGCACGCCGGAGTCGCTGCTGGTGACCCCGCTCCCGGGCAACGGGGTCCCCTCGGGCGCCCTCGTCCTGATGCGCCGCTCCGGCGGGCCGTTCACCGTCGAGGAGGAGACCTTCGCCCGGGTCTTCGCCGCCCGGGCCGGAGCCGCGATCTCCGCGTCCGTCCTCTACACCGAACAGGCGCGCAGTGCCGCCGTGCTCCAGGAGGACCTGCTGCCGCCGCTCCTCAAGCCCATCAAGGGCACCGAGGTCGCCGGCTCCTACCGGCCGTCCCGCGAGACGCTCCGCGTCGGCGGGGACTTCTACGACGCCTACCCCGCCGAGGACTCCGACGGCGAGAGCACCGTGGTGCTCGGGGACGTGTGCGGCAAGGGCCTGGAGGCGGCCGTCCTCACCGGCAGGATCCGCAACACCCTCAGCGCCCTGCGGCTGGTCGAGACCGACCACGTACGGCTGCTGACGCTGCTCAACCACGCGCTCCTCAACACCGCCCACGCGCGCTTCGCCACCATGGTGCTGGCGGGCGTCACCCCGCTCGGCCACGGCCAGGTGCGGCTGCGGCTGACCGCGGGCGGGCATCCGGCCCCGCTCATCCTGCGCGCCTCCGGCGAGGTGGAGGAGGCCGACACCTCCGGCACCCTCATCGGCGCGGTGCCGGACGTACGGGCCACCACCTTCACCACCGTGCTGCAGCCCGGCGAGAGCTGCCTGCTCTACTCGGACGGCGTCACCGAGGCCCGCGGCGGGGTGACGGGCCGTGAGTTCTTCGGCTCGGAGCGGCTGAAGACGACCGTGGCCGGCTGCGTCGGCATGCCGGTGGAGGCCCTCGTCGAACACGTGGAGATGCGCACCACCGAGTGGCTCGCCGACGGCCCGCACGACGACATCGCGCTGGTCGGCATGGCCGCCCCGCGCGGCACCCACCTGAGCGCGGTGAACGGCCACGGACCGGGCAGGTTCACGGGATGAGCACCGTGAACACCCACCGGGCCGCCGCCGGCCCGGCCGAGGACCGGGCCGGCGCCCTGTTCGCCGCCATCGCGGACGGCGACGAGTACGCGGCCGTGGCCGTCGTCGAGGCGGCCGTCGGCGACGGACTCCGGCCGGAGCGCATACTGCAGGAGGTCGTCGCCCCGGCGCAGCGGCGGATCGGCAGGGAGTGGGCGGCCGGCCGGATCACCGTCGGCCAGGAGCACGCCGCGACCGCGATCAGCGAGCGCGCCGTCGCCGCCCTCACCGGCGGCCCGCCGGACCGGCGTGCCTCGCCGCCGCTGGGCCGCGTGGTGGTCGCCTGCGTGGACGGCGAGTGGCACACCATGCCGGCGCGGCTCGTCGCCGAGACGCTGCGGCTGCGCGGCTGGCACGTCGACTTCCTGGGCGCCCACGTGCCGGCCCGGCACCTGGTGGCGCACCTGCACGAGACCGGCCCCGACGCCGTGGCGCTGAGTTCGTCGCTCAGCGTACGGCTGCCCAAGGCGCACGCCACGATCACCGCCTGCCAGGCGGCGGGCGTGGCGGTGCTGGCGGGCGGCCGGGGCTTCGGCCGCGACGGCCGGTACGCGTTCCGGCTCGGCGCGGACGCCTGGGCGGCGTCGGCCCCGGACGCGGCAGACCGGCTGGCGTCGGCCTGGCCGCCGCAGATGCGGCAGCCGCACGAGACCCTCGCCCACCTCGCCGACGACGAGTACACCCTGGTGGTACGGGCCAGGTCCCGGCTCGTCGCCGGGACCATGGAAGCGCTGCCCGGCGTCCTCCCGGCGAGCCGCTCGTACACCGGGCACCAACTCGACCGCACCGCCGAGGACCTGGGCCACATCGCCGACCATCTGGCGGCCGCGCTGTACGTCGACGACGCGGAGCTGTTCGGGGACTTCCTCGTCTGGACCGCGCGGATCCTCGCGGCCCGCGGGGTTCCGGCGACCGCGCTGACCGTGAGCCTGGAGCTGATGGCCACGAGCCTGCGTGACTTCCCCCGGGCGCTCGCGCTCATCGCGTCGGGCGTCGCCGCGATCCGAGGGACGGAGGAGGTGACCGGCCCGGAGCGGCCGGCGAACACCGCATGACGCACTCGCACCTGCCACCCCTGCACCTGACGACCGAGCGCCCCGGCCCCGGCACCGGCACCGGCCCGGGCACCGTGGTCCTCCGCGTCACCGGGGACCTCGACCACGAGACCGCGCCGGACCTGCTGGACGCCGTGTCGGGCGAACTCTCCCCCGGCGACGCGCCCGCGGAGCTGGTCCTCGATCTGTCCGGGGTCGCCGTGTGCGACTCCTCGGGCCTGTCCGCGCTGATCGTCGCCCTGCGCAGGACGTCGGCCGCGGGCACGGCCCTGCGGCTGACCTCCCTGCCGCCGCAGTTGCTGCGGGTCGTCAAGGTCACGGGCCTCGCGGCGCACTTCGCGGCCGCCCTCGACGCCGACCCCCACTCCCGCCGCCCCGCGGAGTCCTGAGCCCCACGTCCGACGACCCTCACGGGATCACGCCGCACGCGTGTCGTCGACCGGCTTCCGCGACGGGCGCGGCACGCGACCCGAGTTCGACAGCCTCGCCGGGTCGTCCCGGCACCGCCCGCCGGCCGCCGCGGGATCACGCCGCACCGTCCGTGCATCGCCGACGGCGGCACACGTGCCCCGGAGGCACAGCCGCACGGGACCGGCGCACGGTCGTCGGGCGCCGCCTCCGGGCCCGCGCGGCCCCGGCTGAGGACCCCGACCGGTCATACTGGTGTCATGACCAGCGCGGCGAGGCAGAGAGCGAGATCCGGCGCATGACGCAGTCCCCCGCCCGGCAGACCGCGCCGGCGGCCGAGGAGCCGCGCCTGACGGTGGACGAGCTGGCGGCACGGTCCGGTACGACGGTCCGCACGATCCGCTTCTACAGCGCCAAGGGCCTGCTGCCGCCGCCCGAACTGGGCACCCGCCGCATCGGTCTGTACGGTCCCGACCACCTCGCCCGGCTGGCGCTGATCGAGGAGCTGCAGCGGCAGGGCCTGACGCTCGCCGCGATCGGCCGCTACCTGGACCAACTGCCCGCCGACATCACCCCCGAGGACCTCGCGCTGCACCGGGCGCTGGTGGCGACGTGGATGCCGGACGCCGCGGAGGAACTGGCCCGTGAAGGGCTGGAGCAGCGGGCGGGCCGGCCGCTGAGCGGAGGCGACCTGGACCGGCTCGCGGCCATGGGCGTGCTGCACCCCACCACGGACCCCAGGGTGCTGCTGGTGAATCCGGCGCTGCTGCACCTGGGCGTGCGCCTGCTGGACGTGCCGATCCCGCTGGAGACGCTGCTCGCCACCCGGGAGATCGTGCTGAAGCACGCCCGCGCGGTCGCCCACGAGCTGCATCGGCTGTTCCAGCAGGAGGTCTGGCAACCGTACGTGGCCGGGCGCCCGGCGCCGGAGGAGCGGGCCCGGATGCGCGGGCTCACCGACGACCTGCAGCCGATGGTCGTCCAGGCCCTGGTCACGGCCTTCCAGCGGTCGCTCGCCGAGGAGCTGCGGGCCACGGCCGCCGGGCTCGGCGACCGGGGGCGCGGCGAGGAGTGACGGCGGCGCCGCGGCCCCCGGTGCGGGGGCCGCGGCGCCGGTCGGTCGGGTCAGCCGTCGGTGAAGGTCTCGCCCCGCTCGGCCTTGCGCACCAGCAGCTCCGGTGCCGCGAAGCGCTCCCCGTAGGCGGCCCTCAACTGCTCGGCGCGGGCGAGGAAGCCGGCTGGGCCACCGGGGTAGCCGTTGACGTACTGCAGGACGCCACCGGTCCAGGCGGGGAAGCCGATGCCCAGGACGGAGCCGATGTTGGCGTCGGCGACGGAGGTGAGGACGCCCTCCTCCAGGCAGCGCACGGAGTCCAGGGCCTCGACGAAGAGCATGCGCTCCTTGAGGTCCTCGAAGGGTACGGCCGCCGCCTCCGGCTCGGTGAAGTGCTCGCGCAGTCCGGGCCACAGGCCGGCCCGCTTGCCGTCCGTGTAGTCGTAGAAGCCGGCGCCGCCGCTGCGTCCGGTGCGTCCGAACTCCTCGACCATGCGGTCGACGACGGCGTCGGCGGGGTGCGGCCGCCAACTGCCCCCGGCCTCCTCCACCGCCCGCCGCGACTCCTCGCGGATCTTCCGGGGCAGGGTGAGCGTCAGCTCGTCCATCAGGGAGAGCACCTTGGCCGGGTAGCCGGCCTGGGCGGCGGCCTGCTCCACGGTGGCGGGGTCGACGCCCTCGCCGACCATCGCGACGCCCTCGTTGATGAAGTGCCCGATGACGCGCGAGGTGAAGAAGCCGCGCGAGTCGTTGACGACGATCGGGGTCTTGCGGATCTGCCGGACCAGGTCGAAGGCGCGGGCGATCGCCTCGTCGCCGGTGCGGGCGCCCTTGATGATCTCGACCAGCGGCATCTTGTCGACCGGCGAGAAGAAGTGCAGGCCGATGAAGTCCTCGCGGCGCTGCACGCCCTCCGCGAGGAGCGTGATGGGCAGGGTGGAGGTGTTGGAGCACAGCAGGGCGTCGGGGGCGACGACGCCCTCGATCTCCTGGAAGACCTTGTGCTTCAGGGCGGGGTCCTCGAAGACCGCCTCGATGACGGCGTCGCAGCCCGCCAGGTCCTGCGGGTCGGCGGTGGGGTGGATCCGGGCGAGCAGTTCGTCCCGCTTGTCCTGGGTGGTGCGGCCCCGGGCCAGGGCCTTGTCGAGGAGGCCCGCGGAGTACGCCTTGCCGCGCTCCGCCGCCTCGGCGCTGACGTCCTTCAGGACGACCTCGATGCCGGCCCTGGCGCAGGAGTAGGCGATGCCGGCGCCCATCATGCCGGCGCCGAGCACGGCCACCTTGGTGACGGTGCGGGCCGGGACGTCCTTGGGGCGGCTGGCTCCGGAGTTGACGGCCTGCATGTCGAAGAAGAAGGCCTGGATCATGTTCTTCGCGATCGGGCCGGTCACCAGCTCGGTGAAGTAGCGGGCCTCGATGGCGAAGGCGGTGTCGACGTCGACCTGGGCGCTCTCCACGGCGGTGGCCAGGATGTTGCGCTGCGCCGGGTAGGGGGCGCCGGCGAGCTGCTTGCGCAGGTTCGCCGGGAAGGCGGGCAGGTTGGCGGCGAACGCGGGGGTGCTGGGGGTGCCGCCGGGGATGCGGTGGCCCTTGACGTCCCAGGGCTGCGCGGACTCGGGGTGGGCGTCGATGAAGGCGTGCGCCTTGGCGAGCATGTCGTCGCGGTCGGTCGCGACCTCGTGGACCAGGCCGTTCTCCAGGGCGCGCCGCGGCTCGTACTGGTTGCCCTGCAGCAGCACCTTCAGCAGCGCGTCGGTGATGCCGAGCAGCCGCACCGTGCGGACCACCCCGCCGCCGCCGGGGAGCAGGCCGAGCGTCGCCTCGGGGAGCCCGATCTTCGAGCCGGGGGCGTCGAGCGCGACCCGGTGGTGGCAGGCGAGCGCGATCTCGTAACCGCCGCCGAGGGCGGCGCCGTTGATCGCGGCGACGACGGGCTTGCCGAGGGTCTCGATGCGGCGCAGGTCGCGCTTCATGCCCGTGCCGGCCTCGAAGATCTGCGGGGCGTCCTCGGGACCCGCCTTGATCATGTCCTTGAGGTCGCCGCCCGCGAAGAAGGTCTTCTTCGCGGAGGTGACGATGACGCCGCGGACGGCGTCGCGTTCCGCCTCCAGGCGGTCGGCGACGGCCCGCAGGGACTCCCTGAAGGCCTGGTTCATGGTGTTCGCGGACTGGTTCGGGTCGTCGAGGACGAGCGTGACGACCCCGGTCTCGTCCTGTTCCCAGCGGATGGTGGTGTTCGTCGGAAGTGCGCTCATGTTCGGTCGGCTCCGTAGCGGGTGAAGCGGGACGGGACGGGGGTGTCAGAGGCGTTCGACGACGGTGGCGATGCCCATGCCGCCGCCGACGCACAGCGTGGCGAGTCCGTACCGCTGGTCGCGGCGCTCCAGTTCGTCGACCAGGGTGCCCAGGATCATGGCGCCGGTGGCACCGAGGGGGTGGCCGAGCGCGATGGCGCCGCCGTTGACGTTGACCTTGTCGTGGCTCAGGCCCATCTCGCGCATGAAGCGCAGGACGACGGCGGCGAAGGCCTCGTTGATCTCGACGAGGTCGATGTCGTCGACGGTCAGCCCGGCCTTGGCGAGTGCCTTGCGGCAGGCGGGGGCGGGGCCGGTGAGCATGATGGTGGGGTCCGAGCCGGACACCGCGGCGGAGACGATGCGGGCGCGCGGGGTCAGTCCGTAGCGCTCCCCCGTCTCGCGGTTGCCGATGGCCACCAGGGCGGCGCCGTCCACGATGCCGGACGAGTTGCCCGCGTGGTGGACGTGGTCGATCCGCTCGATCCAGTGGTACTTCTGCAGCGCGACGGCGTCGAAACCGCCCGCCTCGCCGATCGTGGCGAAGGACGGCTTGAGCCCGGCCAGGCTCTCGGCGGTGGTGCCGGGGCGGATGTGCTCGTCGCGGTCGAGGACGACCAGGCCGTTGCGGTCGAGGACGGGGACGACGGAGCGGTCGAAGCGGCCCTCCTTCCACGCCTCGACGGCGCGGGCCTGCGACTCGGCGGCGTAGGTGTCGACGTCGTGGCGGCTGAGGCCCTCGATGGTGGCGATGAGGTCGGCCCCGACGCCCTGCGGCACGAAACCCGTGGTGTAGCTGGTCATCGGGTCCATGGCCCAGGCGCCGCCGTCGGAGCCCATCGCGACGCGGGACATCGACTCGACACCGCCCGCGAGGACGAGGTCCTCCCAGCCGGAACGGACCTTGGCGGCGGCCATGTTGACGGCCTCCAGACCGGAGGCGCAGAAGCGGTTCTCCTGGACGCCGGCCACGGTCTCGGGCAGCCCGGCGGCGATGGCGGCGGTCTTGGCGATGTCGGAGCCCTGGTCGCCGATCGGGGTGACGACGCCGAGCACGATGTCGTCGATCGCGGCCGGGTCCAGGCCGGGCAGGCGGCGGCGCAGTTCGTCGATGAGCCCGGTGACCAGGTCGATGGGCTTGGTGCCGTGCAGGGAGCCGTTGGCCTTGCCGCGCCCGCGCGGGGTGCGGATGGCCTCGTAGACGTAGGCGTCGGTGCTCAACGTCGGGTGCCTTTCGGTGAGGGTGCCGGTGTGGGCAGGGTCCGGGTGGGTCTGTGGGGTGGGGCGGGACGGGGCCGCGGTGGTCAGCCGAGCAGCGAACGGCCGATGATCTCCTTCATGATCTCCGTGGTACCGCCGTAGATGGTCTGGACGCGCCCGTCGGTGAAGGCCCTGGCGATCGGGAACTCGCGCATGTAGCCGTAGCCGCCGTGCAGTTGCAGGCAGCGGTCGGTGACCCGCTTCTGCAGTTCCGTCGCCCACCATTTGGCCATCGACGCGTGGACCGCGTCGAGGCGGCCCGCCGTGTGCTCGCCCACGCAGCGGTCGACGAAGGTGCGGGTGACGGCGCATTCGGTGGCCATCTCGGCGATCTCGAACCGTACGTGCTGCAGCCGGGCGAGCGGCCGGCCGAAGGCCTCGCGCTGCTTGACGTAGGTGGTGGTGAGCTCCAGCAGGTGCTCGGCGGCGGCCGCCGCGGCAATGGCGATGGTGAGCCGCTCCTGGGCGAGGTTGGCCATGAGGTGGAGGAAGGCCTGGTTCTCGGTGCCCAGCAGGTTCTCCTTGGGCACCCGCACCTGGTGGAAGAAGAGTTCGGCGGTGTCCTGGGCCTTCTGGCCGATCTTGTCGAGGTTGCGGCCGCGCTCGAAGCCGGGCATGCCGCGTTCCACCACGAGCAGGCTCAGCCCGCGCGCACCGCCCTCGGGGGTGGTGCGGGCGACGACCACCACGAGGTCGGCGAGGATCCCGTTGGAGATGAAGGTCTTGGAGCCGTCGAGTATCCAGGCGTCGCCCGCGTCCGTGGCGGTGGTGCGGATGCCCTGCAGGTCGGAGCCGGCGCCGGGTTCGGTCATGGCGATGGCCGTGATGGTCTCGCCGCTGCAGAATCCCGGCAGCCAGCGCCGCTTCTGCTCCTCGGTGGCCAGTCCCGTCAGGTAGGGGCCGACGATGTCGTTGTGCAGGCCCAGGGCGAGCCCGTGCGCACCGGCGCGGGCGAACTCCTCGGCCAGCACGACCGCGTGGCGGAAGTCGTCGTTGCCCCCGCCGCCGTACTCCTCGGGCACCGCGGGGCCGAGCAGGCCCTGGCGGCCGGCGGCGAGCCAGGCCTCCCGGTCGACGATGCCGGCCTTCTCCCAGCGCTCGTGGTGCGGCAGCACCTCCTTGGCCAGGAAGGCCCTGACGGTAGCCCGGAACGCCTCGTGCTCGGCCGTGAAGAGCTCGCGCTGCATGCTGGTGCCTGCCTTCCGCCGCTGGCCCGGCTACGGGAGCCGGTCCGCGGCCCGCTCGACGAGGGAGGTGACGGGCGTCGCGGCGGCGGGCGCGACCGCCCGCGGCACCGGGAGGTCCCAGTCGCGGGCGACCTCCGCGGTGTGCGCGCCGGGCAGGGCGGGCGGTCGCCGCAGCGCGCCGGGGGTGACGGAGAAGCGCGGGGCGGGGGCGGGCTGGGTGACGCCGCCGGGGCCGGCGAAGGTGCCGCGGGCCGCCAGGTGGGGATGGGCCGCGGCCTCGGCCAGCGACAGCACCGGCGCCGTGCAGGCGTCGCTGCCCTCGAAGACCTCCGTCCACTCCTGGCGGGTACGGGACCTGAAGCGGGCCGCGATCACCGCGCGCAGTTCGTCCCAGCGTCCGAGGTCGCCCCGGTCCGGCGCGTCCTCGGGGAGGCCGAGCAACCGGGCGAACTCGGCGTAGAAGGCGGGCTCCAGGGCGCCGACGGCCATCCATCCGCCGTCGGCCGTCTCGTAGACGGCGTAGTAGGGGCAGCCGCCGTCCAGCAGGTTGACGCCCCGCCGGTCCTGCCAGCCGCCGGCGGCGGCCATGCCGCGGATCATCGCGCCGAGGTGGGCGACACCGTCGACGATCGCCGCGTCGACGACCTGGCCTGTGCCGGTGGTCCGGGCGTGGTGCAGGGCGGCGAGCACCCCGGTGACCAGGTAGAGGGAGCCCCCGGCGTAGTCGCCGAGCAGGTTGGCCGGGATCGCGGGCGGTCCGTCGCCGGGGCCGATCATCCCGAGGGCCCCGGCGACGGCGATGTAGCCGATGTCGTGCCCGGCGCGCGGGGCGAGCGGCCCGTCCTGGCCCCAGCCGGTCATGCGGCCGTAGACGAGGCGGGGGTTGCGGGCGTGGCAGTCGGCCGGGCCGACGCCCAGACGTTCGGCGACGCCGGGGCGGTTGCCCTCCAGCAGGACGTCGGCGCGGGCGGCCAGGTCCAGGACCAGCCGTACGCCCTCCTCGCTCTTGAGGTCGGCTACCACGGAGCGCTTGTTGCGGTTGGTGACGTCGTGCGCCGGGTCGATGCCGAGCCGGGAGCCGCCGGGCCGGTCGACGCGGACGACGTCGGCGCCGAGGTCGCCGAGGAGCATGGCGGCGAACGGGGCTGGGCCGACCCCGGCCAGTTCCACCACGCGCACACCGGTGAGCGGCCCGCCCGCGGTGGACGCCTCGGACGCCTCCCGCGGTCGCGTTCGCGCCTCGGTCATCGGGGGCCTCCGGCTTCACGGCGAGCATGACAGTATTGCTGTAACACTGGCGATGCTATGGATGCGCGATGCCGTTGACAAGGGCCGCAGCCCCGGCGGGCCGCGGTTCGTGTGAGGATCACCACCATGGAGGAGGCACAGTGGCAGAGGTGACGGACGCAGGCCCGCCGGACGACGCCGTACGGGTGAGGGAGCTCTGGCAGGGCCTGGGCCTGCCGGGGATCGTGGACGTGCACACGCACTTCATGCCGGACCGCGTGCTCGCCAAGGTCTGGGCGTACTTCGACTCCGCCGGCCCGCTCACGGGCCGGCCGTGGCCGATCGCGTACCGCACCGGCGAGGAGGAGCGGGTGGCCACGCTGCGGGCGTACGGGGTTCGCGCCTTCACCTCGATGCTCTACCCGCACAAGCCGGCGATGGCCGCCTGGCTGAACGCCTGGGCCGCGGACTTCGCCGCCCGGACGCCCGACTGCCTGCACACGGCGACCTTCTTCCCGGAGCCGGAGGCGCCCGGCTACGTCCGGCAGGCCCTGGAGGCCGGCGCCCGGGTCTTCAAGTGCCACGTGCAGGTGGGGGCCTTCGACCCCAACAACCCGCTGCTCGACCCCGTCTGGGGGCTGCTCGCAGACGCCGGCGTCCCCGTCGTCACCCACTGCGGCTCGGGTCCCGTCCCCGGCCGGCACACGGGTCCCGGCCCGATCGCCCGGCTGCTGGCCCGGCACCCCCGGCTGCGGCTGGTCGTCGCGCACATGGGCATGCCCGAGTACGGGGCGTTCCTGGACCTCGCCGAGCGGTACGAGGGCGTGCACCTGGACACCACGATGGCGTTCACGGACTTCAGCGAGGCCGCCGCGCCCTTCCCGCCCCCGGAGCGCAAGCGGCTGGCCGACCTCGGCGAACGCGTGCTGTTCGGCAGCGACTTCCCCAACATCCCGTACGCGTACCTGCACGCGCTGCGGGCGCTGACGCGGCTGGAGCTGGGCGACGCGTGGACGCGGGGCGTCCTGCACGGCAACGCCGTACGCCTCTTCGGGATGCCGCGATGATGCCGCCCGGGCGGCCCGCGGGGCCGGAGGCGATCACCACGCCGCGGCTGCTGCTCGAACCGCTGCGGGTGGAGCACGCGGAGGAGATGGCCGACGTGCTCTCCGACCCCGGGCTCCACGAGTTCACCGGCGGCACCCCGTACGACGCGCCGGGCCTGCGCGCCCGCTACACGCGCCTGGTCGCCGGCTCAGGGGACCCCGCGGTCTCCTGGTGGAACTGGGTGCTCCGGCTCCGCGAGGACGGCCGCCTCGCCGGCACCGTGCAGGCCACGGTGGGGTGGGACACCCCTGACGGCACGGTCGCGGAGGTCGCCTGGGTGGTCGGCACGCCGTGGCAGGGCCGCGGCATCGCCACCGAGGCGGCCGTCGCCCTGGTCAGATGGCTCACGACGCTCCCGGTCGGCCACGTGATCGCCCACGTCCACCCGGAGCACGGGGCTTCCGGGGCGGTCGCGGCCGCCGCGGGCCTGGCGCCCACGTCCGTCGTCGTGGACGGCGAGACCCGCTGGCGGCGCGACGTCACCCCGCCTTCCGGCGCCGCACGGGGCTGACCGGCCCGGGCGCACGGAGGAGGGTGCGGGGTAGGGCACGGTACGGCGACACCGGCGGGCCGCCACGGGCGCCGTTGCGGGCGCCGGCCGCCGGCGTGATGAAGGATGTCCCCGCCCGGAACATCCCGTTACGTCCCGCCGCACACGCCCCGGAGGTACCCCTTATGGCGCCACGTCCGCACTGGCTCTTCGGCGACCAGTTGGGGCCGCACTTCCTCGGCCGCGGCGTCCCCGTGGTGATGATCGAGGCACGCTCGGCGTTCGCCCGGCGCCGCTCGCACCGCGCCAAGGCACACCTCGTGCTGTCGGCGATGCGGCACCGGGCGGCGGAACTCGGCGACAGGGTGCGCTACGTGCGGGCCGCGACCTACCGCGAGGGGCTGCGCGAGGCGGTCGGCGACGCGCGGGTGACAGTGTCCCGGCCGGCCTCGCGGGCCGCGCTGCGCCTGGTGGAGGGGCTGGACCAGGTCGAGGTCCTGCCGGACCGGGGATTCCTGGTGTCGCGCGAGGACTTCGCCGGCTGGCTCGAAGGGCGCCGCGGCGGACGCCTGCTGCTGGAGGACTTCTACCGCTGGGTGCGCCGGTCCCACGACCTGCTGATGGACGGCGGCGAACCGGCGGGCGGCCGCTGGAACCTGGACCACGACAACCGGGAGCCGCCGCCGCGCGACCGGGACGACCTCGGGGTGCCGCCGCCGTGGCGGCCGCGCGAGGACGAGATCGACGAGGAGGTCCGGCGCGACCTGGACCGCTGGGAGCGCGAGGGCCTGGTCCGCTTCGTCGGACGCGACGGCCCGCGGCTGTTCCCCGCGACCCGGCACGAGGCGCTGGCGGCGCTGCGCGCCTTCGTGGCGCACCGGTTGCCGGATTTCGGCCGGTACGAGGACGCGATGCTGGCCGGGGACCCGGTGATGAGCCACAGCCTGCTCTCCGCCCCCCTGAACCTGGGGCTGTTGCACCCCGCCGAGTGCGTCGAGCGGGCGGAACGCGCCCTGCGCAGCGGTGAGGCGCCGCTGAACAGCGTGGAGGGCTTCGTCCGGCAGGTCGCCGGATGGCGGGAGTACGTGCAGCAGGTCTACTGGCACTTCGGCGCGGACTACCGGCAGCGCAACGCGCTGGATCACCACACGCGACTGCCGCGGTGGTTCCTGGAACTGGACGCGGACGCGGTGCGGGCCCGCTGCCTGTCGACGGTGCTGGCCCAGGTCCGGGACACGGGCTGGACCCACCACATCCCCCGGCTGATGGTGCTGGGCAGCCACGCACTCCAACAGGGCTGGGACCCGGCGGAGTTGACGGACTGGTTCCACCGATGCTTCGTCGACGGCCACGACTGGGTGATGGCGCCGAACGTGGTCGGGATGTCCCAGTACGCGGACGGCGGGCTGATGACGACCAAGCCGTACACCTCGGCGGGCGCCTACATCCACCGCATGAGCGACCTGTGCGACGGCTGCGCCTACCGGCCCGCCGAACGGACGGGCGAGCGCGCCTGCCCGTACACGACCGGCTACTGGTCCTTCGTGCACCGGCACCGCGATCTGCTCGCCGCCAACCACCGTACGGCGAGGGCGGTTCGGGCTCTGGAGCGGCTGGGGAACCTGCCCGAGGTGCTGGCGCTGGAGGAGGAGCGCGGGCGCCGAACTCCGTGACGGAGTGCAACCTCGGCCGCGCAGCGGGTACCCGAACACAGGTGCCCCCGGGCGACACCTACGAAAGAGAGTCACCGTGTCACTCTGCGTAGCGAACCGATGCACTTCAGGCACGTATAGTTACCTGCGTCACAGCAGTAACAGGGAACGGTTCAGGGCACCACGTGAGTCTCATACGTAGGGCCGCAGTTGGGCGCTGGAGCTGGTTGCTGCCCGACGCGCAGGAGAAGTGAGGAGAAGCCATGCGACCGTTCGCGCTGATTCATGCCCGACCGGCCACACCCGAAACATTTGTAGCGCCGTACACCTACGATTCCGCCCTGCAGCTGAACGTGCTCCCCGACGGCCGCCCCGTCATCACCGACCGCGCGCTGCTGCTCGCCACGGCCGCCACCGTCTCCACCGCCGGCTCCAAGACGCACTTCGACGACTGAGCACCCCGAACCCGATGACCGTCCTGATCCTCACCTCTCCCGAGGACGTGACAGCCGACCTGGTGGTGGCCGCGCTGCACGACCGCGGGACGCCGGTGGTCCGCCTGGACCCTGCGGACCTGCCCGGCGAGGTGTCCATGTCGGCCGAGTACGTACGCGGTGACGTACGCGGGTACCTCTCGGTCCAGGAGCGCATGGTGAGCATGGACAGCGTGCGCTCCCTGTGGATACGAAGACCCGGCACACCCGGCGCGGGCGCGGTGGAGCAGTCCGAGTGGCTGACCGCCGAGGCCGGCGCGGCACTGTACGGGGCGCTGCGCTGCGTCCGGGCCCGGTGGATGAACCACCCGGCCGCCGCGACGCAGGCCCGCTACAAGCCGTGGCAGTTGTTCACCGCGCACCACTCGGGGTTCGCGGTCCCCGCCACGCTCATCACCACCTTCCCGCAGGCGGCACGGGAGTTCGCCGAGCAGCACCCGCAGCTGGTCGTCAAGTCGGTCTCCGGCACGCACCCGGGCGATCCGCCGATGGCGCTGCCGACCACGCTGGTCGCCCCGGACGCCGACTTCTCCGCGGTCGCGGCCGGGCCGACGCTGCTGCAGCAGTACATACCCAAGGCCGCCGACATCCGCCTGACCTGTGTCGGGACGGAGTTGTTCGCGGCCCGCAAGAAGTCCGGTCCCGACCAGGTGGACGGCCGTTTCGGCAGCCCCGCGGACGTGGACTGGGAACCCGTGCAGCCGCCGGTGCGCATCGCGCGCTCGGTGCGGGAGTACATGACCGCGGCCGGACTCGCCTACGGCGCCTTCGACTTCGCCGAGGACACCGACGGGACCTGGTGGTTCCTGGAGTGCAACCAGGGCGGTCAGTTCGGCTTCGTCGAGCTGGCGACGGGGCAGCCCATCACCGCGGCCATCGCCGGCTGGCTGACCGGCTGATCACCCGGCCGACAGATCACCTGGCCGGCTCACCTGCCGACGGCTGACCACACGTCAGGACTCGCGCACGCCCCACGGGGCGCCGTAGGAGGTCAGCAGGTCGAGGAACGGCCGCGGGGCGAAGGCCTCGGGGCCGAGGACACCGATGCCCGCCCAGGTGCCCGCGGCCATCAACTCCAGCGCCACCACGGGGTTGACGGCCGTCTGCCAGACGACGGCCTGCGAGCCGTACTCGCGCATCGACCACTGGTTGTCGACGACGTGGTACAGGTACACCTCGCGCGCCCGGCCGTCCTTCGTCCCCTTCACCCACGTGCCGGCGCAGGTCTTGCCGTGCATGCGCTCGCCCAGCGTCGCCGGGTCGGGCAGGCAGGCGGCCACCACGTCCCGCGGGCTGACCAGGACGGATCCCCCGCCGCTCGGCACCTGGACGGGCTCGGTGCGGTCCAGGCCGAGCTGGTGGAGGGTCCTGAGCGTGCCGATGAACTCCTCCCCCAGGCCGTACTTGAAGGTGACGCGCCCCGCGTCGACCCAGCGCGGCATCAGCAGCACCTCCTCGTGCTCGACGTTCACGCAACCGACGGGGCCGATGCCCTCGGGGAAGTCGAAGACCTCCGGCTCGCTGAAGGGCGGGGTCGTGAACCAGCCGCGTCCGGCCTCGTACACCACCGGCGGGTTCAGGCACTCCTCGATCGTGGTCCAGATGCTGAACGACGGTGCGAAGTCGTGGCCCTCGACGGTCAGGTTCGCCCCGTCGCGCACCCCGATCTCCTCGATCGCGTCGAACAGTTCGTCGGCGGCGTAGCGGGCGAAGACGTCCGAGAGGCCCGGCTCCACGCCCATGCCGACCAGGGCCAGCCGGCCGGCCCGCTCCCATTCGGCGGCCCGCTCGAACTGGGCGTCGCCGAGCTTGACCCCGCACTCCTCGTAGGGGCGCTCCGGATGCGGGCGGGAGAGCGACATGGCCATGTCCAGGTAGTCGGCGCCGGCGGCGAGGGCCGCGCCGAACAGGGGCATCACGAAGCGCGGGTCGGTGGCGTTGAGCAGGACGTCGCAGCGCTCCTGGGCGAGCAGCGCGCCGACCGCCGCCTGGTCGGAGGCGTCGACGCGGGCGGCGGAGAACCGGCCGCCGCCGTCCGCGGACGCCACGGACGCCACGGCCGCCTCGGCGCGGACGAGGTCCCGGTCGGCGACGACCATGGCCTCGAAGAACGGGCGACGGGCGGCGATCCGGGCGATGGCGGTACCCACCCCGCCGGCTCCCACGAGCAGTACACGCATGGCTGACAACTCTCCGTTCCGAGGCGGAGGCGCCTCTGCCCAGGGATGAAACGCCGCCCGTCACCGTATGGTCAATGGTGTTGGCATAAGGACGCACGCCGGGAAGGGAGGGCCTCGTGCCCAAGAAGGTCGTCGAGGAGGCGGCACGCCGGCGCCGCCGCCCCACCAGGAACGGGGCGGTGCTCTCGCACCGGCTGATCGTCGACACCGCGCTGCGCATGCTGCACGAGCACGGCCCCGCCGGGCTCACCGTGCGGCGGCTGGGCACCGCGCTCGGCGCCGACCCGAGCACGCTCTACCGGTACTTCCGCGGCATGGACGACCTCACCCTGGCCATCGCGGACGACCTCATGGGCCGGGCGATGGAGGGCTGGCGGCCCACCGGCGGCTGGCGCACCGACCTGCGCGACCTGGGGATGCGCATCCACACCGCGTACCTCGCCCACCCCCAGGCGGCGGTGCTCACCGCCAGCCGGGTCTCCGGCCGGGCCCACGAGACGGCGGCCGACGAGGCGGTCCTCGGCGTCCTGCGCACCGCCGGGTTCCCCGACCCCGCCGCGGTGGCGATCTACCAGGCCCACATCGACCAGGCCCTGGCCTTCGCGGCGCTGGACGCGGCGACCCTGGCCCTCCCCGAGGCCGCCCGGGCCGCCGACCGGGACGTGTGGCGGGAGACGTACGCGCACCTCCCGGCACGGACCCACCCGCACATCGCGGCCACCGCGGACCTGCTGGTCGCCCGGATGAACCGCAGCGCCTACCCCACCGCCCTCGACATGCTGCTCGACAGCGCCGCCGCCCGGCTGGCGGCGTCGCGCCGGGGCTGAGGGCTCGCCCGACCCTCCCGCCGCCCCCGCATACTGGAAGGCCGGACCCGCCCCTGACCTGCGCGGGTCCCGGAACGACAGAGCGAGTGGGGTTGGTGGAACGTGCGGATGCCGGTCGTCGAGGACGAGGAGACACGCACGGACGCGACGACCGGGCGAGCGCCGCGGCGGACGTCCGGACCGGGCGCCCGTGGGGAGTGCGACGCATGACACGCATCCGCACCGAGCAGCGTCGCGCGACCAGGCCCCGGCGGCGCCTGACGGCGTCGCGCCTCACCGTCCTCGCGGTCCTGGCCGTCTGCGCCGTGGGACTGTGCGCCATGCTGGCCGGGCGGGACGCCGGCGGGCGGACGGCCCCCGCGGCCGCCCAGCACGGACCGGCCGCCTCCGCCGTGCCGTACACGGCATCCACGCCGACGACCGCCACGGCACCGACCGCGACCCCGACGCACAGGCCGGCCCGGGTGCCGGAACACGGCGACGGCCGGTTCACCGAGGCCCCCGGCACCTCGCGGACCATCGGGCACGGCCCCCTGCTGCGGTACGGCGTGGAGGTCGAGGACGGCACCGGGTTCACCGCCGCCTCGGTGGCCGCCGAGGTGGACCGCATACTCGCCGACAAACGCGGCTGGACGAGGGCCGGCGCCGCCTTCCGGCGCGTCGACGCGCCGCCGTACGACTTCCTCGTGCGCCTGGCCACCCCGGACACCACGGACGACTTGTGCGCGAAGTACGGCCTGGACACCGGCGGCGAGGTGAACTGCAGCGGCGGCAAGGACGTCGTCGTCAACCTCAAGCGCTGGGTGCTGCTCAGCCCCTACTACAAGGGCCGCCCGGCCGAGTACCGCGCCCTGATCATCAACCACGAGGTGGGCCACCGCCTCGGCCGCGGTCACCGCGGCTGCCCCGGCCCCGGGCGCCCCGCACCGGCGATGATGCAGCAGATCAAGGGCCTCCACGGCTGCACGCCCAACGCCTGGCCCTTCGACCGCCACGGCCGCGCCGTCACCGGCCCCGCCGTCCCGTGACCGGAACGGCGGGCGTGCGCCCGGCGCGGCGCTCAGCCTAACCAGCCGCCCCGGCGCGTACCGCGCCACCGGGCCTCCCCCTCGGCCGTGAGCCGGAAGCCGGCGTCTCGGCCAAGGTCGGCATACGAAGCAACGGGGACGATATATCGAATTTGCGGGCACAGGGTACGACGTTGGCGGCTCCTACAACCAGGGACCCGATATTTGCGGGAACCGCGATGCAAACCAAGAACTCTCAAGGAAACCAGGTCGGCGCGGTAGAGTACGGTCTCGGGTTGAGGCTCGGGGACGCCTGTACACAGGCTTCAACCGAACCCGGAGCGATTGGTTCCAAGACGATGTCGGCGGGCGCACGGGGTGGTTTCCGTGTGCCCGCCGTGGATGATTGAGGTCTCAGATGGGCATCTTCTTGTCGGCCGGCACAGCGGGAGATGATGGCGATATCTGGGTTCTGTATATCGGTGCGTCACTCATAATTCTGGTGGGGCTGTTTTTCGCAATGAACGCGGCAGGTATTGCATATCGCTTCTTTGGTTTTGTGGTGAAGTACATGCAGCCTGGTCGCGCCACCCCAGGAACCTTGAGACTTGTCGGCGCTGGATGGGTCGTGGTGGGCACTCTGATGCTGATGCCGGAGATTGTCCAAGCGTTCCGGTAACCGCTGGAGAAGCTTGAGGGAACATCATCAGCCCACTGGGCAAGTTCGACACCGGTGGATGTCTCAAAACCCTTACAGTCGGCGGCGGAGGCATCGCGGCAGGGGTGCGACACACACTTGGTCACCTTTGGCTGGGGTTCAATATTCTGACCGGTCCTGATGGATCAAGATTGGGCTGCGCATGTTCTCCCTCTCTGTCTCGCACCTGACTGCTGACCGCCGGGGAAATCCGTGGATCGCGCTGCTGCTCAGTTTTCCGCTGGTATCCGTTGGCGCGTTCGTGGCAGGTAATGTGCTAGGACTTCCGGCCCGCTTGTTCGAAGCTTTCTCTGGACGGTCGGCGGACGACAATGAATCCGTCTCTAGATCCTTTTCGTTTCAGAGGATGGGTGGAGCTTTCATGGCGTGCGGTGGAATTGTGGGAGTGATCGTTTCAATCGTGCGATTGCTCTAGGGTGGGACACTCCGGCAGGTAAGTGAGAGTCGCCCGTTTCCGATCCACCGTTCCGGCGGCATCGGGGTGGCGGGATAGCTAATGGAACACGTCGTCCGCCCGAACGCACCATCAGGC
The DNA here is from genome assembly GCF_042956445.1 of Streptomyces sp. NPDC008238. Taxonomy (NCBI): domain Bacteria; kingdom Bacillati; phylum Actinomycetota; class Actinomycetes; order Kitasatosporales; family Streptomycetaceae; genus Streptomyces; species Streptomyces sp. NPDC008238. The sequence continues at coordinate 239,750 of NZ_JBIBGK010000001.1, read as the reverse complement.
GGGACGACTGCGTTCGTCATCGATTGCTGAAACGTCGCAAGCTATCCGCAAATATTTGGCGGGTGACCTGCCCGCGGCCTGTGGTTCAGATGGCTAATGCCGATCGACCTCATCCCCTTCATTGCGGGAATTCTGTTCGGCATATTGTGGCTAATTCCCGTAGGTGCTGTAGCGATGGGTGATGGCTGGGGGCGGAAAAATCGGCGCCGGAAGAACAAGGCTCGCAGATTTAGCCAGGAGCGGTACAACAGACGGCGGGTGGTTGGGGTGGTTGGGGATTGAGCGCCCCCCAAGTACTCCTCCAGCAGCCGACCGCTGTCGCTGAAGCTGTGGGTGGTGTCAGTAAGGGACAAAGCCTCGCCCCAGCGGCCGAACCCACCGTCGGCGACTTCGAGATAGATCCGCTTGAGGAGTGGCGGCATCGGATGCCCCACTGCGGTCTCAAGCTCGGCCACGGCCTCGGGCGGCCCGGGTGTCGGCAGCTCGCCAGCCGCATCCTGCTCTCGGATCCTGTGGATGATCTCGTCGTCGGTCAAGCCGGCATTCGTAGCAGCTGCCACCGACATCAACCACACCGCCCCCGGGACAACGAGGGCCTCGGTCAGGTACGCGGAGACCCGGGCGCGGGCTCCGCCCAGCGACCCGCGCTGGGGAGTCCGGCGAGTGACCAGCTCGCAGCCAGCCTCTCGTTCCGCACCATCAGGACCGAATTCATGGCGCGCCGTGTCCGACCGCCGCTGGTGGGCTGCGGCAGGGCTTGACGGCCCGGCGAGCCGGTGACCGTTCGTCACGTCACAGGCTCGCCGGCCGGGTCAGGGGTTGTAGTAGCCGGTCACGTAGGTGCGGTCGAAGCGACCGGCCTCCAGGTCCGCGCGCTGGATAGACCACTGCATTTTCGTGCCTTCCCGGTCTGCGACATCCGCGTCCCAGTGAACCAGCGCAACCCAGTCCTCGGGGTCGCCCGACACCGGCTCACCGCCGCCCCACCGCCCTTGCTCGGCCTGCTGCACAGCGCAGCTCACGATCTCCTCCAGCGGGTCCGGGTACGCCGCGTAGCCGCCGAGCTGCAGATGCCGGTTCCTGCCCGCGACGTCCCTCCAGACAGCCTGGAGCCCGTCCTGGTGCGGGAAACCGTCAGGTGATTGGTCAGGCAGGTCCGGTTCGGCCGTGACTCTCAACTCGCCCTGCGGGAAGTTGTCGAAGTTCTCCCGGAACTCGCCGACGTAGTTGACCCCGTGGGCCGTCCAGGTATATCTGTCGCGCTCTGTCACCGGGGTGCCGGCCGGGACATAGACGGCATGGCCGCGGTTGTCGCCGTCCCATAGCTCCCAGATCTCGGCGAAGAGCAGCAGGCGTCCGTCCGGCGGCAGAGGAAGGTCCGTCGAGCCCTTCGGCAACGCTGCGAAGTCGATGTACCCGACGTACGGGTGCCTGGGGTCCGGGACGTCGGCGGGCAGCAGCAGTGGCCCGCCGAACCTCCCCGCGACCGGCCCCTCTCCGTCCAACCTGAGGATCGCGCAAGGCCGGGCGTGGCCGATCCACCGGTCCACCTCCTCCGCCGGTATCGGGTCCACGCTGTGGAACACACTGCCCACCTCAACGGCCCTTGTACGAAAGGGAATCAACGCTTTACGAAGCTCATCTGTCACACCGGCAAAGGTAGTCGCCGCCAACGACAACTTGCCCGGGCTGCCCGAGGCAACTCATAGCGGTGGCATCCTTGATCATCGTGAGTTGTCGGGGCCGGTGACGGCGCGGCCGTGGCGGTCACACGATCTACAGCTGGAGTATTAAGGGATGCCGGGTCCGGGCGTGTGTTGAACGGTTTCGAGCGCCTTGCTCGGGGTGAGCTCGAAAATCCCTAGGGGGCGGTTGGGTCAGCCGAATGACAGCGCCCCGCGGCGCCGTGGGTCCGCACTCACGTCCTGCAGCACCGTCACCCCCGCCCGTCCGGACCGCCCGGCGACGCGCTTCGGGGGGGCTCGTCCCGAGGCCCCCTGGCGCACGGCGCGCCGCGCCGCTTTGCTGGGGGGCGGACCGCTCTGCCCGTGCCCCGCCGTCGAGCCCGAGGACAGGACGACATGACCGCGGAGACCACCGCACAGCCCGAGGACGCCGCAGGCGTCCGGCCCGTCCCCGGCCCGCGCGGGCTGCCGCTGCTCGGCAGCCTGCCGGCCTTCGCCCGCGACCCGCTCGCCTTCTTCGTCAGGCTGCGCGGCCACGGCGACCTGGTGCGCTGGCGGCTCGGCCCGCAGCGCGCGCTGTTCCTCTCCCGGCCCGAGCACATCGGCGAGTTGCTCACCGGCGTCGAGACCGTCTTCCGCCATCCCGAACTCGGCTGGGCCTTCAAGCTGGTGCTCGGGGACGGCGTCGTCACCAGCGAGGGTCCCGCGTGGCGCCGCAAGCGGGCGCTGGTGCAGCCCGCCGTGCGCCCTCGGCAGGTGCGTTCGTACGCGGGCACGATGGCCGAGTGCGCGGCGGCCACCGGCGAGCGGTGGCAGGCCGGCCGGCGCCTGGACGTGCGACGGGAGATGCTGGCGCTCACCCAGCGGATCGCGGTGCGCACCCTGTTCGGCGCCGACACCGAGGGGCGGGAGGACGTGATCGGCCGGGCGATGGACGTCGCCCAGCGCGCCATCGGCGACGAGTTCCGGGGCATCACCCTGTTCCTGCCGCCGTGGGTCCCGACGCCGGGCCGTCGGCGGCTCAAGGCCGCGGTGAAGGTGATCGACGCGGAGGTGGCCCGGGTCACCGGGGCCCGGCGGCGCGGCGGCGAGGAGCGCGACGACCTGCTGAGCCGGCTGCTGGCGGCCGTCGACGAGGAGGGCCGTCCGCTCACCGACCGGGAGGTCCGCGACGAGGCGGTCACGCTCTACATCGGCGGCCACGAGACCACGGGCACCACCCTCACCTGGGCCTGGTACCTGCTCGCGCGGAACCCCGCCGCGCGCGAGCGGCTCACCGACGAGCTCGCCCGGGTGCTGGGCGACCGCGACCCGGGGTTCGACGACCTCAAGGAACTGAGCTGGACGGAGCAGGTCGTCAAGGAGACCCTGCGGCTCTACCCTCCCGTGTGGCTGATGACCGGGATCGCCACGGCGGACTCCGTGCTCGACGGACGGCCGGTTCCCGAGGGCACCGTGCTGTGGTCCAGCCAGTGGAGCGCGCACCGCGACGCGCGCTGGTTCCCCGCGCCCGGGGAGTTCCGGCCCGAACGGTGGGAGGGGGAGGAGGCGGCCGCGCTGCCGGACCACGCCTGGTTCCCCTTCGGCGGCGGCGCGCGGGCCTGCCTGGGCGCCCGCTTCGCAATGGTGGAGGCGGTGCTGGTGCTGGCAACGCTCGCCCGGCGCTTCCACGTGGACGTCGACCCCGGCGAGATCCCGCCGCGCCCGGGACTTACCCTGCAGCCGGGCCGGGAGGTGACCGCGACGCTGCGTGCCGTGTGAGCCGACGGCCCCGCCCGTCCGGGTAGGGTCGGGATGATGGCACCGGAACCGGAAGGGCTGTTCCCGCTCGACGACGTCCTGCCCACGCGGCACACGGCGCAGGCCCCCACGTCCTTCCGCGACTCCCCCGCCGCGGCGCGCCTGCTGGACGTCCGCACCGTGTACGCCGAGCCGGAGGCGGCCGCCTCGCCGCGGGGGCGGGAGATCCTGGCCCGCTTCCCGGACGCCGAGGTGGTCGAGGTGCCGTCGCACTGGCGGATCCCGGGCCTGCACGGCAACGAGGGCAACGCCGCGCGCTGGGTGCGGATCAAGGCGGGGACGCTCGTCCTCGGGGTGAAGAAGACCCTGGCCGTGCGCCCCAACGGCCGCTCCGCCGACTGGATCGCGCCCGGCGCCTCCAACGGCTGCGCCATGGCCTGCGCCTACTGCTACGTCCCGCGTCGCAAGGGCTACGCCAACCCGGTCACCACCTTCACCAACGTCGACCGGATCATCGCCCGCGTCGCACGGCACGTCGCGGAGCAGGGCCGCAAGCCCGCTCCCAACCAGTGCGACCCGCGCGCGTGGGTGTACGACGTCGGCGAGAACGGCGACTGCTCGGTGGACGCCCTGATCGGCGACAACACCGCCGACCTCGTGGCGGCCTTCCGGCACTGGCCCACGGCGAAGGCGTCCTTCGCGACCAAGTTCGTCAACCCCGACCTGCTGCTGCTCGACCCGCGCGGACGCACCAGGATCCGCTTCTCCCTGATGCCGCCCGAGGACTCCCGGCTGCTGGACGTCCGGACCAGCCCGGTGGCCGAACGGATCGCCGCCGCGGGCGACTTCCTCGAGGCCGGGTACGAGGTGCACTTCAACCTGTCGCCGGTCGTCGTGCGGCCCGGCTGCCAGGACGCGTGGGCGGAGCTGTTCCGGCGGCTGGACGACGTCCTTCCGGCGGCGGTGAAGGCCCAGGCGGCGGCCGAGGTGATCATGCTCACCCACAACGCCGGGCTGCACGAGGTGAACCTGGGCTGGCACCCCCGGGCCGAGGAGGTGCTGTGGCGCCCGGAATTGCAGGAGCCCAAGCGGTCGCAGAACGGGGACCTCAACGTGCGCTACCGCGCCGCGGAGAAGGCGGCGTCCGTGCGCCGGCTGCTGGACCTCGCCGCGGAGCACGCGCCGTGGCTCCGCATCCGCTACGCCTTCTGAGGCCGGCCCCGGGCTCCCCTTCTCACGTGCCTTGCGCGCGTTCCCCCCGGGAGTTCCCGTTCGCGGCGTGATGCAGGCCACGTACGAAACCGTTTCGTTTCGACGAGCCGGAGCTTAGCCTCTGAGGAGTACGAAACGGTTTCGTTCAGGACGGAGAGGGTTCATGACCGCACCGGTCGCCGCCCGCCGCGGCAGCCGCCTCACCCCGGAGCGCGAGGCCGCGGTCTACGCGAGCACCCTCGACCTGCTCCGCGAGGTCGGCTACGAGGCCCTGACCATGGACGCCCTCGCCACCCGCGGCCACTGCAGCAAGGCCACCCTGTACCGGCAGTGGGGCGGCAAGGCACAGCTGGTCGCCATGGCCCTGCACCACGAGCAGCCGGCCGGCGCCGGTGACGTCGACACCGGGAGCCTCAGCGGCGACCTCCGTGCCCTGCTGACCCTCGTGGACGACCGGCGGATGGAGCGCCAGTGCGCGCTCATGCGCGGCCTGACCATGGCCCTGCAGGGCAACCCCGACCTGATGCGGGCCCTGCGCGAGGTCATGGTCCAGCCGGAGCGCTCGGGCCTGGACGCCCTGCTGCGACGTGCCGTCGACCGCGGGGAGATCAGCGCGGACAACCCGGCGCTCCCCCACCTCCTGCAGATGCTGCTGGGCGCCTTCGTCACCCGGCAGGTGCTCGAGGGCGAGCCGCCCACGCAGGCCTACCTGCTGGCCTTCCTCGACGCGGTCGTGCTGCCCGCGCTCGGCGTCCGCCCCGCACCCGCCGACGGACCTCCCGCCCCCGCGTCCGCCCCCGCCGCCGCACCCGCTCCCTGACGGCGCCCCTCCACCTCCGCCCCCGAACCCGACAGGGAGTACGCCCCCGTGGCCACGTTCCTCTACCGGACCGGCCGGTTCGCCTTCCGGCGACGGCACTTCGTCGTCCTGATCTGGGTGGCGCTGCTCGCCCTCGCCGGCGTCGGCGCCGCCAACGCGCCCGCCGCGGGCAGCTCCTCCTTCTCCGTGCCCGGCACCGAGTCCCAGAAGGCCTTCGACCTCCTCGACGAGCGCTTCCCCGGCACCGGCTCCGACGGTGCGACCGCCCGCGTGGTCCTCAAGGCCCCCGCGGGCGGGAAGATGACGGAACGCGCCACCAAGAAGACCGTCCGGAAGGTCGTCGACGAGCTGCGGCGCGGCTCCGAGGTCGCCTCCGTCGACGACCCGTACACCGCGAAGGCCGTGAGCGAGGACCGGACCGTCGCCTACGTCCGCGTGGCGTACGAGGTCCCCGGCATGGAGCTGCGGGACTCCTCCCGCGAGGCGCTGGAGACCGCCGCGGAGCACGCCCGTGACACCGGGCTGACCGTGGAGATCGGCGGCGACGCACTGCAGACGGCCCCCGAGACCGGGGCGACCGAGGTGATCGGCATCGCCGTCGCGGCGGTCGTCCTGGTGATCACCTTCGGTTCCCTGGTCTCCGCCGGCCTGCCCCTGGTCACGGCACTGATCGGCGTCGGGATCGGCGTCAGCTCCATCACCGCGCTGGCGAGCGCCCTCGACCTGGGCTCCACCACCTCGATCCTGGCCATGATGATCGGCCTGGCCGTGGGCATCGACTACGCCCTGTTCATCGTGTCCCGCTTCCGCGCCGAACTCGCCGAGGGGCGCCGGGGCGAGGAGGCGGCCGGGCGCGCCGTCGGCACCGCCGGCTCCGCCGTGGTCTTCGCCGGACTGACCGTCGTGATCGCGCTGGTGGGCCTGTCGGTCGTCGACATCCCGATGCTGACGAAGATGGGCGTCGCCGCCGCCGGAACCGTCGTCATCGCCGTCCTCATCGCCCTCACCCTGGTGCCCGCGCTCATCGGCTTCGCCGGCCGGCGGATCCGCCCGGCCGACGCCGGCGGGCTGTTCCGCCGCCGCGGCAGGAACGCCCACCATGCCCACCGCAGGCCCCCGGCCGAGCGGCCCAACATGGGCACCCGCTGGGCCCGTTTCGTCATCCGGCGTCCCGTCGCCGTGCTGCTGGTCTGCGTCGCGGCGCTCGGCGCGGCGGCCGTACCCGCCGCGTCGATCGAGCTCGGCCTCGGCGACGACGGCTCCCAGCCCGCCTCGACGACCCAGCGCCGGGCGTACGACCTGCTGTCCGAGGGCTTCGGCCCCGGCTTCAACGGGCCGCTCGTCGTGGTCGCCGACGTCAGGGGCGCGGACGACCCCCGGGGCGCCGTCCGCGAGACGACCACGGAAATCAAGGGCCTGGACGACGTGGCGGCCGTGACCCCGGCGAGGTTCAACAAGGCCGGGGACACCGCGACCATCACCGTGGTGCCCGCGTCCAAGCCGAGCAGCACCGAGACCGAGGACCTGGTCGCGGCGATCCGCGGCACGGGCGACCGGATCACCGACCGCACCGGTGCCAAGGTCTCCGTCACCGGCACCACGGCGATGAACATCGACACCTCGCAGAAGCTCACCGACGCGCTGCTGCCCTACCTGGCGCTCGTCGTCGGCCTCGCCTTCGTGCTGCTGATCGTCGTGTTCCGTTCGGTGCTCGTCCCGCTGAAGGCCGCCCTGGGCTTCCTGCTCTCGGTGACGGCGGCCCTCGGCGCGGTCGTCGCGGTGTTCCAGTGGGGGTGGCTGGCCTCCCTGCTGGGTGTGGAGCAGACCGGGCCGATCATGTCGATGATGCCGATCTTCCTGGTGGGCGTGGTCTTCGGCCTCGCCATGGACTACGAGGTCTTCCTGGTCACCCGCATCCGTGAGGCGCACGTCCACGGCGAGCGGCCCGGGCAGGCGATCGTCACCGGCTTCCGGCACGGTGCCCGGGTGGTCACCGCGGCCGCGGTCATCATGATCGCCGTCTTCGCCGGGTTCATCGGCTCCGGCGAGGCGATGATCAAGTCGATCGGCTTCGGTCTGGCCATCGCCGTCTTCTTCGACGCCTTCATCGTGCGCATGGCCGTCGTCCCCGCGGTGCTGGCGCTGCTGGGCCGGCGGGCCTGGTGGCTGCCGTCCTGGCTGGACCGGATCCTGCCGGACGTCGACGTCGAGGGCGAGGGGCTGCGCCCCGCGGGCGCGGCGGACGGGGCGGAGCCGTCCGGTCCGGCGGTGGAGCCGGAGCCGGCCCGCGCCTGACCCCGCGTACGTCCCACGCCTCCCCGGCCCACGCCGCCCCCCTGCGGCGTGGGCCGGGGGCTGGGTAGCGTGGGGCGCGGGGCCGTACGACCGACGTACGGGCAGTGAAGGGACGGCGCGCAGGTGCAGCAGGAATCGGCGGACTTCCCCGCACTCGCCGCGCCCGCGGCGGCGGACCTGACCGCGCTCGACGAGCGGCTGACCAGCTGCCGCGCCTGCCCGCGGCTGGTCGCCTGGCGCGAGGAGACCGCCCGGGTACGGCGCCGCGCCTACGCCGGGTGGGAGTACTGGGCCCGTCCCGTGCCGGGCTTCGGCCCGCCGGACGCCTCACTGGCCCTGGTCGGCCTGGCCCCCGCGGCGCACGGCGGCAACCGCACCGGCCGGATGTTCACCGGCGACCGCTCGGGCGACGTGCTCTTCGAGGCGCTGCACGCCGTGGGCCTGGCCTCCCAGCCCACCTCCGTCGAACGAGGCGACGGCCTGGAGCTGTACGGGGTACGGGTGACCTCGCCCGTCCACTGCGCGCCGCCCGCCAACAAGCCCACCACCCAGGAACGGCTGACCTGCCGCCCGTGGCTCGTACGCGAACTGGAGCTGCTGCGGCCCACGCTGCGCGCGGTCGTCGTGCTCGGCGCGTTCGGCTGGCAGGCGCTGCTGCCCGTGCTCGGCGGCGCCGGATACGGGCTGCCGCGCCCGCTGCCCCGGTTCGGGCACGGCGTGCACGTGGAACTGGCGGGCCCGGAAGGGGAGCCGCCGCTGCACCTGTACGGCTGCTACCACGTCAGCCAGCAGAACACCTTCACCGGGCGGCTCACCCCCGCCATGCTGCGCGAGGTCCTGGCGGCGGCCGGCGAGCAGGCCGGGCTGCCCGTGACGCGCCGGGACGGCTGAGACCGGCCGGGAGCGACGTGACCCGGCGGGTCCCGCTCAGCCCGCCGCGCGCACGATCGCGCCGGCGACCACCGGCAGCGAGTCCGGGTGGTCGGTGAGGAACAGGTTGGGCTCGATCAGCTCCAGCTCCATCACGCGCGGGGTGCCGTCCTCGGCATCGACCAGGTCCACCCGGGCGTAGAGCAGCTCCGGCCGTCCCGGCACGGCGGCCAGCGCCCGCTCCGCGGCGGCCAGTTCGGCCTCCGTCGGGCTCCAGGGGCGCACCCCGGGGTGGGCGACCTTGCGCTGGTCGTAGCGCGTGTCCGGGGACAGCACGGCGTTCTTGGCGATGGCGTGCAGGAAGCGGCCGCCGAGGAAGACCAGGGCCCGCTCGCCGGTGGTGTCGATCCGCGGCATGTAGGGCTGGACCATCGCGGTGATGCCCTCGTCGTGCATCCGCGCCACGTGCGCCCGCGCCTCCTCGTGCTGCTCCGGACGGTAGCGCGCGGCGTAGCGGGCCCCCGCGCCCGCGGCGGGCTTGACCACGAACTCGTGGCCGGCCGGCAACCCGTCGGTGCCGCCGCCCGGTGGCAGGTAGCTGGTGGCGACCGCGGGCACGCCGAGGGAGGCCAGCTCGCCCAGGTAGCGCTTGTCGGAGTTCCAGCGCACGACCTCGGGCGGGTTGAGCAGGGTGGTGGCGGCACCGCAGCGGTCGGCCCAGGCCAGGAACTCCGCGGTGCGCCAGGTGTAGTCCCAGGTCGACCGTATGAGCGCCAGGTCGAACCCGGCCCAGTCGACGTCCGGGTCGTCCCAGTTCACGACCGCCGCCCCGGCGTCCGCGGCGGCGACGGCGTCCCGCAGCAGGGACAGGTCGCGGTCGACGGTGCCCTCCGGAAGGTGCGCGGTCGTCACCAGGGCGATCCTCGGCTGCGGCACGGTGGCTCCTCGGGGTCGGGCGGGGATCTTGCCGTCCCGCAGGCTACCCGGGCGGAATCGCCGGTGGTCACCGGGCCCGCGGGCACGCCCCGGCAGCCGTGCACAATGGCGGCATGCCCAAGTCCCGCCCCGGCCGCCGCTCCGCCCCGCGCCCCCACTCCCGTCCCGTGCCGCACTCCCCCGGCACACCCTGCCCCTGCGGGCTGCCCGCCGCGTACGGGGACTGCTGCGGCCGCTACCACTCCGGCCACGCCGCCGCCCCCACCGCCGAGGCCCTGATGCGCTCCCGCTACAGCGCCTTCGCGGTGCACGACGCGGCGTACGTGCTGCGCACCTGGCATCCGGAGACCCGGCCCGCGGAGCTGGACCTCGACCACCACCTGCGCTGGGAACGGCTGGAGGTCCTCGCGACGACGGACGGCAGCGCCTTCCACAGCGAGGGCACCGTCGCCTTCCGCGCGCGCTACAGCCTGCGCGGCAAGCACGACGTGATGGAGGAACGGAGCCGCTTCGTCCGCCACGACGGCGCCTGGGTCTACGTGGCGCCCCTGCCCTGAGCGCCACCGCACGACGGTGCGGCCGAGCCGTCGGTGGGGCTCGCGTTCGGATCGCCGCGGCCGGCGTACGCCACGAGCCCGACGGGCACGTGGTACGCGCTGGACGCCGTCTGTCTGCTGCAGAGCAGTTCGGCCGTCGCCGCAGTACCCCGGCGGCGGCACGATGGCGTCCGGCCCACCGCCCTCGCCATGCCCGCGGTCCGGCACAGCGGCGAACACCCGTCGGCACCCGGGCGATCCGGTCGCACCTTCGCGGCCCTGGAGCCACGACCAGGCCACGCAATCGCACCGGGCGACACCACCGCCGACGCACCGGGCGCGCGGTCCCGCCCGGACGACGCCGCCATCGGCCGCACGCAGCCCCCGATGCCTCACCGGCGGCACGGTGGCGTCCGGCCCACCGCACTCGCCGTGCCCCCCGCAACAACGAACACCCGTCGGCACCCGGGCGATTCGGCCGCACCTTCCGGCCCTGGCGCCACGGCCGGCGCACCGGACACGGCAAGGTCACTGCTGCGGAAAGCCCCCGCCGGGGAGGCCGCCGGGGCGGACCAGGCCCGTCTCGTAGGCCAGGACGACCGCTTGGGCCCGGTCGCGCAGCGCCAGCTTGGCGAAGATACGGGCGACGTGCGACTTCACCGTCGCCTCGCTCAGCGTCAGTTCCGCGGCCAGTTCGAGGTTGGACAGACCCCGGCCCAGCAGCGTCAGGACCTCCCGCTCACGGGGAGTCAGGGCGGCGAGGCCGGCGTGGGCCGCAGGCCCGTCCGGAGCCGCCGCCCCGGAGGCGAAGCGTTCCACCAGTCTGCGGGTGATCGACGGTGCCAGCAGGGCGTCCCCGGTGTCGACGAGCCGTACGGCCGCCGCCAGGTGCTCGGGCGTGACGTCCTTGAGCAGGAAACCGCTCGCCCCCGCCGACAGCGCCGTGTAGACGTAACGGTCCAGGTCGAAGGTGGTCAGCATGAGCACCCGGCACTCCGGGGCCTGCTCCAGGATGCGGCGGGTGGCCTCCAGGCCGTCCATGACGGGCATGCGGATGTCCATCAGCACGACGTCGGGCCGCAACCGGCGTGCCTCGGCGACCGCCTCCGCGCCGTCCGCCGCTTCGCCGACCACCGTGATGCCGCGCGCGGTGAGGATGAGCCGGAAGCCGGTCCTGATGAGGGTCTGGTCGTCGGCGATGAGCACACGGGGAGCCGGTCCCCCCTGCCCCTCCGCTGCCGCCGTCACGGCCGGTCCAGCGGGATGCGCGCCCTGACGCGGTAGCCGCCGCCGAGGCGGCGCCGGGCGTCCAGGTCTCCCCCGTACACCGCGACCCGTTCGCGCAGGCCCAGCAGTCCGCGCCCGGTGCCCTCCCTGCGGCGCCGCACGGCCCCCGACCCGGCCCCCGTCCCGGCCGCGGCACCGCCCCCGTCGAGCACGCTGGGGCCGGTGTTGAGCACCTCGACGCGCAACGCGCGCTCCGCGTACCGCACCGTCACCTCCGCCTTTCCGCCGTCGCCGTGCCGGAGCGCGTTGGTCAGCGCCTCCTGGACGATGCGGTACGCCGTCACGTCGATGCCCTGCGGCAGCGGGCGCGGTTCGCCGGAGACGCGCACCTCGACGGGCAGGCCGGCGAAGGAGATCCGGTCGACGAGCGCGCCCAGCCGGTCGAGGCCGGGCTGCGGGGCCAGCGCCTCGGCCGCGCCGTCACCGGGCCCGTCCGGACCGCCTTCCCCGCCGGCGTCGTCCACGCCGTCCGGGGACGGCGCCAGCAGCCCGAGCATGTGCCGCAGGTCGGTCATGGCGCCGCGGCCCGCGTCCTCGACCGACCGGAGCGCGGCCGCGGCCTCCTCCGGCATCGTTCCCAGCACCTCACGGGCGGCGCCTGCCTGGACCACCATCAGGCTCACGTTGTGACTGACGATGTCGTGCAACTCCCGGGCTATGCGCTCCCGTTCCGCGGCCACCGCGGTGCGCGCGGCGCTCTCCCGCTCCCGCTCCAGCAGCCAGCCACGCTCCCCCACCGCCGACCGCCAGCGGCGCCGCGTACGCGCGAGGGCCACCGCCAGGCACACGGCGACCGCGCACACCACCCCCAGCGCCACGACCAGCACGTCCGTCCCCCCATCCGCCACCGGTTCACCTTCCCAGACGGCCGGCGCGGGCACATCAGCCCCTGGATGCAGGGCTCCTGCATCCCCAGGATGAGATCCCCGGCGCTTTGCCATCCGGGGAGTGATGCCCGGAACCGCGCCGCACGCCTAGCGTCCTGTGCATGGTCACTGAGGACAGCAGCGGGAAGACCGTCGTACGACTCGACGGCGTACGCAAGGAATACGGCGGGACGACGGCCCTGAACGGCGTCTCGCTGGAGATCCGCGCCGGCGAGGCGGTCGCGGTGATGGGCCCCTCCGGGTGCGGCAAGTCCACCCTGCTCAACATGATCGCCGGCCTCGACCGTCCCACGGCCGGGACGGTCCTGGTGCACGGCGAGGACCTGGGACGGATGAACGAGAAGGGCCTCGCCCTGTACCGGCGTCGCCGCATCGGCATGGTCTTCCAGTTCTTCAACCTCGTCGACGACCTGTCCGCGCTGGACAACGTCGCGCTCGCCGCCCAGCTGACCGGCACCCCCGCCCGGCCGGCCCGGCGCCGCGCCATGGAGCTGTTCGAGGAGCTCGGCATCGCGGACCGCGCCAACGCCCATCCGGCCGTGCTGAGCGGCGGCGAACGGCAACGTGTCGCCGTGGCACGCGCGTTGATGAACCGGCCCGCGCTGCTGCTCGCCGACGAACCGACCGGCGCCCTGGACAGCCGGGCCGGCGAGCAGGTGATGGATCTGCTCCTCGACCTCAACCAGATCGGCCAGACCCTCGTCATGGTGACGCACGACGAACACCTGGCGCGCCGCTGCGCCGGGCGCGTGGTCACCCTCGCCGACGGCCGGGTGACCGGGCAGCACACCCTGGAGCCCTCGGCATGAGGGCGGTGTGGCGGGCCGCGCGGGCGGCCGTGCGCCGGCGCAGGCTCCAGACCCTGGTCATCGCGCTGGTCACGCTGACCTCGACCGGGGCGATCGTCGTCGCGCTCGGGCTGGTCGACGCGGCCTCCGCGCCCTTCGACAGGGCCTTCGGCGCGCAGCGCGGCCCCCATGTCGTCGCCGCGTTCGACCGGTCCGTGGCCTCGGACGCCCGGCTGGCCGACGCCGCGCAGGCGCCCGGCGTCGAGTCGGCCGCGGGACCGTTCCCACGGGCCACGGTCGACCTGCCGCGGGACGACGCGGCGTTCGGGGTCTTCGGCGAGGTCACGGTCGTCGGACGGGCGGACCCGGGCGGGGCGGTGGACCGGCTCGACGTCTGGGCGGGCCGCTGGGCGACCGGGCCCGGCGAGGTGGTCCTCAACCGGCAGTCGGACTGGACGTCCGACGACCTGGGCCGGCGCATCCGGATCCCCTCCGGCCCCACGCTCACCATCGTGGGCTTCGCCTTCGACCTGAGCCGCACCGCGGACGCCTGGGTGGCGCCCTCCCAGATCGGCGCGCTGCGTCCCACCACCACGCAGGTGCTGTTCCGCTTCTCCGACGCGTCGTCCGACACCCGACTTCGCGAGCGGATGGGGACGGTGACCGCGGGGCTCCCGCAGGGCGCGCTCGTCGGTTCCGAGTCGTACCTCACGCTCAAGCACCGCATCGGCGGGGCCGCGCGGGCGTACGCGCCCTATCTGATGGCCTTCGGCATCCTCGGCATCGTGGTGTCGGTGCTGATCGTCGCGAACGTCGTCAGCGGTGCCGTGATCTCCGGCTTCCGGCACATCGGCATCCTCAAGGCCCTGGGGTTCACCCCGGGACAAGTGCTCACCGTGTACCTGGTGATGGTGACCGCGCCGGCGGTCGCGGGCTGCGCCGTCGGCGTCGTCGCGGGGAACCTGCTGGCGGCGCCGTTCCTCCGGTTCACGTTCACCGGGCCCGACGCGGGCGTGTTCCACGACAGCGTCGGCATCGCGCCGTGGGTGAACGTGCTCGCCCTGCTCGGCATGCCGGCCGTCTGCGTGCTCGCCGCGCTCGCCCCCTCGTTGCGGGCCCGTGGACTCTCCGCGGCGCGGGCGATCAGCGCGGGCACCGCCCCGCGGACGGGGCGCGCCCTGGGCGTGCAGCGGCGCCTGGCCGGCAGCGGCCTGCCACGCTCGGTGAGCCTCGGCGTGGGCCTGCCGTTCGCCCGGCCCGGCCGCAGCGCCCTCACGGTGGCCGCGGTCGTCCTGGGCGTCACCACGGTGACGTTCGCGACCGGCCTGGCGACGACGATGACCCGGTTCGGCGACGCGGGACGGGACGCGTACCAGGTCACCGTGTACGCGAGCGCCGTGCGGCACGGCGAGGTCGTCGGGCCGGAACACTCCGACCCCCGACTCCACTCCCTGCTCGGCTCGTTGCCCGGCGCCGCCGGGATCACGGCGCGGGGGGACGTGGAGGTGACGGTCGCCGGGTCCACCCGGAAGGCGATGCTCGAGGGGCGCCGCGGTGACGGGCCCGAGCTGGACAGCGTGCTCACCGAGGGCCGCTGGACGCGGCGGGCCGGCGAGGTCGTCGCGGGGACGGCCTGGCTCCGGCAGTCGGGCCTGCGCGTCGGCGACGCGGTGGGGCTGCGGAAGGGCGACCGGAGCGAGGAGGTGACCGTCGTCGGCGCGTTCATGGAGAGCAACGGCGAACTGCTCGTCTCCGACTGGCCGACGTTCACGGCGCTCGCCCCCGAGGAGAAGCCCCTCGCCTACCACGTCAGGCTCCGTGACGGCACCGACCCCGCCGCGTACGCCCGCGCGGCCGCGGCCGCCGACCCGGGCGTCAGCCCGGCGGTCACGGGCCCGAACACGATCACGCAGACCGTCGTCGGCTCGGCCTCGGTGCTCACCGCGATGCTGGCCGTCGTCGCGGCCCTCGGCGTCTTCAACACGGTCGTCCTCAACACCCGTGACCGGCGCCGCGACCTGGGCATGCTCAAGTCCATCGGCATGACCCCGCGCCAGGTCACGGTGATGATGACGACCTCGATGGCGGCCCTGGGCACCCTCGGGTCGGCGCTCGGTGTCCCCCTCGGCATCTGGGGCTACCGGCAGGTCGTCCCCCGCATGGCCGACGCCGTCGACCTCACCCTCCCCCCGTACATGACGGACGTCTGGCACCCCACGGCCCTGACCGCCCTCGCCCTCACCGGCGTCGCCATCGCGGTCCTCGGCGCGTACCTCCCCGCCCGGCGCGCGGCCCGCCTGACGATCGCCCAGGTGCTCCACAACGAGTGACGACGCGGGCCGCAGCACCCCGTGAGCCCCTGCCCGTCCGGCGGCAGGGGCTCACGGGGTGGGGCCTGGACCATGGTCTGGAGGTGGTCCGTGGGTGAGTAGTCGATCTTCCAGTCGGCGTAGACCGCGGAGAATCCGTCCGCCACGCACCGCAGGCCCAGGGTGACCCAGCGGACCGACAGGTCGCCGCCGAGTGTGAACGCGACCGCCGCCTCGAACTCCTCACCGCCGCAGGGACAGCCGGCCGCACCGGGTTCGTCGTCCTCCCAGGACTCCTCGTCCAGTACTCCTCGCTGTCCGCGATGAACGCACGACTGCCGCAGCCGGTGCATTCCCGCTCCGCCGAGGAGTCGTTGACCAGCACGGAGAACACCCGGCCGCCGCAATCCCCGCACACCGAAGCGGTGATCCTCACCGGGCGGCCGTCGACCTCATCACGGAGAACCGCCGCGAGTTCCGCGGGAACACCCTCACCGACCTGATCATCAGCATGCACCCTCAGATCGTTCCAGACGCGATACGGCACCGCCCGACCGCGGGGCATCAGCCGGTTACGCACCAGGCAAGCCGGGTCCCTTCCGCCAGGAGGGCCCACACGGGCACCTCGCCCGGCGCAGAGCCCTGCGTCGGCCGGCGGCGCGAGCAGGGCACGGTCGACCTCCGCGGAGCCGTCGCCCACACAGTCACGAGGCCGGGTCGATCCGTTGGCGGGAAGGACCGGGCACTTCCCGGGGGGAGGGAGTTCGCGGGATCCTGCGCGGGGACCGGACGGCGGTGGCACGGGGGGGGTGGCGCGGTGGGGCGGGGCTGGGTGCTGGGGCTGCTGGCGCTGGCGTCGGGCGTGGTGTCGGTGGCCCTGGCCGTCGCGGTGAACGTCGCCACGGGAGGCGTACTGCCCCCGGCCCTGCGCCCGCTGGCCGGCTGGGCCTGGCCGGCCGTCGGCGCGGGGGCGGTCGCCGCCGCGGGGCTGGCCCTGTGGCAACAGCGGCTCCAACTCCCCGTGCCGGCGCCCACGACAGCGCCGGCGGACCCTCCCCCGCCGCTCACTCCCGCGCAACTTCCGTCGGAGGTCGCGGACTTCACCGGTCGGGAAACCGACGAGGCTTCGCCGCGAGCCGCGTTCGCGGGCGGCGCGCGCGTGGTGGCCGTCGCGGGCCCGCCCGGGGTCGGCAAGTCGACCCTGGCCAACCGGCTGGCGCACGTGCTGCGCGAGCGGTGCCCGGACGGCCGGCTGTACGTGAACCTCGGCGCGGGGCGCGGCGACCCGATGCCCCCGGACGAGGCGCTCGCCCGGTTCCTCGCCGCGCTCGGCGACACCGAACCGGCCCCGTACGGCGACGCCGAGGCCCTGGCGGCGCGGTACCGCAGCATGGTGCCGGACCGGCGGCTGCTGGTCGTCCTGGACGACGCCCACGACGCCGCCCAGGTGCGTCCACTGCTGCCCGCGGGCCCGCGCTGCCTGGCAATCGTGACCAGCCGCCCGCTGCAGGCCGACCTCCCCGAGGCGGTCACGTACGAGCTCGCGCCGCTCGGCACCGCCGACGCGCTGGCGCTGCTGGCCCGGGTCAGCAACCCGGAGGGCGACGGGGCCGACGCGGAGGCCGGGGCCGCGGCCGAGGAGGCCGTCGCCGTGCACCGCCGCGCGGGCAACCGGCTGGGCGAGGCGTACGGCTTGGCCGGCGTGGGCCGGGTGGCGTGCGAGGAAGGGGACACGGCGACGGCGCTGGCCCGTCACCGCGACGCGCTGCGGCTGTTCGAGGAGCTGGGCGACGCCCCGGGGACCGCCGACGCCCACGGCGACCTCGGTGGCCTGTTCGTCCTGCTGGGCGACCACGCCGCGGCGGTCCGGGAGTTCGAGGCGGCCCTCGCCGTGCTCAGTGGGCTGCGCCATCCCGTGGCCGCGGGGTTGTGCCGGCTCCGCCTGGCCGAGGCGCTGGCCCTGGCGGGTGACCTCGCGGGCGCCGCCCGGGAGCAGCGTTCCGGTGAGGCGCTGCTGACCGGGACGGACGGCTGGCGGCAGCTCGACGAGGCACGGGAGCGCCTGGCCGCGCTCGGCCTCCGGGCCGGCACCACCGGCTGAGCGGCCGGCCGCGCCGCCTCAGCGGGGGCCGCGCAGCCGCTCCATGTCCCGCCGGTCGCGCTTGGTCGGCCGGCCCGTACCGCGGTCGCGGACGACGGGCGCCGGCACCTCCTCCGGGGTGGGCGGCGCCGGACTGTTGTCGACGAAGCACTCCGCCGCGGCGGGGGCGCCGACCCGCTTGCGCACCAGACGCGTGACGACGACGATCCGCTCGCGCCCCGCGCCGCGCAGCCGCACCTCGTCGCCGGGGTGGACCGCGTGCGCGGGCTTGACGCGCTCGCCGTTGACCCGCACGTGCCCGGCGCGGCACGCGGTGGCGGCCAGGGAGCGCGTCTTGGTGAGCCGTACGGACCAGATCCAGGCGTCGACCCGAACGGGGCCCTCGTCGTCAGCCATGTCACGACCCTAGCGCGCCCGCTTCCCGGAACGCGGCGTCCGGTATGCGCTCTTGACGGCAGGCCCCGCGGCCCACAGGATGCGCGCAGGCATGCACACGTCAAACGTGCCGACGTACCGCCCGCACAGTCCCGCGCAACTCCATCCCCCACACACCGGAGTGACCTGTGCCCGCATTCAAGATCGTCGCGGCCGGGGCCGCCACCGCGCTCGCGGCGGCCCTGCTCACCGCCTCCGCGACACCCGCGACCGCGACACCCGCCGCCGCGCGGCCCGCCGCCCTCGCCGCCCCCGACATCCCGGTGGCGAACGTCAAGGCGCACCTCGCCCAGCTGCAGTCGATCGCCACCGCCAACGGCGGCAACCGGGCCCACGGCAGAGCCGGCTACCGGGCCTCGATCGACTACGCCAAGGCCAAGCTGGACGCCGCCGGATACACCACCACGCTCCAGCAGTTCACCTCGAGCGGCGCCACCGGCTGGAACCTCGTCGCCGACTGGCCCGGCGGCGACACCAACCACGTGATCATGGCGGGCGCCCACCTCGACTCGGTCACCGCGGGCCCCGGCATCAACGACAACGGCTCCGGCTCCGCCGCGGTCCTGGAGACCGCCCTGGCCGTCGCACGCGAGAACCTCCAGCCCACGAAGCACCTGCGGTTCGGCTGGTGGGGCGCCGAGGAACTCGGCATGGTCGGCTCCAAGGCGTACGTCAACGGCCTGGCCTCCGCCGACCGGGCCAAGATCGACGGCTACCTGAACTTCGACATGATCGGCTCGCCGAACCCGGGCTACTTCGTCTACGACGACAACGCCGCCCTGGAGAAGGTCTTCAAGGACTGGTACGCCGCCAAGGGCATCGCGACCGAGATCGAGACCGAGGGCGACGGCCGCTCCGACCACGCGCCCTTCAAGAGCGCGGGCATCCCCGTCGGCGGGCTGTTCTCGGGCGCGGACTACACCAAGACCTCCGCCCAGGCGCAGAAGTGGGGCGGCACGGCAGGCCAGGCCTTCGACCGCTGCTACCACTCCTCCTGCGACACGACGGCGAACATCAACGACACCGCGCTCGACAACAACAGCGACGCGATCGCCAACGCGATCTGGACCCTGGGCACCGCCACCGCTCCCCCGCCCGGCACGGTCTTCGAGAACACCGCGGACGTCAGCATCCCCGACAACGGCGCGGCCGTGACGTCCTCGATCACCGTCAGCGGGATCAGCGGCAACGCCCCCGCGGCCCTCGCCGTCGGCGTGGACATCCGGCACACCTGGCGCGGCGACCTCGTCGTGGACCTGGTCGCCCCGGACGGGAGCAGCTACCGGCTGAAGAACTCCAGCGGCAACGACTCCGCGGACAACGTCATCACGACCTACACGGTCAACGCCTCCAGTGAGGTCGCGGCCGGCACGTGGAAGCTGCGCGTGCAGGACGTGGCGTCCCAGGACACGGGCTACATCAACAGCTGGAAGCTGACCTTCTGACCGCCCGGCCCCGGTGACGGCCCCCGCCCCCACGCGAGCCGTCACCGGGCCCGTGACGGCGCCCACGCGACCAGGCGGCCGTGTCCGCGGCGGTCGAGGAGGCCACCGAGAGCCGGCCCGCGCCACCTTCGACACGGACGTCTTCGGCGTGCTCACGTGCTCCGGACCGAGCACCCACTCCGGGGGTCGGGCTCCTGGCCCTGTCGGACGCCCTCGCCGCGCCGTTCCCGGCCGGTTGGACGGCCGGGGCCCGCCACGACACCGTGTGCGTGACCTGCACGAAGGTACGGGTACCGGCGGGGCAACGGGTACTCGCCGTCGCGGACGCCCGGCGGCAGAACGCCGGAGCCGCGCACGACCTCGCAGCGCCCCCGGCGGTCCCGGCCCCGCTCACCGGCGCTGGGCTCACGCACCTCGTGTGAGGACACCGCGGCCGCGGGTAGGCGCACAGCCGACCGGCAGCCCGGCGGCGCGGGGCGCCCGCTGCGGGTGGACGGTCGCCGTCCTACGCTGAAGAGGGGGCGCGGCGTGCAGTGGCAGTGGCGAACGCACCGTGCCGGGCCTCCCGAGAGGAGAACCGCAGATGAGCAGCCACCACTCCAACTCCCACGTCGACGTCCTCCTCACCGGCTGCGAGCGGCAGGACGCCGGAGCCGTGCTGGGCGCATTGGAGGCGGCCTTCCCGACGCGTCCGGGCGAGTCGCTCACCGAGGCCGTGGAACCCCGCCCCGGGTCCTCGCACCCGACCGTGTGGGCCGCCTCCGTCGACACCCGCAGCCACGGGCACGAGCTGGGCCCCGTCCACCTCGACGGCGCCCTGATCGCGGACCTCTCCGGCGGGCCCCGTCACGTCCGCGAGGTCAAGAAGGTGCTCGGCGACTCCTTCCGCCTCGAGGAGCAGGGTTCCGTCTCCGGTGACCAGGAGGTCGAGCTGCGGCTCCGCCTCACGGAGCTGTCCGACGGCCGCTGAGCCGGAGGGCGTCCCCGGGCCCGGGACGGCCCGCCAGGCGGCGGGCGGTCCCGGGCCGCATGGGCGTCGCACCGGTGCCGGGCCCCGCCCCGCCCGGTTCAGGCCACGAAGAGCCCCGACCCCTCGCCCTCGGAGCCGCCGCCGTCGCGGACGGTCTGCGCGGCCGCCGCCAGCCGCTCCACGGCGTCGCGCGCCACCGGCCCGCCGACGGTGAAGGGCAGCCGGACGTACCCCTCGAAGGCGCCGTCGACGCCGAACCGCGGGCCCGAGGGGACGCGTACGCCGAGGCGCTCGCCCGCGACGGCGAGGCGTGAGCCGGACACGTCCCCGGTCCGCACCCACATGGTCATGCCGCCGGACGGGACGGCGAACTCCCAGTCGGGCAGCCGCTCGCGCAGCGCCGCCACCAGGTCGTCCCGGTGGGCGCGCGCCCGTTCGCGCCGGGCGGCGACCGCGTCGTCCCACGCCCCGGTGCGCAGCAGCCACGCCACGGCGAGCTGGTCGACGACGGGCGAGCCGAGGTCCAGGTAGGCGCGGGCGCTGACGAGGCGGCGCACGACGTCGGGCGCCGCGCGGACCCAGCCGATGCGCAGCCCGGCCCAGATGGCCTTGCTCGCCGAGCCGACGGTGATGACGCTGCCGCCGCGGTCGAAGGCGGCCATCGGGCGCGGCGCGGACGCCGCCCCGTCGAGCGGCAGCTCGGCCATGGTCTCGTCGGCGACCAGGACGGTCCCCGCGGCGCGGGCGGCCTCGACGAGGGCGCGGCGCTGGTCGTCCGGGACGAGGGTGCCGGTGGGGTTGTGGAAGTCGGGCATGACGTAGGCCATGCGCGGCGCCGCGTCGCGCAGGACGCGCTTCCAGGCGTCGAGGTCCCAGCCGCCGAGGCCCTCGCGCATGGCGACGGGGACGAGCCGGGCGCCGCTCTCCCGCAGCAGTTCCAGTACGTTGGCGTAGCTCGGTGACTCCACGGCGACGCGCTCGCCGGGGGCCCCGAGACGGCGTACGGCGGCCGCGATGGCGCCCATGGCGCCGGTGGTCACCATGATCTGCTCGGGAAGGGTGGGGATGCCGCGCGCGGTGTAGCGCGCGGCGATGGCCTCGCGCAGCACGGGCAGCCCGGCGGGGAAGTCGCCGTGGGTGGCCGAGTACGACGGCAGGTCCGCCAGCGCGCCCTCGACGGCGCGGGTCAGCCACGGCTCGGGCGCGGGCAGCGCCGCGCAGCCGAGGTCGATGACGGTGCCGGCGGCGTCCGGCGGAAGCGGCTCCAGACCGCGGGTCGGCAGGGCGTGCCCGTCCGGCACGGCGGTCCAGGTGCCGGCGCCGCGCCGCGACCGCGCGAAGCCCTCGGCGCGCAGCGCCTCGTAGGCGGCGGCGACGGTGGTGCGGCTGACGGCGAGGGCGAGGGCCAGTTCGCGTTCCGCGGGGAGCCGCGCGGCCACCGGCACACGCCCCTCCAGGACGGCGACCCGGATGCCGTCGGCGAGCCCGCGGTAGGCGGGGACGCGGCGGCCGGCGGCGCTCCGGCCCGGACGAGGCTCCAGGAGACGCGCGAGATGGGCGACCCCTACCGTTGCGGTCCACTGCGACATGGTTTCCGGTCCACCTTCCGCATATTGGCCATGGATTTCTCCCAGGACCATGCCACATAGTGTCGCGCATCGACTCGTCACGGCCAAAGGGGGGTCCCGTGGAGGGCCAATCCAGAACCGCACGCCGCCTGTTGCACCTCTACGCGGGACTGGCCCTCTACGGGGCGAGCGCGGCCGTGCAGGTGCGGGCCGCGCTGGGCCTCGACCCCTGGGACGTCCTGCACCAGGGCATCTCGCGGCACACCGGTGTCAGCATCGGCCTGGTCTCGGTGGCGGTGGGCGCGCTCGTCCTGCTGCTGTGGTGGCCGCTGCGCCAGCGGCCGGGCCTGGGCACCGTCTCCAACGTCTTCGTCGTCGGCCTGTCGATGGACGCGACGCTGGCCCTGCTCCCCCAGCCGCACGGCCTCGGTGTGCGGATCCCGCTGCTGGTGGCGGGCGTGGTGCTGAACGGCGTGGCGACCGGCCTCTACATCACCGCCCGGTACGGCCCGGGCCCCCGCGACGGACTGATGACGGGCCTGCACCACCGGACGGGCCGCTCCATCCGCCTGGTGCGCACGGCGATCGAGGTCACCGTGCTGGCGGTCGGCTTCGTACTGGGCGGCAGCGTCGGTGTCGGCACGGTCGTCTACGCGGTGTCGATCGGGCCGCTGGCCCAGTTCTTCCTGCGGCTGTTCGAGCTGCCGGCGTCCCGTCCGGAGGACGACTCCGTGGTCGTCGCCCGAGGGGGGCGGCCGGTGGCGGACGCCGCGGAGGGGCGCGCCATACTGCCGGAGTGAGCGACACACGCCATCCGTACCTGGACAGCCCGGCCCCGATCGCCTTCGCCCACCGCGGCGGCACCGCGGACGGCCTGGAGAACACCGCCTGGGCCTTCCGGCGCGCCGTCGACCTCGGCTACCGCTACCTGGAGACCGACGTCCACCTGACCTCGGACGGCGTGCTGGTCGCCTTCCACGACGCGTCCCTCGACCGGGTCACCGACGCCGGCGGGCGGATCGCGGAACTGACGTGGGGCGAGGTGGCCCGGGCCCGGGTGGCCGGGCGCGAGCCGGTGCCGTTGTTCGAGGAACTGCTGGAGGAGTTCCCGGACGCCCGCTGGAACGTGGACACCAAGACGGACGCCGCGGTCGAGCCCCTGGTGGAGATGGTGCGCCGCACCGACGCGTGGGACCGGGTCTGCGTGGGCTCGTTCTCCGAGGCCCGGCTGGTCCGGGCCCGCGCGCTGGGCGGCCGGCGGCTGGCCAGTTCCCTGGGCACCCGCGGCGTGGCCGACCTGCGGCTGCTCTCCCGGGGCGGCCGCGCGGCCGAGCGCCTGCTCCTCGCCGCGGCACGGCGGCGCGGCGCGGTGTGCGTGCAGGTGCCCGAGCGGGCGTACGGCATCCGGGTCGTCGACCCCGCGTTCATCGCGGCGGCGCACGGGCTGGGCCTGCAGGTGCACGTATGGACGATCAACGACGAGGCCCGGATGCGCGCGCTGCTGGACCTCGGCGTGGACGGGATCATGACCGACCGTCTGGAGGCCCTGCGCTCGGTGTTCAGCGAACGCGGGGTCTGGACCACCTGACGGCCGGTCCCGGCCGTGCGGCCGGGACCCGTCACACCTTGGCCTGCTTCGTCTTGGACATCCGGGCGAAGACCACGACGTTGCCCGAGTAGCCCGAGTCCTTGCTGTAGGTGCCGCCGCAGGTGATCACGCGCAGTTCGGGGTCCTTGGTGTCCCCGTAGACGCGCTTGGAGGGGAACTCCGCCTTGGTGAACACCTCGATGCCGTAGATGGTGAAGATCGCCGTGGTGCCGTCGTCGCGCACCACGTCGATGGTGGATCCCTTCTTCAGCGCCCCGAGGCTGTAGAAGACGGCGGGTCCGCTCTCGTTGTCGACGTGGCCGACGATGACGGAGGAGCCCCGGGCCCCCGGGCTGACCGAGTCCTTGAACCACGCGGCCTCGCCCGCCTTCTCCAGCGGCGGTGCCGCGATCACGCCGCGGCTGTCCAGGCCCACGTTCATGATCGGCGCGTCGATGCTCACGCCGGGGATGCGGATGCGCGTCGGCTGGGCGGGCGGCAGCGGGGGCGGCGCCTTGATCGCGGCCGCGTCGGAGAGCGCCGCGGAGGCGGCGGAGGGCTGGGGTGGCCCGTCCATCCCGGTGAAGCCCTGGAAGGTCAGCACCACCCCGGTGACGAGGACCGAGCACACGAGCACCCCGACCGCACCACGCCCGCGCCGGGTCAGCGTCAACCGCCCGGGGCGCGCCGCCCCGGGGCGCCCGGCCGTTCCGCCGCCGGGACGGCCGGGAAGGCCCGGGCGCGGCACCGGACGACGCCGGGGCGCCGCCGGCGGTTTCGCGGGCGCCGCCGGCGGTTTCGCGGGCGCCGACGCCGGGGGCTTCACGCCGGCCGGGGCCGGGGGCTTCACGGCAGCGGGGGCGGGGGGTGTGACGGGAGTGGGCGCCGGCGGCTTCGGCGGAGCGGGTGCCGGCGGTTTCGCACCGGCCGGAGCCGGCGGCTTGGCCGTGCCCTTCGGCGGAGCCGGCGCCTTCGCGGCCGGCCTGCCCTTCCTCTTCTGCCTCTGCTTCTTCGCGGGCGGCTGCCCCGTCCGCGCCGGCGCCGGGTCGGCGGGCCGGGCGCGGGCCGGGGGCTGCGGGGTGCGGTCCGGCCGGCCGGGTGCCCGCGCCACGCCGGCGGTGTGCTCCGGCACGAAGGGCTGGCCGAACCACGGGTCGGGCTGCCCGTACCAGGCGTCGGGCTGTCCGTACCAGGGCACGGGGGTGGTCTGGTCCCCGGAGTTTCGCAGCATCGCAGTCCTCAGCTCCGACCGGTGGGTCACGAGTGACAGTCCGTCATAAATGATGTTAAACCGAAGTATGCGTCAAACGCGGATGGATCAGTGCTAACCGGGCAATGTACGCCCCACTCGATCGAGTGGCGGCGCTGCGGCAGCGGGGCCAACCGGGGCGGCGGCGCCCGGAGCGGCGCCGATGATGCCGAGCGTGTCCTGACGGGTGCTCATCACCCGTGCCCGCCGCGGTCCGACGATCCGCACGCACTGGCCGTGGCCACGGCCGTCGTGTACCACGCGCGCGCCGAAGGGCTGCCGGGCGGCACGGGCACCGCCGGTACGGGGTCCGCCGCTGTCGCCAACGCGGTCCCGGGTCCCGCGGGTTCACGGCACGCACGGTCCATGAGGGTCGCTGCGCCGGCGTCCGGAAGGCGCCGGGCCGCGGGGAGGCCCGGGCGGAACCGGCCATTCGGTGCGTCCGGGCGAATTCCCCTGCCGCGCCGCTCCGGTGAACGCCGGTGAAATCACCTTTTCCGCAGCGGTTTTCCCGAGTGGACGGGGACAGCCGAACCCCGCCCCGTAGGGGCGCTCGTTCCCCGGGCGTATATCGCGCCCCTGGGGAGGCGTTCTGACGAGACGTGGCCTGATGGTTCCTCGGCTGACTGGACGTCCGCTGACGCCGTTTCCGGCGGACGTCCGGTCACCCGTTTGACGAGCTCTTCACATTTTTCTGATGTCGCCGTGGGTATGGCTCCCACCTGCGACAACGCTGTTCCGGGCGGAGTGGTGATGCCCCGTCCGGGGGAGGCCCTGTGCCGATTCCGAGGTGCGTGAAGATCCCCGCCCTCGTGCCATGGATCTCAAGGACGCGGTCGCAGTTCGTGTCGCGGTGATCCCCAATCCCGCCTGCCCCGTCCGCAAGGAGGTTCCCCCCATGCGTGGTTCACGCATTCTCGCAGCGGCGACCATGACGGCCGCCGCAGTGATTCTCCCGGCGTCGCATGCGTTCGCCCTCACGAACGTCAACATCATTCCGGAAGAGGCCGTCGCCGGGCAGCCGGTCGCCATCACCGCCGACGGGGCCACCTGCCTGACCGGCACCGTGACGGCCGTCTCCTCCCCCGGTGGGCTCTTCCTCACCACCGGCAGCCTGACCGGTGACGTCTGGCAGCCGACCGCGACGGGCAAGCGCGCGGTCTTCGACGTCCCGCAGGGGATCGACCCCGGTACCTACACCGTCACCGTGACGTGCACCCCGGCCACCGGCAGCACCGGCACCACCGAGTCGGACACCGACACCCTCAAGATCCTGAGCGCCAGCGGCGAGCGGGACGGCGAGAACGGCCGTGACGGCGAGGGTCAGGGCGAGGGCCGTGACAGCGGCGGCCGGGGCGGCGAGCACGGCGGCGGCGAGCACGGCGGTTACGGCGGCGGCCACGGTGGCGGCCACGGCGGCGGTGGCGGCGGCTACGGACGTGGTCACGGCTACGGCGGCGACGACCGGTGCGAGTCGTGGTGGGGCAGCGACGACGACAACGGCCGTGGTGGCGGCGGCGGTTACGGCGGCGGCGGTGACAACGGCGGCGGCGGTTACGGCGGCGGCGGTGACAACGGCGGCGGTGACAACGGCGGCGGCGGTGGCGGCCGGGGCAACGGCGGCGACAACGGCGGCGGCGGCAACGGCGGTGGCGGCAACGGCGGTGGCGGCAACGGCGACCGCAACGGCGGCGGCGACAACGGCAACGACGAGAACGGCAACGACGAGAACGGGGGCGACGGCAACAACGGCAACGACCTGACCGCGCAGAGCTTCGGCGGCGGGTCCGACGACGGCCGCAACATGGACGACTCGTGGGGCGGCAACGGCGGCGGCCGTGGCGGCGACGACAACGGCGGCTACGGTCGCGGCAACAAGGGCTGCAAGGGCGGCCACGGCGGCGGCGGTTACGGCGGCGGCAACGGCGGCGGCGGTGGCGGCAACGGCGGCGGCGGCGGCAACGGCGGCGGTGGCGGTGGTGGCGGCAACGGCGGCGGCCCCGACACCGGCTTCGGCGGTTCGATCGGGATGAACACCCCGGAGACCCTGCTCGGCGCCTCGTTCCTGGTCGCCGGTGCCGGTGCCGGTGTCTACATGCTGCGCCGCCGGCGCATGAACGGCGGTCGCGCCTGATCGCCGCGGACCTCCGCGACACAGGCTGACCGTCCTGCCCCCGGGCCGCCCGCGTGGCGCCCGGGGGCAGTCCCGTGCACGGGCCGGACGGACGGGAGGAGTCCGCCGGATGAACGCGTGGATCCGGTGGATGATCCCCCTCCCCCGCCCCGGCCGTCGATGGCATCATGACCGATCACATCGGCACGGCGCACGACACGGATCGGCAGGAACCACGGGTGACCACGGGCGAGGCGCAGGACACGGCGGTGCACGACGGCACCACCGCCCCGGCGCACGAGCGGCGGCGCGCACAGCGCGGCTGGTACTTCTACGACTGGGCCAACTCGGTCTTCTCCACGAGTGTGATCACGGTCTTCCTGGGGCCGTACCTCACGGACATCGCGGAGACGGCCGCGGGTCCCGACGGTTACGTCCACCCGCTCGGGATACCGGTCCGCGCCGGTGCGTACTTCGCGTACGTGGTCTCCGCCTCCGTGCTGCTGTCGGTGCTGGTGATGCCGCTCGCCGGGGCGGTCGCCGACCGCACGGGCCGCAAGAAGGCGCTGCTCGGGACGTTCGCGTACATCGGCGCGGCCGCGACGACGGCGATGTTCTTCGTGACCGGGGACCGCTACCTCCTCGGCGGCGGACTGCTGATCGTCGCCAACGTCGCCTTCGCGTCGGCCATGGTCCTCTACAACGCCTTCCTGCCCGAGATCGCCGATCCGCACGAGCGCGACGCGGTGTCCTCGCGAGGCTGGGCGTTCGGTTACGCCGCCGGGGCGTTGATGCTCGTCGCCAACCTGGCGCTGTTCCTCGGGCACGACGCGGTCGGCGTCTCCAAGGGCATGGCGGTGCGCATCTGCCTGGCCTCGGCGGGCCTGTGGTGGGCGGCCTTCACCCTCGTCCCGCTGATGCGGCTGCGCGACACCCCGGCGGGCGCGCGGTCCGCCGGGCAGGCCGTCAAGGGCGGGGGCTCGCTGCGCCAGGGCTGGCGTCAACTCGCGGACACGCTGCGGGACATGCGCCGCCACCCGCTCACCCTGGGCTTCCTGCTGGCGTACCTCGTCTACAACGACGGCATCCAGACCGTGATCTCGCAGGCCTCGCTCTACGGCTCCGAGGAGCTGGAGCTCGACGAGACGGCCCTGATCGGGGCGATCCTCCTGGTGCAGGTGCTGGCGGTCTTCGGTGCCCTGCTGCTGGGCCGGCTGGCGGCACGCTACGGGGCGCGCCGTACCGTGCTGGGCTCTCTGGTGGCGTGGACGCTGACGATCGGCGCCGGCTTCTTCCTGCCGGCCGGCGAGCCGGTGGCGTTCTACTGCCTGGCGGCGGCCATCGGGATGGTCCTGGGCGGCAGCCAGGCGCTGTCCCGCTCGCTCTTCTCACACCTCATCCCACGCGGCAAGGAGGCCGAGTACTACTCGGTGTACGAGGTCAGCGACCGGGGAACGAGTTGGCTGGGACCGCTGCTGTTCGGCCTGACGTACCAGCTGACCGGGAGCTACCGGGACGCGATCGTGTCCCTGGTGGCGTTCTTCGTCATCGGCTTCGTGCTGCTGGCGAGGGTGCCGATGCGGCGGGCGGTGGCGGCCGCGGGCAATCCGGTCCCCGAGACGATTTAGTGCGGATGGGCGCGGCGCGGTAGTGTACGCCGTTGGCCGTCGGACGGACCGTTACTGCGCGCTAAAGATACCAGAACGCAGGGTGACATCTCACGTTAGATGTGACAAAACGGGCGTTGATGGGTACAAAAAGGGGCGACACGACGGGCGACGCACCTCCCGAGACCGGGAATCTTCACCGCCGACCGGACGTTGACCGGATGACGACGACAGCGACACCTGTCCTGTGGGCGACACAGCCCGGGAGGCACGATTCATGAGTGAGCGAGCTCTCCGCGGCACGCGACTCGGGGCGACGAGCTACGAGACCGACCGCGGCATCGATCTGGCACCGCGCCAGACCGTTGAGTACGCATGCCGGAACGGACATCGATTCGAGATGCCGTTCTCGGTGGAGGCCGAGATCCCGCCGGAGTGGGAGTGCCGCGCCTGCGGCCAGATCGCACTCCTGGTCGACGGAGAGGGCCCGGAGGAGAAGACGAGCAAGCCCGCGCGTACGCACTGGGACATGCTCATGGAGCGGCGCACGGTCGAGGAGCTGGAGGAAGTGCTGGCCGAACGGCTCGCCGTCCTGCGCTCCGGCGCCATGAACATCGCGGTGCATCCGCGCGACAACCGCAAGAGCGCCTGACAGAAGGAGACGGGCCCGTGAGGGGCGGGCCCGGGAGACGTGCGCCCCGGGCGAGCGTGGCCTCAGTGCCGCGGCCCGGGGTTTTCGTCGTCCTGATCCGGCCCGGGCTCGACGACCTCACCCTGGATGACCTTGCCGTCCGGGCGGTGGATGCGCATCTGCTCCTCGGCGGCGCGCGCCTGGGCGAAGAGGTCGCCCAGCGAGCCCTGGCCGGAACCCCGCCCGCGGGCCGCGGAGGCCCGCCGGTCGAGGGCGCGCCTGCCCGCCCTCGTCAGCAGGGAACGCGTCGGCGGGAAGAGGAAGAGCAGCCCCGCCACGTCGGAGACCAGCCCCGGCACCATCAGCAGCAGCCCGCCGGTCATGACTGGCGCCGCGCCGCTGCCGCCGTTCCCGGCGCCGGACGCCTTCCGGGCCTCCTCGGGGTCCCGTCCCTGCTGCGCGGACCGCATCGCCTCGTTCAGCGAGCGCCAGGCGCTGCGCCCGGCGTGGCGTACGGCCAGCGCCCCGCAGACGAAGCCCACGACGAGCAGCAGGAGGACGGTGAGGCCGCCGGCGGCGCCGGCGACCAGGATGAGCAGCCAGATCTCCAGCAGCACGTAGGCGGCCACTGCGAGCGGTATCCACCTGCCGGGTCGCGAACGCCGCTGCGGACGCGCGTCGCCGCCCGGTTGCCGCGGACCGGCCGGCGGCGGGGAGCTGATCGTCATACGCACCATTGTGCCTGCTCCCCGCCGAAGTCCCGAGGGCCGGTCAGCCGCGGCGCCGCCCCGACGTCAGCCGCCTCACGCGGGAGCCGACGCCCCAGGCGGTGACCCGCCACAGCGCCTCGGCGACGATCTCCCGGCTCATCTTGCTGTCGCCGCGCTCGCGCTCCACGAAGGTGATGGGGACCTCGACGACGTGGAAGCCGGACTTCACCGCCCGCCAGGCGAGGTCGACCTGGAAGCAGTAGCCCTGGGAGGCCACCTCGTCCATGCCCAGGCCCAGCAGCGTGTCCTTGCGGAACGCCCGGTAGCCCCCGGTGACGTCGCGCAGCGGCACGTCGAGCAGCAGCCGCGAGTAGGTGCTGCCGCCGCGCGACAGGAACTCGCGGGACTTGGGCCAGTTCACCACCCGGCCGCCGGGGATCCAGCGGGAGCCCAGCACCACGTCGGCGCCCTTGAGCGCGGTCAGCAGACGCGGCAGCTCCTCGGGCTGGTGCGAGCCGTCGGCGTCCATCTCCACGAGCACGCCGTAGTCCCGCTCGATGCCCCAGCGGAAGCCCGCCAGGTAGGCGGCGCCCAGCCCCTCCTTGCCCTTGCGGTGCAGCACGTGGACGTGGTCGTCGGCGGCCGCCAGCTCGTCGGCGAGCTTGCCGGTGCCGTCGGGGCTGTTGTCGTCGGCGACGAGGACGTGCGCCTCGGGCACGGCCGCACGGACGCGGGCGACGATCGGCTTGACGTTGTCGGCCTCGTTGTACGTGGGGATGATCACGAGGACCGAGCCGAGCGGCCCGAAGGCCCTCCCCTGGGCTGCGCCACGGGTGACCCCACCGCCATCGCTCACTGCTGCTCCTCCGTCTCGTTGCGTCCCCGCCTGCCCAGCATGATCGCCGCGGCCCAGGACAGGAGGCCCACCATAGCGAGGGTCCATTCGGGAGCGGAGCCGACGCGGTCGGCGACGGTCAGATCGTCGCGGAGCGGCAGCCGCGCGCTGAGCACGGTCTGCGTGAACTCCTCGGTCTGCTGCTCGATGCGTCCGTCGGGGGCGACGACGGCGGTGATGCCGCTCGTCGCCGCCGTCACCACGGCGCGACCGTGCTCGACGGCGCGCAGCCGGGACATCGCCAGCTGCTGCTCGGGCTGGCCGGTGCGGCCGTAGGTGGCGTTGTTGGTCTGGATGATCAGGGCGCGGGCACCCGCGGTGACGGTGTCGTGGACGATCCCGTCGTACGCCACCTCGAAGCAGATGACGTCGCCGAGCCTGGCCGGGCCGATCTGCAGGACGCCGCTCCCCTGGCCCGGGTAGAAGTCCCGCGGGACCTGGTCGAGCCGCTTGATGACCTTGGTGAGCTGCTCGCGGAAGGGCACGTACTCGCCGAACGGCACCGGGTGCTGCTTGGTGTAGTGGTCGCCGGGGCCGCTCTCCGGGTCCCAGACGATGCCCTCGTTCTGGACGTGGTCGGCGTCCGGGCCGTCGACCAGGGCGCCGACGAGGACGGGGACGCCGACCGCCCGGACCGCCTCCGTGATCAGGGCGTAGGCCTGGGGCTCGGAGAACGGGTCCATGTCGGAGGAGTTCTCCGGCCAGATCACCAGATCGGGCTTGGGCACGCGGCCCGCCTTGACGTCCTCGGCGAGCTTCAGGGTCGCCTCGACGTGGTTGTTGAGGATCTTCAGCGGCCGGCCGAGGAAGTGCATGCCCGGCTGCTGGACGTTGCCCTGCACGATGGCCACCCGCACGGAGTCGTCGGCCGCGGTGGGCACCGGCACCGCGTACCCCGCGGCGAAGGTTGCCACGGCCAGCACGGCGGCCGTCGTCGCGGGCACGAAGCGGCGCGCGCCGAAGACGACCGGGCCCTTGCGCAGCCGCCACACGGCGACCGCCGCCGCGGCCAGCAGCGACCCGCACAGCGCCACGGCGAAGGTCACCAGCGGCGCCCCGCCGAGCGCGGCGAGCGGCGTGAAGGGCGTAGCGGTGTTCGCGAAGGCGAGCCTGCCCCACGGGAAACCGCCGAACGGCAGCCGGTCCCTGGCGAGTTCCTCCGCCACCCACAGGCAGGCGCCCCACAGCGGCCAGGCGCGCAGCCGCGACGTGACCGCCAGGCCCGCGCCCAGCACGGCGACGAAGGCCGCCTCGATGACGGACAGGCCCACGACGGCGTCCCAGCCGATCACCCGCAGCCACAGCAGCAGCCACACGAAGAACGGCAGCCCGAAGGCGAAGCCCAGCCAGGCGCCCTGACGGGCGGTACGGCCCCGGGTCAGCAGTGCCAGGCCGGCCACGGCCGCGACCGACAGCGGCCACACCCCGTACGGCGGGAACGCCGCCGCCAGCGCCAGGCCGCACAGCGCGGCGAGCCCCGACCGCCGCGCGTTCGCCCGCAGGGCGCGCGCCATGCGGGCGGTACGGCCGGGTGCCGGGGCGGGTGGCGGCGGCGGTTCTACGGACGTCGCCGGCGGCGCGGCGGGGGCCGGTGCGGCGTCGGAGCGCGGTCGCAAGGTTCGCGGCCTTCCTGCAGGTGGTCACTGTGTGAGAGTGACCGTACCTCCAACGGCCGTGTCCGCGGACCCCGGGCGGGCAAAGCCTCCCGCCCCGGGCACGCCCGGGGCGGTGGGCGTCAACGCGGGGCGTCGCCGGCCTGCCCGGCGGCGACCGGCCGCGGACCCTGCCGACGTGGGGGCGCTGTCGGCTCGCGCCCGGGCGAGGGCCGAACGCCACGGCGGCGTCGCCGGAGCGCTTCGCCGACCCCGACCGGCTGGACCTCTCCCGCGCGGACAACCCGCACATCACCTTCGGCGCCGGCATCCACTACTGCCTCGGCGCCCCGCTGGCCCGCATCGAACTGGCCGCGTCCTTCACGGCGCTGCTGCGCCGCGCCCCGCGGCTGGAACTCGCGGCGGAACCCGCCTGGAACGAGGGCTACGTCATCCGGGGTCTGCGCGAACTGCGCGTCACCTGCTAGCACCCGGCCCGGTGCGGCTGCGGGACCCGGCCCGAGGGCCGGGTCCCCCCGCTCACGCCGTGATGTCCCGGCGGCGCAGCGCCGCGAGCCCCGTCGCGGCGAGCCTCGTCCGACGGGCCGAGCCCTCTCAGGCCGGCCTGGCGGCAGTCGGCCGCCTTCGCCGCCCGCCTCCGTGGGGTGAACGCGGTCCCGACCCACCCGGGCACGGGCCGCGCGTGCGGGTGGCGGTGCGGGAGCGGCGTGGCCGACACCGGGCGCCGTCCGTCCGCACCCCGGCCACGGCCGACGCCGGCCCGATGCGCGCGTCCCGGGCGACGCGGCAGCCGGGGTACCGGCGTTCCGGTCGCGCGCGGGGCGTACGGCACGGCAGGGACACCCGGGCTGCCCGGGAGGGGGGCGAGGGCGGGGCGAACTGCTCGGGGCCCGGAACGCCCTTCGGGCCGACCTGGGACCCGCTGGCTGCGGATCGGCGACAAGGCCGTTGTCTACTGGGCGTCCGGGCCCCTCCCGGGTCACACCTGCCGACCGGGCGGAGCCTCTCGGCGAGGCGGACCGCGTTCCGTGCCGCGAGCGCTGGACCTGGCTCCAGTGACGCACGCCGTTCGGCGCGACGCCCGGTGGCCCAGCTGCGGCCGTCGGCGCACGGAGATCCGGTCGGACGTCCGGTGGTGGACCCGGCCGAACCTACTCGCCCCCGACCGCCGCCTGTCAACAGCCGTTTGACCTGCGCAGATTGACCAAATCAGCAGGTCAACGCGCGGCTAGGGAAAGTTCCACGCCATCCCGACGGAGAACCGTTCGGAGGCATCGGCCGTTGACCCGTCACTCGTTCGGCCGTGCGAAGACCGTACGGCCGCCGACCACCGTGCGCAGCGCCGTCGGCAGCGGGAGCCCGGGGGTGAGGTCGGGCAGGCCGGGGGTGCCGGAGCGGGGGTCGGTCGACCAGTTGGCGACCCGCTCGTCGGGGGCCTGGACCACGAGGTCGCCGGCCCGCCACACGACGTAGTCCGCGGGTGCGCCGGGCACGAGGACGCCCGCCTCGTCACGGCCCACCGCGCGCCAGCCTCCGCGGGTGTGGGCGTTGAACGCGCCGCGGACGGAGATGCGGTGCTCCAGCGTCCGGTGGAACGCGGCGGCGCGCACCGTGCCCCAGGGGTCGAGCGGCGTGACAGGGCTGTCGGAGCCGAGGGCGAGCGGCACACCGGCCCGGGTCATGGCGGCGAAGGGGTTGAGGGTGCGGGCCCGCTCGGCGCCGAGCCGCTGGGCGTACATGCCGTCCTCGCCGCCCCAGGCGGCGTCGAAGGCGGGCTGCACGGAGGCGACCAGGCCCAGTTCCGCGAAGGCGGCGACGGTGTCGCCGGTCATCATCTCGGCGTGCTCCACACGGTGCCGCAGCGCGCGCACCCGGCCCAGGCCCACCCGGCGGGCGGCCTCGCGCACGCCTTCCGCGACGGCGGCCACGGCGGCGTCGCCGATCGCGTGGAAGCCCGCCTGCACCCCGGCCTCGGTGCACAGCGCCACGTGATCGGCGATCGCCGCCGCGTCCAGGTAGGCGGTGCCGCCCACGGCGAGCGCGTCGGTGTACGGGGCGTGCAGGCAGGCCGTACGGGAGCCGATGGAGCCGTCCACGAAGAGGTCGCCGCCCGCGCCGACGGCGCCCAGGTCCCGGATGCGCTCCAGGTCCCCGGCACCGGTCACGGCCTCGGCCCAGTAGCCGTACACCCGCGGCCCGGGCTCGTCCGCCGCCAGCCGGAGCAGCGCGGTCAGGTCGCCCTCGGAGGAGATGTCCGGGCCCGCGCACTCGTGGACGGCGCCGATGCCGAGCGAGGCGGCGTGGGCGAGCGCGGCGCGCTGGGCGGCGGCGCGCTGCTCGGGCGTCACGGCGGCGTAGGCGGCGCGCCGGACAGCGTGGTGGGCGTCGCGGGTCAGCGGCCCGTCGGGGTCGTACCCGGCCATGCCCTCGGCACCGGGGGCCAGCGCCAGCAGGGCCGTGGTGACGACCGCCGAGTGGACATCGGCGCGCGTCAGGTACAGGGGGCGGCCGCCGGTCGCGGCGTCCAGTTCCGCGCGGGTCGGCGGGCGCCGTCCCGGCCAGCGGCTCTCGTCCCAGCCGTGGCCGAGCAGCACCTGGTGCCCGGGGTGGGCGTGCGCGTACGCGGTGACGCGGGCGAGGGCGTCCGCCAGGTCGGAGGCGGGGGCCAGGTCGAGGCCGGTCAGCGCCAGGCCGGTGGCGGTGGTGTGCACGTGGGCGTCGGTGAAGGCCGGGGTGACCAGCGCCCCGTCGAGGTCGATCACCTCGTCGACGCCGGACGCGTAGGACTCGGCGGCGCCCTCGGAGCCGACCCAGGCGACCGTGCCGCCGTCGACGACCATGGCCGTCGCGAAGGGGTCGGCGGGGCTGTAGACGTTGCCGCCGCGCAGCAGCACGGTGGTGGTCGGCTCGTTCGTGGTGTGCGGCACTGGGTTTCGCCTCGCGATGTGATGGTGGGCCCGCCCGGGCCCCGGTGGGGGCGGGGGACGGGATGGTGCGGTGGGTCGGGTCCCGGGGGCCGTGGGGCCCCTCAGACGCGCGGTGGGCGCGCCTCGTACGGCGTGGAGAGGACGACCGTGGTGCGGGTGGAGACCCCGGCCAGGGTGCGGATCCGCGCGAGCAGGTGCTCCAGCTCGATCGGCGTCGCGACCCGGACCTTGAGGATGTAGTTCTCCTCGCCCGCGACGCTGTGGCAGGCCTCGATCTCGGGGACCTCGGCGAGCCGGTCGGCGATGTCGTCGGGGGCGCTCGGGTCGAAGGGCTTCACCGAGATGAACGCCGTCAGCGACAGCCCCACCGACTCCGGGTCCACGATCGCCGCGTACCCGCGGATCACCCCGCGCTGCTCCAGGCGCCGGACGCGCTGGTGCACCGCGGAGGTGGACAGGCCGGTGGCCTTGCCCAGGTCGGTGTAGCTCATGCGCCCGTCGGCCACGAGAAGTTCCACGATCTGCCGGTCCAGCTCCTCCACAGCGCAAGAACCTACAGGGTCCGCGGTCGTCGGCGGTATCCGGCCGCCCCGACCCCCCGCACGTACGGGACCGGCGCCGGTCAGGAGCGGATGCGGACGCACAGCAGGCAGGTGTCGTCCCGCGGGTTCGCGGGGCCGAGTGCCCGCGTGAGGACGGCGGCGACCGTGTCACAGTGCTCCGCGGCGACGCGCTCGGCGCAGCGGGCGAGGTCGGCGAGACCGGTGCCGAGGTCCTGGCCGCGCCGCTCGATCAGGCCGTCGGTGAAGAGGAACAGCCGGTCCCCGGGCGGCAGCCTGGTCTCGCACAGGCCGTAGACGCTGTCCCGGCCGGCACCGAGGATGCGGCCCTCGGGGCGCTCCAGGTACCCGGCGCGGCCGTCGCGAAGGTGGAGCACGGGCAGGTGCCCGGCCTGCGCCCAGGTGAGGACGCCCTCGGCGGGCCGGTACTGGGCCAGAACCATGGTGGCGGTCGCGGAGCCCGTGTTCATGAGCACCTGGTTGAGACGCTCCAGCAGGCGGTGCGGGGGCGTGCCGCTCAGGGCCATGGCCTCCGCGCCGTAGCGGAGCTCGGCCATCGTGGCGACGGCCTCGACGCCGTGGCCGGCGACGTCGCCGACCGCGAGCAGCACGGAGTCGTCGGGGAGGGCGACGGCGGTGAACCAGTCGCCGCCGATCTGGATCGTGCTCTCGGCCGGCAGGTAGGAGACGTCGCAGCTGACGCTGCCCAGCTGGAAGGGTTCCTCGGGCACGGGCAGCAGGGCGCGCTGCAGCCGCCGGGCCAGGATGTGCTCGGCGTTCAGGGTCCGTTGCTGCGTGCTGAACGCGCGGTGGGCCTCGTCGAGCGCGATCTCGCCGTGGCGCAGTGCGGTCAGGTCCTGGAAGAAGCCGTGCACCAGCACGGGTGTGCCCTCGGCGTCGGTGACGGCCTCGGCGACCATGCGCAGGTGGCGGGTGCCGTGGCCGGTGCGGATGCGGAAGGGCGCGTCGACCGGGTCCCCGCGTTCGAGCAGGGCGTTCACCGCGGCGCCGAGGACGGGCACGTCCTCCGGGAAGAGGTGCTGCGGCAGCTCGTCCAGCGGCATGGGCCCGAGCGCCGGGTCCCGGTCGAAGACCGTGAACACCTGTGGCGACCAGCTCAGGGAGCCGGCCACCAGGTCCCAGTCGGCCCAGCCGAGGTTGCCCAGGTGCTGGAGCCGGCGCAGCCGTTCGATCTCGCGGTCCGCCGTGTCGTGCCGCAGCCAGGAGACGACCAGGCCGTCGCCCAGCCGTGCCACGGCCACGGAGTAGGTCGCGGTCCGCGGCACGCCGGCGGCCACCTCGTGGTACTCGTAGGGGTCGGTCTCGTACGGTTCGCCGGTCGCCAGGGTCCCGAGGTACCCGTCCCACAGCGGGGTGCCGGCCACGGTCGGGTAGCACTCCAGGATGCGCCGCCCGACGAGTTCGCGCCCGGTGCGCCCGGCCACGTCCACCGAGGCGGGGGCGGCCGCCTCGATGCGGAAGTCGGTGACCTGGCCCTCCTCGTCGCGTACCGGGACGAGGAGGACGGCCGCCTCGTACAGAGTGTCGAGCACGGCCTGCACGGTCGCGGGCCAGGTGGTGGCGGGGGCGGGTGACAGGCAGGTGGCGCAGGCGCGCGCGGCGGCCGTCAGCAGGGCGCGGTCGGCGGGGTGGAAGTCGTCGGGGCGTTCGCGGAGGAAGCCGGCCACGCCGACGACGTCCTCGCCGCGGCGCAGCGGCAGCCAGGCCCGGGAGGCCCACATGCCGGGGCGGTCGCCGAGGAGGGCGCGGTCGGCGCCGTCCTTGTCGAGACCGCACAGCCACACCGGGCGGCCGAGGCGCACCGCCTCCACGGGTGCCAGTTCCGGCAGCGGCGGCACGTGTCCCCAGGCGGAGGCGGTGCCGGCGTCGATGCCGGAGTGGGCGACCAGGTCGAGGCCGCCCGCCGGTGCGCTGGTGTAGAGCAGCACGGCGTCGACGTCCGCGGTGTCCACGAGTTGCCCGACGAGCAGCCAGGTCAGCTCCTCCGAGGTGCCGGCGGCGCTGCGGACGCCGTCGATCCCCCGCGGACGCGGACGCGGTGGCGGTGGCGGTCGGTGGTGGCGGGAGGTGTACCGGGACGAGGTGAAGGCGGACGGGGGGTCGCCCTCGGGCCCGGGCACGGGGACCTCGGGCCCGGGCGGCGCTTCCGGCTGCGGCGGCGGGGTGACCGGGGCGCGGGAGGTGTGCAGCTCGGCCAGCAGCTCCCAGGCCTCCTCAAGCACGGTGCGGCCGGCCCGGTCCGCGCGGCGTTGCAGTTCCTCCTGGGCGCCGCCGGGACCCAGCCCCAGGCGTCCCATGAGCACGCCCCTGGCCCGCTCGGCGGCGGCCCGCGCGGGTGCGGCGAGCCGCTCCTCGTCGAGTTCGGCGCGCAGCCGGGCGACGGTACGAGCCAGCTGGTCGGCCGCGGACCGCTCGTCGGGCCGGCCACCGGACGCGGAGGCGACTCCGTCGTGGCTCACTCTGTGAGCATCGCACAATCACCCCGGGGAGAACCCCCTCGCCGGAACGGCCTCGGGAACCAACGCCGGTGGCCCGGTCGCCCCCGCGGCGGACGCCACGGACGGGGCCCTCGCCGGGCCCGGGCCGTGTCAGCCACCCGGGACCTTCGGGCCGTGGGCCCGAGCCCCAGCGCTGCCGGCGCAGGCGCGGTCAACCCCCGTACCGCGGACGGTTAGGCGCATCCGCACCGGGAAGCCGACCCAGCGACGCATCCCCGAAGGGAGAGGACCCATGGGCACGATCAGCGAATCCGTGGACGTCGACGTCCCGCTGCACACCGCGTACAACCAGTGGACGCAGTTCGAGGAGTTCCCGAACTTCATGGAGGGCGTGGAACAGGTGACCCAGGTCGACGACCGGCACAACCACTGGGTGATGAACGTCGCCGGTGCCCGCCGGGAGTTCGACACGGAGATCGTCGACCAGTTGCCGGACGAGCGGGTGGCGTGGCGCACCGTCACCGGGGACGTCCGTCAGCGCGGTGTCGTGACCTTCCTGGAGCTGGACCCGTCGCACACCCGGGTGAACCTCGCCATGGAGGTGGAGACCTCGGGGCTCGCGGAGAAGGCCGCCGACGCGCTCGGCGTCGTGGACCGGCGGGCGCGGGGCGACCTGCGGCGGTTCAAGCACTTCATCGAGGAGCGGGGCAGCGAGACGGGGGCCTGGCGCGGCCGTGTCGCTCCGGGTGGCTGACCCGACGGACGACCTCGGCGGACGATCCCCGGGCCCGGGTCGGTGTCCGCGGGCTGAGTTCAGCGGCCCCGGTGAGCACGGCGAACTCGGCCACGGCGTCGCCGCGGTCCAGGATGCGCCGCGCGGCGCGCTCCAGCAGGAGGGCCACCTCCTCGTCGGGCTGGAGGGTGGCCTCCCCCAGGTGCCGGGCCCGTCGTTCCGCCGTTCCGGCCTGTACCTCCGCCGGCGCCCGGTGTGCCGCGCGCCGTGGGCTGCCGGTGGCGGCCTCGACCACGGCCGGGCGGGTCCGGTACGGCGCGGGCGGGGTAGGTGGGGTGCATGGGCAACGTGGACGACCGAGCGCCGGCGGGGGGCCTGACCTTCGGGGTCGAGGAGGAGTTCCTGCTGGTCGACCCGGGGACGGGGCGGCTGGTCGACGGCGCCGCCGCCGTCATCGCCCGCGCGTCGAGGCTCCCGCCGGCCGCACCGGACGTGGCGCTGCAGCACGAGCTGTCGGCCGCCCAGATCGAGTCGGCCACCGGTGTCGCCACGCGCCTGCCCGAGCTGACCGGCCAGCTGGCGGCCACGCGGCGGCTGCTGGCCGACGCGGCCGCGGCCGAGGGCGCCCGGCTGGTCTCGTCGGGCACGCCCGTCCTCGACGGCCGTTCGGGGATCAGCGCGGGCGCCCGCTTCGCAGCGATCGCCGGCCTCTACGAGAGCCAGGCGACCGGCTACCGGGCGTGCGGCTGCCATGTGCACGTGGGCGTACCGGACCGGGACACCGCGGTCGCGGTCGTCAACCACCTGCGGCCGTGGCTGCCCACGCTGCTGGCGCTGTCGGCCAATTCGCCGTACGACCGGGGGCGCGACTCCGGTTACTCCAGTTGGCGCGTACTGGACCAGGCGCGCTTCCCGGGTTCCGGGATCCCGCCGTGGTTCGCCTCGGCGGCCGAGCACGGCGCCGAGGTCGACCGGCTGGTGGAGTGCGGGGTGCTGGTGGACCACGCCATGACGTTCTGGCTGGCCAGGCCCTCGCCCCGGGTGCCCACGGTGGAGGTGCGGGCCGCCGACGCGCTGGGCGCGACCTGGGAGACGGCGTTGCAGGCGGCCCTCACGCGGGCGCTCGTGCGCACCGCGCTCGGCGACCTCTCCCGGGGCGTTCCGGCCCCGCCCAAGACACCGCAGCTCGCCGCGGCCGCGCTCTGGTCGGCGGCCCGCTACGGGCTGTCGGGGCCCGGGATCCATCCCGTCCTGGAGATCCGCGTGCCCGCGACCGCGCTCCGCGACGAGCTGCTGGAACGCGTCACGCCCGCGCTGGAGGAGACCGGTGACCTGGCCTTCGTCCGCGACGCCGTGGCCGCGCTGGCCCGTGCGGGCAGCGGCGCGGACCGGCAGCGACGGGCCGGGGAGGCGGGCGGGCCGCGCGCCGCGGTGGACATGCTGGTCGAGCAGACGGCGGCGGAGGGCCGCATGCCCCCGGCGTCACCGGGCAGGGGCACCAGCGGACGCCCGTACCCCGAGGACGTCACCGCACCGACCGACGGAGGACCCGATGGACGTGGTCTCCGACCTCCCGACCGATTCCCGGACCACTGAGCCCCCACCGCCCGCGCCGAGGGGCCCCCTCTCCCGGGCGGTGCTGGACGCGCTCACCGGGGGCCCGCCGGGCACCGCACCGGCACCGGCCGCGGGGGCGGTCGAGGACGCCGACCCGTTCGGCGAGGACCTGCAGCTGGCCCTGCACGTCTGCTACGAGCTGCACTACCGGGGTCTTGCGGGAGTGCACCCCGGCTGGGAGTGGGATCCGGGACTGCTGGGGCTGCGCGGCGCCATGGAGGCCTCTTTCGGGGCGGCGATCCGCGCCGGGCTGCCGGAGGCACCGGCGGGCGCCGCGGCCCGGACAGCCCTCGACCGTGAACTGGAGGCGCTGCTCACCGAGCCCCGTGACGCCCGCGGCGTGTCGCACTTCCTGCGCGACGAGGCCACCTGGGAGCAGTTGCGGGAGTACTTCGTGCACCGGTCGGTCTACCAGCTGAAGGAGGCCGATCCGCACGCGTGGGTGATCCCGAGGCTCACCGGCCGGGCGAAGGCCGCGCTCGTCGCCGTCGAGTACGACGAGTTCGGCAGCGGGCGCGGGGAGCGCGTCCACGCCCGGCTCTTCGCCGACCTGCTGCAGGACGCCGGGCTGGACCCCTCCTACGGGCACTACGTGGACGTCGTGCCGGCCGTCACCCTCGCCACCGTCAACCTGATGTCCTGGCTGGGCCTGCACCGGGAACTGCGGGGGGCGCTCGTGGGGCACTTCGCGGCCGGCGAGATCACCACGGCGCCGGCCGCCCGCCGGACGGTGGAGGCCATCGACCGGCTCGGCGGCGGCCCGGCCTGCCGGCACTTCTACGACGAGCACATCGAGGCCGACGCGGTCCACGAGCAGGTGATGCGTCATGACGTCATCGGCGACCTGCTGGCCCGCGAACCCGGCCTCACCGCCGACGTCGTCCTGGGGATCCGCGCGACGGCGCTGCTGGACGGGCGCGTGGAGGAGCACCTGCTGGGGGCGTGGCGCGCCGGGCGCACCTCGCTACGCGCGGCGCCGGGGCCGGCCGGGCTGCCGGGGGCGTCCGGTTCGTCCGGACCGTACGGGGAAAGTGCACCTCAGGAGGCCTGAGCAAGGAGGTCGCGCGATGCGCTCAGCACCCCTGGGGACCCGGGTGGGGACGGCACGCCGCGGGGCGGCCGGCGCCACCGCGCGCTGAGGCCGCCGCGATGGCAGGTGGGGCGGCCCGATGGCTCCGCCATCCGTACCGGTCGTGGCGGGAGTCGCGGGCGGGCCGCATGTGGCACCAGGGCGGCGAACTGGAGCTGCTGCAGCGCTCCATGGGCTTCGCCGCGCTCGGTCTGGTGACGCTGGTCCCGCTGCTGATCGTGGTCGCCGCGGCCGTGCCCTTCCACGGCTACGGCTTCGCGCAGTGGGTCGTCGACGGCATGGGGCTGTCGGCCGAACCCGCGCGGGCCGTGAAGGAGCTGTTCGCGGCCCCGCGCAAGGTGATCAGCAGTACGAGCGGCCTGAGCCTGCTGGCGCTGGCGCTGTTCGGGCTCTCCTTCGCGGCGTGCGTCGAGGTGGGGTACACCCGGATCTGGCAGGTGCCGCCCACCCCGTGGCACCACGTGTGGCGGCGCGCGGTGTGGCTGGCGGCGCTCACCGCGTACCTGTTCGCGGAGGCGCAGAGCGGGGCGGTGCTGGGCGGGGAATGGCCGGACACGGTGCTCCGCGGCGGCACGGCCGTCATCCTGGGCTTCGTCTTCTTCTGGTGGGGGCAGTACTTCCTGCTGGCCGGGCAGGTGCCGTGGGCGGCGCTGGCGCCCGGGGCGGTCGCGACGATGGTCGGCCTCATCGGTCTGCGGGTCTTCTCGTCGTTCGTGTTCTCCCCGCTGATCGTGACCAACGCCGTCTCGTACGGGGCCGTGGGCACGGTGCTGATCGTGCAGTGCTGGCTGATCGGGGTGGGCTTCGTGGTGTTCGGGGGCGCCCTGCTCGGCCGCCATCTCCAGAATCCGAGCAAATGGTTTCATCAGGGACTTTCCGGGCAGGCGCAGGGAAGCGCCGATCGACCCCCGGAAGGAGAACCCCATGAGTGCCGAGAAGAAGGTCAAGAACACCGGCCAGAAGATGAAGGGCAAAGCCGAGGAGGCCACGGGCAAGCTGACCGGCGATGACAGCTTGCGGATGAAGGGCAAGGCGGACCAGGTCAAGGGCGACGCCAAGCAAGTAGTGGAGAAGGGCAAGGACACCCTCGACCACTGACGCCGGCCCCGCCGCACACCGTTCGTGGGAGTCCCGTGGGGCCGGGGGCGCACAGCGCGCCCCCGGCCCCACGGTCATGCTCGCGTCCCCGACCGTCCCTGCCGACGGCTTCCCGGGGCGGGGCGGAGGGGGTGTCAGCTGTCGTAGTCGACCGTCAGCTCGTCGGAGACCGGGTAGCTCTGGCAGGTCAGCACGTAGCCCGCGTCGACCTCGGACTCCTCGAGGGCGAAGTTGCGGCGCATCTCCACCTTGCCGTCGGTGACGAGCGCCCGGCAGGTGCCGCAGACGCCGCCCTTGCAGGCGAAGGGCAGGTCGGGGCGGGTGCGCTGGGCGCCGTCGAGGACGCTCCGGTCACGCGGTAGGGCGGCCGTGGTCGTCCGGCCGTCGAGGACGACGGTGACCTGGCTGACCGGGCCCTCGGCGACGGCGTCCTCGTGGCGGACGGGGGTGACCGGCTCGTCGTCCGCGTAGAACAGCTCCTGGTGCACCCGGTCGCCGGGCACGCCGAGGCCGGCGAGGACCTGCTGGGCGTCGACGACCATGCCGTGCGGGCCGCACAGCCACCAGTGGTCGGCGTTGGGCACGTCGACGAGGCCCTCGACGAGCGTGGCGAGCCGTCCGGCGTCGAGGCGGCCGGAGAGCACGTCGGCCTCGCGCGGCTCCCTGGAGAGCACGTGGGCGAGCTGGAACCGGGCGGGGTGCAGGTCCTTCAGCTCGGCGAGTTCGTCGGCGAACATGACGGTGTCGGTGCGCCGGTTGCCGTAGAAGAGCGTGACCCGGGAGCCGAGGTCCGCGGCGAGGACGGACTCGGCGATGGAGAGCATCGGGGTGATGCCGGAGCCCGCCGCGATCAGCACGTGGTGCCCGGGCGCGGTGAGGTCGGGGGTGAAGGCGCCGGTGGGACCCATCACCTCGACGGTGTCGCCCGCGCGCACCTCGTGCACGAGCCAGGCCGAGAAGAGCCCGCCCGGCACCACGCGGACCCCGATGCGGGGGGTGGCGCCGGCGGGGGAGCAGATGGAGTACGAGCGCCGCTCGTCCCGGCCGTCGACCTCGCGGCGCAGGGTGAGGGACTGCCCGGGCGCGAAGGCGAACTCCTCGGCCAGCTCCCGCGGTATGTCGAAGCTGACGGCGGCCGCGTCCTCGCAGAGCGACTCCACCGCGGCGACCCGCAGGGCGTGGAAGGCCGGACGGCGGCGGACCCGCGGGGCCGGCGCCTGCGGGGCGGGGGTGGTCGGGGCCATCAGATCTCCTTGACGTACTCGAACGGCTCCAGGCAGGCACGGCAGCGCCACAGGGCCTTGCAGGAGGTGGCGGCGAAGCGCGAGGTCTCCTCGGTGTCCGCCGAGCCGCAGCGGGGGCAGGAGACGGAGCGCCGGGTGGGGGTGAGCACCAGCGGCACCGGCCCCGCGGTACGCCGGGGCGCCGGCCCGGGGGGTGCGATGCCGTGCTCGGCGAGCTTGCGGCGGCCCTCGGGGGTGATCCAGTCGGTCGTCCACGGCGGGTCCAGGACGGTGCGGATCTCGACCCGGTCAAAGCCGGCGGCGCGCAGCCGGGCGGCCACGTCGGCGCGCATCTCCGCCATGGCGGGGCAGCCCGAGTAGGTGGGGGTGAGGGCGGCGACCACCGTGCCGTCCTGGGCGACCTCGACGTCGCGCAGGACGCCCAGGTCGGCCAGGGTCAGCATGGGCAGCTCGGGATCGGGCACCTCGGCGGCCACACGGGCCGCCCGGTGTGCGTCGGTGAGGGCGGTCACGGTGCTCACCAGACCGCTCCGGGGTGCGCGCGGGCGACGCCCTGCAACTCGGCGAGCAGCGGGGC
This sequence comes from Streptomyces sp. NPDC008238, assembly GCF_042956445.1. NCBI lineage: Bacteria > Bacillati > Actinomycetota > Actinomycetes > Kitasatosporales > Streptomycetaceae > Streptomyces > Streptomyces sp. NPDC008238. The sequence goes on along the minus strand of NZ_JBIBGK010000001.1, from coordinate 195,155 downwards.
GAGGTGCTCCGTGCGGTCGCCCTCGCGGCCGTGGCCGGGCAGGGGTTCGGCCCCGACGGGGGGCAGCCCCGCCGTCGCGGTGACCTGGCGCAGCGCGGCGGTCACCTCCTCGCGCACCTCGGCGGGGTCGGCGCCGCACGTCGCGGCGGCGGTGAACAGCTCCTCCAGGTAGGGGGCGACCTCCTCCAGGCCGGCCCGCATGCGGCGGTGCGACTCCTCGGTGCCGTCGCCGAGCCGTACCGTCCACTCGGCGGCGTACTGCCGGTGGTAGGTCAGCTCGTTGACGCCCTTGGCGGCGATGGCGGCGAGCACCGGGTCCTGCGCGGTGCGGGCGAGCCGCTCGAAGACGGCGAGCCGCCAGCTGGAAGTGACGAGCAGCCGGGCCATGGAGAACGCGAAGTCCCCGCAGGGCAGTTCGGCGAGGCGGACGTTGCGGAAGTCGGCGGCGTCCCGGAAGTAGGCGTAGGCGTCCTCGTCGCGGCCGCTGCCGTCCACCTGGCCGGCCCGGGAGTAGAGCAGGCGGGCCTGGCCGAGCAGGTCGAGCCCGATGTTGGCGAGGGCGACCTCCTCCTCCAGCTCCGGCGCGCGGGTGCACCACTCGGCCAGGCGCTGGGCGCCGACCAGGGCGTCGTCGCCGAGCGCCAGGCAGCGGGCGGCCAGTTCCGCGGCGTCCACGCCCTCCGGCACGGTGGTGTCGACGCCGTGCAGCGGGTCCTCGAAGCCGGTGCCGAAGGCCCAGCGGGCGTCGCTGTCGTCGTGCCCCTCGGCCAGGGACAGGTAGACGTGCTCGTCGCTCATGCCCTGCTCCTAGATGTGGGGGACGTCTTCGGGGATGTCGTAGAAGGTGGGGTGCCGGTAGACCTTGTCGGCGCTGGGGGCGAAGAAGGGGTCCTTCTCGTCCCGCGTCGACGCGGTGATGTGCTCCGAGCGCACCACCCAGATGCTCACGCCCTCGTTGCGCCGCGTGTACAGGTCACGGGCGTGGGTCAGCGCCATGCGGTCGTCGGCGGCGTGCAGGGAGCCGACGTGGACGTGGTTCAGGCCGCGCTTGCCGCGGACGAACACCTCGTACAGGGGCCACTCGGCCCGGGTCGTGCTGTCGCCGGTGGTGCTCATGCCACGGCTCCTTCCTCTGCCCGGGCCGCCTGCTTGGCGGCGTGGGCGGTCGCGGCCTCGCGCACCCAGGCGCCTTCCTCGTGTGCGGTGCGGCGGCGTTCCATCCGCGCGTCGTTGCACGGTCCGTCGCCGCTGATGACCCGCTGCAGCTCCGACCAGTCGGGGGTGCCGAAGTCGTGCCGGCCGCGCTCCTCGTTCCAGCGCAGCTCGGGGTCGGGCAGGGTCACGCCGAGCCTGTCGGCCTGCGGGACGGTCATGTCGACGAACCGCTGCCGCAGCTCGTCGTTGCTGTGGCGCTTGATCTTCCAGGCCATCGACGCGGCCGAGTTGGGCGAGTCGCCGTCGGGCGGGCCGAACATCATCAGCGACGGCCACCACCAGCGGTCCACCGCGTCCTGCACCATCGCCCGCTGGGCCTCGGTGCCGCGCATCATCGTCATCAGCAGCTCGTAGCCCTGCCGCTGGTGGAAGGACTCCTCCTTGCAGATGCGCACCATGGCGCGGGCGTAGGGCCCGTAGGAGGAGCGGCACAGCGGCACCTGGTTGCAGATGGCGGCGCCGTCGACGAACCAGCCGATGACGCCGACGTCGGCGAAGCTCAGGGTCGGGTAGTTGAAGATCGAGGAGTACTTCTGGCGGCCCTCGATCAGGCGCTGCGTGAGGTCCGCGCGGTCGACGCCCAGGGTCTCGGCGGCCGAGTACAGGTAGAGCCCGTGGCCCGCCTCGTCCTGGACCTTCGCGAACAGGATGGCCTTGCGGCGCAGCGACGGGGCGCGGGTGATCCACTCGCCCTCGGGCTGCATGCCGATGATCTCCGAGTGCGCGTGCTGCGCGATCTGCCGGACCAGCGTCTTCCGGTAGCCCTCGGGCATCCAGTCCCGCGGCTCGATGCGCTGGTCCCGCGCGATCGTGGCTTCGAAGTGCTCCTGGAGCGGCGCCTGCGCGCCCTCCGCCGGCACGGTGGCGTTCGGTGTGGTCATCGATACCAGCTTCCCCTACCGACCATTCGTTCGGTTACAGTCTGACGAACTTTGCCGTACCCGGCAAGCCCTGTGGACGACGGCCGCGCCCGGCCCGCGGGAGGCCCCGCTCACACCCGCTCCACCAGCATCGCCACGCCCTGGCCGACCCCCACGCAGAGGGTCGCGAGGCCGCGGCGGCCGCCCTCGCGCTCCAGGCGGCCGAGGAGGGTGAGCAGGATGCGCGCGCCGGAGCAGCCCAGCGGGTGGCCGAGCGCGATCGCGCCGCCGTCGGCGTTGACCCGCTCCTCGTCCAGTTTGAGCCGGCGGACGACCGCCAGGGCCTGGGCGGCGAAGGCCTCGTTGAGCTCGACGGCGTCCAGCTCGCCGGCCTGCCATCCGGCACGCTCGAGGGCCTTCTCCGTCGCCGGGACGGGTCCGAGGCCCATCAGGTGGGGCTCGACGCCGGCGGTGGCGGCGGTGACGATCCTGGCGCGCGGCGTGAGCCCGTACCGCTCGACCGCCGCGCGGCCCGCGACCACGAGGGCGGCGGCGCCGTCGGAGAGCGGCGAGGAGGAGCCCGCGGTCACGATGCCGTCCTTGCGGAAGATCGTGCGCAGGGTGCCGAGCTTCTCCAGGGTGGTGGAGGGACGCGGGCCCTCGTCGCGGGTGACCTCGCCGTCCTTGACGGAGACCGGCACGATCTCGCGGTCGAAGCGGCCGGCCTCCTGGGCCGCGACGGCCCGCCGGTGGCTGCGCAGCGCGAAGGCGTCGGAGTCGGCGCGGGTGATCCCGTCCAGGGCGGCGACCTCCTCCGCGGTCTCCCCCATGGACAGCGTCTCCATGGCGCCGAAGCGCGGGTTGGTGAAGCGCCAGCCCAGGGAGGTGTCGTGCACCTCGCCGGGCTTGGCCCACGGGGTGCCGGGCTTGGCCATGACCCACGGGGCACGGGTCATCGACTCCACACCGCCGGCGACGACCAGATCCGCCTCGCCGGAGCGGATCGCCTGCGCCGCCGAGGCGACGGCGGTGAGCCCGGAGGCGCAGAGCCGGTTGACGGTGTAGCCGGGCACCGTGTGCGGCAGGCCGGCCAGCAGCACGGCCAGCCGGGCGACGTCGCGGTTGTCCTCGCCCGCCTGGTTGGCGGCGCCGAGGATCACCTCGTCCACGGCCGCGGCCGGCATCCCGGCCCGCCTCACCGCCTCGCCGACCACCAGGGCGGCGAGGTCGTCGGGGCGGACGGAGGCCAGGGCGCCGCCGTAACGCCCTTGCGGGGTGCGGGCGCCGTCGATCAGGAAGACCTCGTCTGCGGGCCGCGCGGGGAGGTGCTGGGACATGCGTTCCACCTCTTGACAGGCAGTTCGGATGCTGGATTACCTTGGGCGTGCCGCACGCTAACCGAATGTTCGGTCGGTCCACAAGGGCGGTGACGATCGTGAGGGGTGCCATGGACACGACGCAGGGCCCGGCGGAGATCATGTTCGCCGCAGACAAGGCGTCGCAGAGCCTCGGCATCGAGCTGCTGGAGACGGGCGAGGGGACGGCCGTGCTGCGCATGACCGTCACCGCGGCCATGGTCAACGGCCACGGCATCGCCCACGGGGGCTACCTCTTCCTGTTCGCCGACACCGCCTTCGCCTGCGCCTGCAACAGCCACGGCCCGGTGACGGTCGCCGCCGGGGCCGACATCACCTTCGTCGCCCCCGTCCACGAGGGGGACGAGCTGGTCGCGACCGCGCAGGAGCGCACCCGCTTCGGCCGCAGCGGCATCTACGACGTGAGCATCCTGCGGGGCGACCAGGTGGTCGCCGAGTTCCGCGGGCGCAGCCGCAGCATCGGACGCACGGAGGAGAACGGATGAGCAGCGAGCCGACGGACCGGTCGACGGCGGGGGCGCGCCTGGGAGAGCCGCTCCCTCACGGCCTGCTGGACGCCGCCGAGAAGCTGGACCCGGCGGAACTGCGGGAGCTCCAGTTCACCCGGCTCCGGGCGACGCTGCGCCACGCGTACGACAACGTCGAGGCGTACCGGAAGAAGTTCGACGAGGCCGGACTGCGCCCCGAGGACTGCGGGAGCCTGGACGACCTGGCGCGCTTCCCCTTCACCACCAAGGCCGACCTGCGCGACAACTACCCCTTCGGCATGTTCGCCGTCCCCATGGACCAGGTGCGCCGCGTCCACGCCTCCAGCGGCACGACCGGACTGCCCACTGTCGTGGGGTACACCGAGAACGACCTGTCCATGTGGTCCGACGTGGTGGCCCGCTCCATACGTGCCGCCGGCGGCCGGCCCGGCCACAAGGTGCACATCTCCTACGGCTACGGCCTGTTCACCGGTGGCCTGGGCGCGCACTACGGCGCCGAGCGCGCCGGGTGCACGGTGATCCCCGCCTCGGGCGGCATGACGGCCCGCCAGGTCCAGATCATCCAGGACTTCAAGCCCGAGATCATCATGGTCACCCCGTCGTACATGCTCACCCTGCTGGACGAGTTCGAGCGCCAGGGCGTCGACCCGCGCGGCACCTCGCTGCGGGTCGGCATCTTCGGCGCGGAGCCGTGGACGGAGGAGATGCGCCGGGAGATCGAGGAGCGCATGGACATCCACGCCGTCGACATCTACGGGCTGTCCGAGGTGATCGGCCCGGGCGTCGCCCAGGAGTGCGTGGAGACCAAGGACGGCCTGCACGTGTGGGAGGACCACTTCTACCCCGAGGTCGTCGACCCGGTCACGGGCGAGCCGCTGCCCGAGGGCGAGGAGGGCGAACTGGTCTTCACCTCCCTCACCAAGGAGGCGCTGCCGATCGTCCGTTACCGCACCCGCGACCTGACGCGGCTGCTCCCCGGAACCGCCCGCCCGGCCTTCCGCCGCATCCAGAAGATCACCGGCCGCTCCGACGACATGATCATCCTGCGCGGGGTGAACGTCTTCCCGAGCCAGATCGAGGAGATCGTGCTGCGTACGCCCGGCGTGGCCCCGCACTTCCAGATCCGGCTGACCAAGCGCGGGCGCATGGACCACATGGAGGTCGTCGTCGAGGCGCGCCCCGACGCCCCCGCCGGTCTCCGCGAGGAGGCGGCGCGTTCCGTGGCGGCCGGCGTCAAGGACGGCGTGGGCGTCAGCGTCGAGGTGACGGTCGTCGACCCGGACACCGTCGAGCGCTCGGTCGGCAAGATCCGCCGCGTACGGGACCTGCGCGCCGATTAGCGGCGCCGGCCCGCCAGGGGGCCGCCGCTCGCAGGTGACGTTCGGGATCGGACCGCTCCGGGAGGCCCGGGCGCACGGTCCACGACCCGGCGCCTACGGGCCGGGCCGGGCGTCGCTCCGATCGCTCACCGGCGTGCCTTCCGCCGCGGTGCCGGGGCCCGGGCCGGCCCCCGCGCCACGCCCGCGCGTCGCCCGCTCCCCGGCCGCCGCGACAACGGTGAGCAGGAGGGTCAGGCCCACACCGGCCAGGATCGCGACGTCCGGACCGGTCGCCTTCAGCAGCGCACCCGAGAGACTGCCCGCCGCGGCGTAGCCCGCGCCCACGGCGGCGTACATCACGGAGTAGCCGGCGGCCAGCGCGCTGGCGGGCAGCACCTGCCGCAACTGCAGGTTCCGGGTCAGCATCGCCCCGGCCTGCAGTACACCGGCGACCAGCAGGATCGCGCCCATCCAGGGCGCCGACGGGAGTACGGCGACGAGGGCCACGCACGCCGACACCGCGAGCAGCAGGACGAGCGACTGCACGGGCAACCGACCCGGCCAGCGGGCGCGCAGGCCGTAGAGGAAGGACCCGACCCCCGAACCCGCCGCGAACCCGGCGAGCAGCGGCCCGGCGAGGCCGATCGCGATCCCCCGGTGCTCCAGGAGCGCCGGCAGGATCAGTTCGGCCAGGGCGAGCAGCGACAGGGACGCGGCGCCGGTGACGTAGACCGGCCAGGCACGGGCCGTGATCCGCAGCATCGACTCACCGCCGCGGTCCCGTCGGTCGGCCTGCCATCCCGCGGGAAGCGCCCACAAGCCGGCCGCCGAGGCCGCCATGAGGACCGCGGCGAGCACCAGCGGGGTGTACGGGGCCACACCGAGCGCGAGCCCCGCCACCGCGGCCGGGCTCACCGCCCAGATCGCGAAGGTCAGCACCGACTCGGCGCTCAGGGCCTGCGTCACGGCCCGCTCCGGCACGATCGAGGTGAGCAGTTGCCGCATGCCGCCCGGGGCCGCCGCGGGAGCCGCCCCGGCCAGGATCGCGAACCCGGCCAGCACGGCGGGGTGGGCATCGGGCAGGACGCCCAGCCCGGCGAAGCCCACGGCCCCCACCGCGAGCCCCGCCGCCAACTGCGGCCGTGCCCGCCCGGCATCGAGCCGCATGCCGAGCAGTGGCGCCCCGACGATCTCCCCGATCACATAGGCGGCGGCGAGCAGCGCGCCGAACGTGTAGCCGCCGGGCCGCTCCCGCACCAGGAACACCAGCGCGAGCGGTGCCATGGCCACCGGCATCCGCGCCCCCACGGCCACGGCCCCCCAGGTCAGGACGGGCCGGACGAGGACGTGGCGGTACATGCCCAGGGACATGGGGGCGAACGTAGCCGGGTGTCCGCTCCCCGGCAACGGGTTTGCCGGGGAGGGGCGTCAGAGCTGCGCGCGCAGGAAGGCCAGTGCCTCCGCGTCGTCGTCGATGGCGCCGCCCTCGTGCCCGTTCCACGGCCAGACCGCCATCTCCTTGGGCCCCGCGTAGGCGTTGTACGCCGCGAAGACCGTCGAGGGCGGCGTGATCTCGTCCATCAGGGCCGCGGAGAAGCGCGCCGGCACCCGGGCGCGGGCGGCGAAGTTGACGCCGTCGAAGTAGGACAGGGTGCGCATGGCCCGCTCGGCGCCGCCGCGGTGGACGGCGAGGTAGCGGCCGATCTCGCGGTACGGGTCGGCGTCCGTGACGACCGTGGCGCGGGGGAAGTCGCACAGGAACGGGACGTGGGCGACCAGGGCGTGGACCCCGGGGTCCAGCGCGGCCACCGCGAGCGCGGTGCCGCCGCCCTGGCTCGCGCCGAGGACGGCGATCCGTCCGGGGTCCACCGAGGGCAGCGTGCGGACCGCGTCCACGGCACGGACGGCGTCCGTGAACAGACGGCGGTAGTAGTACGTGCGGGGGTCGTCGATGCCCCGGGTCATCATCCCCGGGGCCTGCGGGCCCGTGGTGCCGGAGTCGGGGGTGTCGCCGCGGCTCCAGCCCGAGCCCTGGCCCCGGGTGTCCATGTGGAGGTGGGCGAAGCCCGCGGACGCCCACAGCAGCCCCTCCAGGGCGTGGCCCCGGCCGCCGCCGTAGCCGACGTACTGGACGACCGCGGGCAGCGGTCCCTCGGCGCCGTGCGGCAGCCGCAGCCAGGCCCGTACGGGCTCGCCGCCGAAGCCGGGGAAGGTGACGTCGAAGACGGCCACGGTGCGCAGCCGCGGACCGGGTGCGGTGGTGACGGTGACGGCGGCGGTGCCGGCGGCGCGCGACTCGGCGAGCGTCGTCCGCCAGAAGTCGTCGAAGTCGGCGGGCGCGGTCTGGGCGCTGCGGTAGTCCCGCAGTTCGGCCTCGGGGAGATCGGTGAACAACACGGCTCCGTGGTCAGGGGGCGAGCGGCCGGTAGTCGACCCAGTCGACGTCGGCGACGGTGGTGGAGGGGGCGCCGTGGGCGGTGGCGTACGGGCCGAGCCATACGCCGAGGAAGCCGCCGGCGCGGGGCGAGCTGAGGAATCCGCCGTCCACGGCGGTCAGTTCGGTCTCCGCCTCCGGGTCCGCGCCCGCGGGGGCGTGGCGCAGCCCGTAGCGCTGGCCCTCCACGTGGATGCGCAGCACCACCGGGCCGGGGGGCAACGGCGCCTGCGCGACGACGCGTTCCTCGCCGCCGGTGCGGACCGCGGCGAGCACCCGGCGGCCACCGCGGCCGTCACCGGCCACCGCGAACACCAGGTGGTCCGCCTCCGACTGGCGGACGGCGATTCCGGCCCACTCCAGCGGCGTCCGGGGCGAGACGTCGAGGAGCGCGGACACGCTGACGTCCTGGTGCTGCTGACGCCGCCCGAGGAAGCCGGGGGTGCCGCCCTCGGCGAGCGTCGTGGCGCCCAGCGGCAACCGGAGCCGGCCGGGACGTGCCGTGAGCGACCAGAAGGGTTCCGCGGTGCGCACCTGGTTCCACTTCGGGTCCAGCCGGGGTCCGTCGAAGTCGTCGCGCACCGGCTCCGGCTGGGGCGCCTCCGGGGGGCCGGTGACGACAGGCGGGCGGAAGGGGCCGAGCGTGGTGCCGCTGCCGGGCGCGAAGAGCGGCCAGCCGTCCTCCCAGGACACCGGGACGAGGAAGGTCTCCCGTCCGAGGTTGGGGTGGTAACCGCCGTAGGGGCGGCTGCCGAGCAGCACCGCCCACCACTCCCCCGCCGCCGTCCGCACCATGTCGGCGTGGCCGACGCCGACGACGGGGAAGTCGCGGCCGAGGTGGCGGTGGGTGAACACCGGGTTGGCCGGGTTGCCGGTGTACGGGCCGGTGACGTGCTCGGCGCGGGCCACGCTGACGGCGTGCCCGTGCTCGGTGCCGCCCTCCGCCGCCAGCAGGTAGTAGCGGCCGTCCACCTTGTACAGGTGGGGTCCCTCGGCCCACACCGCGCCGTGCAGCGCCCCGCGCCACAGCAGGTGCTCGGGGCCGGTGAGGGTCATCCGCCCGGTGTCGAACTCCCGCAGCCAGACGTCGGTCTGCCCCTCCCACTCGCCCGGTTCCGCGAGCCGGGTGCCGGTGCACCAGGCGCGGCCGTCGTCGTCGAAGAAGAGGGAGGGGTCGATGCCGGGCGCGTCGTCCAGCCACACCGGGTCGCTCCACGGCCCGGCGGGATCGGTGGCGGTGACGACGAACGTGCCGTTCCGGCCGCTGCCGCCGACGAGGGTGGTCACGACGTGGAAGCGGCCCCGGTGGTGCCGGATCGTCGCGGCGAAGATCCCCTCGGAGGACGCGACGGTGCTCAGGTCCACCTGCGAGGGCCGGTCCAGGACGTGCCCGATCGGCCGCCAGTCGACCAGGTCGCGGCTGTGGAACACGGGGATGCCGGGGAAGTACTCGAAGGTCGAGGTGATCAGGTAGTGGTCGTCCCCGACCCGGCAGACGCTGGGGTCGGGGTGGCAGCCCGGCAGGACGGGGTTGGCGACGGTCGCCGCCGCCTCCCCCGTCCCTTCGGGCACGCTCACCTGGACTCCTCCGGCGCGCCGGCGACCAGCGCGTGCAGCCGCCGGGTGTGGTCCACCTGCCGTGCCGGGCCGGTCAGTTCGGCCCGTACGGCGAACCGGACGTCGGTGCTGGAGGCGGCCAGCCGCACCTCCAGCTCCCCCGGTTCGACGACGCGGCGGCCGTCCCGGCCGGTGAAGGCGGCGACGTCGGCGGGGACGGTGACGTCGACGCGCCGTGCCTCGCCCGGCTCCAGCGGCACCCTCAGGTAGCCGACGAGCCGCTGCACGGGCTGGACGACGGAGGCGATCGGGTCGTGCAGGTAGACCTGGACGACCTCGCTGCCGGCGCGGTCGCCGGTGTTGCGGACGGTGAAGGACAGCTCCACCTCGCCGTCGGTGCCGGTCACGGGCCGGCCGTCGGCGGCACCGTGCACCTGGGGCGCGGACCATTCGAAGCTCGTGTACGTCAGCCCGTGGCCGAAGCCGAAGGCCGCGGCCGGGTCGATGTTGGAGACCTCGCTGGCCCGCGCGAGCGGCGCCGCGAGGTAGGTGGAGGGCTGGACGCCCGGGTGCCGGGGGACGCTCACCGGCAGCCGCCCGGACGGGGCGATCCGTCCGCTCAGCACTCCGGCGAGCGCCGTGGTGCCCTCCTGCCCGGGGAAGAAGGTCTGGACGACGGCCGCGGCCTCGTCCACGGCCCGCCCGAGGGCGTAGGGGCGGCCGGACAGCAGGGTGAGCACGACGGGCGTCCCCGTGTCGAGGAGCGCGTCGAGCAGCCGCTGCTGCACTCCGGGCAGGGTGAGCGACTCCGCGTCGCAGCCCTCGCCGCTGGTGCCGCGGCCGAAGAGCCCGGCGCGGTCGCCGAGCGCGGCGACGACCACGTCGGCGTCGAGCGCCACCCGTACGGCCGCGGCGATGCCGGAGACGTCGTCGTCGTCGATGCCGCAGCCGGCGACGGTGACGATCTCGGCGCCGGGGAACTCCGCGACCAGGGCCTGGCGGAGCGTGGGCAGGTCGATGCCGAGCGGGACCTCCGGGTGCTGCGCGCCGACGTGGACGGGGAAGGAGTAGCAGCCCAGCACGGCGGTCGGGGTCTCCGCCTGGGGGCCGACGAGCGCGATGCGCGCGGGCCGCCCCAGGGGCAGGGTGCCGTCGTTGGAGAGCAGGACGGCGGACCGCTCGGCGAGGCGCCGCGAGAGGTCCCGGTGGGCGGCGGAGTTCAGGTCGACCGTGCCGCGCAGGGCCTGCGGGTCGGTGAGGTCGGCCCCGGCGAGCACGGACGGCACCGGGCTCCATCCGGGGTCCAGCAGGCCGAGCTGCGCCTTCTGGGTCAGGACGCGGCGCAGCGCGCGGTCCACCAGCTTCTCGTCGACCAGGCCCGCGGCGACGGCGTCCCGCAGCGGCTGCCCGAAGGTCTTGACGGTGGGCAGTTCCACGTCGACGCCGGCGTGCAGGGCGGTGCCGGCGGCGTCCGCCCAGTCGGCGGCGACGCCGTGCAGGGTCTTGAGGAATGCGATCCCGAAGTAGTCGGCGACGACGGTCCCGTCGAAGCCCCAGGTGTCGCGGAGCAGCCCGGTCAGCAGTTCCTCGTCGGCGGCCGAGGGCACGCCGTCGGTGTCGGTGTACGCGTGCATCACGGACCGGACGCCGCTTTCCCGGACCGCCATCTCGAAGGGCGGCAGGACGACGTCGGCGCGTTCGCGCGGGCCCATGCTGACCGGCGCCAGGTTGCGCCCGGCGCGGGAGGCGGAGTAGCCGGCGAAGTGCTTGAGGGTGGCCACGATGCCCGCGGACTCCAGGCCCTGGATGTAGGCGGTGGCGATGGTCCCGACGAGGTAGGGGTCCTCGCCGATGGTCTCCTCGACCCGTCCCCAGCGCGCGTCGCGCACGACGTCGAGGACGGGGGCGAGGCCCTGGTGGACGCCGACCGAGCGCATGTCGCGGCCGATGGCCGCGGCCATCACCCGGACCAGCTCGGGGTCGAAGGAGGCGCCCCAGGACAGCGGGACGGGGTAGGTGGTGGCGCCCCAGGCCGCGAAGCCCGCGAGGCACTCCTCGTGGGCCATGGCGGGGATGCCGAACCGGTTGGCTGCGGCGATCCGTTCCTGGGTGCGCATGAGGGACAGCGCCCCCAGGGCGGGGTCGACGGGGACGGTGCCGAAGGGCCGGGTGAGCTGCCCGAGGCCGTCCGGCAGGAGGTCGTCCAGGCTGGGCGGCTCGTCCATGTCGTGCTGGTGGGGGGCGACTTCGGCGCCTTCGCCGGAGGCGCCGACCCAGACGCCGTAGAGCTGGGCGATCTTCTCGTCCAGGGTCATCTCGCGGATGAGCGCCTCGACGCGGGAGTCGGCGGTCACGTTGTCGTTCACTTTCCTCCGACGCCCATGAGCCCCTGGACCAGGGCACGGCGGGCGAACAGGTAGACGAGCAGGACGGGGATCGTGGACAGCACCACGGCGGCCAGCAGGCCGGGGATGTTGATGCCGTACTGGGTCCGGAAGTTGTAGAGGCCCAGCGTGATCACCTTGGTCCCCTCGGACTGGGTGAGCACCAGGGGGAACAGGAAGCCGTTCCACGCCTGCAGGGCGGAGAAGACGACGATCGTCGACAGTCCGCTGCCGGACAGCGGCAGGACGAGCTGGAAGAAGGTCCGCCGGACGGACGCGCCGTCCATGGCCATCGCCTCGAACAGGTCGGAGGTGATGTCGCGCATCGTGCCGGTGAGGATCAGCGTGCAGACCGGCAGGCAGAACGCCGCCGTCGGCAGGATGACGCCGATGAGGTTGTCGTAGAGCCCGGCCTTGCTGATGACGTAGAACATCGGGACGATCACGGCCTGCGCCGGGATGGCCAGGCCCAGCAGGAAGAGCCGGAACACCCCGGAGGTGCCGCGGCCCCGGTTGCGGACGATGGTGAACGCCAGCGGCGGTACGAGCAGCAGCACGATGGCCACCACGCTGACCGTGACGACGACCGTGTTGAGGAAGTACTGCCCGAAGCCGTTGCTGAAGTCCTGGACGTAGTTGTCCAGCGTGAAGGAGCGGGGGAAGGCCAGCGGGCCGCCCGCGCTGTACGCCTCGCGCGTCTGCACGGTGGCGCCGAGCATGACGTACAGCGGCAGGCCCACGAGCGCCAGCCACAGCAGGGCGCCTATTCCCGCCAGGTAGTTGGGGCGTCGCCTCATCAGAGCCCCTCCTTGGTGCCGGCCATCTTGTCGTAGCCGGAGACCTTGACCACGACCAGCGAGATCACGGTGGCGACGACGACGAGCATCAGGGCGACCGCGGCGCCCGCGCCGAAGTCGAAGCCCTTGAAGGCCTTGTCGTACATGTAGTAGGCGCTGATGGTGGTGTCCGTGCCGGGGCCGCCCTGGGTGAGGATCAGCACCGTGTCGAAGGTGGTGAGACCGCCGACGATCATCAGGATCATCGAGGTGATGATCGAGTTGCGCAGCTGCGGCAGGGTGACGTGGAAGAACTGCCGCACGGTGCCCGCGCCGTCGATCTGCGCGGCCTGGTAGAGCACCTGCGGGATCGCCCGGGTCGCGCCCTGGTAGATCAGGGCGTGGAACGGGGTGAACTGCCAGGTGCTGACGAACACCAGCACGCCGATCGCGGCGGTCTGCGTGCCGAAGAGGTTGCCGTCGCCGAACAGCCAGCGCGCCTGCGAGGGGACGCCGAAGTTGGGGTCGAGCAGCGCGCGCCACAGCACCGAGACGGCGGTCGCGGAGAGCAGCAGCGGCACGAAGAAGATCGCGGACAGCACGGCGCGGTTGCGCTGGGGGCCGGCCGCCCAGACGCCGAGCAGGATGCTCAGCGGGGTCTGGACGACGACGCCCAGCACGGTGAGCACCAGGCTCAGCCAGAGGCTCTTGATCATCACGGGGTCCTGGAAGACCCGGACCCAGTTGTCGAAGCCCGCGTACTCGGGCGAGCCCAGTCCGCTCCAGCTGGTGAAGGAGAGGACCGCCACCAGCACCAGCGGTACGACGGCGAAGAGGGCGAAGAAGATCGTGGCGGGGAGCGCCCAGGCGAGGCCCGGCCGGCCGACGGTGCGGCCGGCCGGGCGCTGCGTCTGTCGCTTGCCCGTCACGGTGGCGGTGAGGGAGACCATGCGGGACGTCGCTCTCAGGAGGTGGGCAGGGCCTGCATGGCCTTGATGAAGCCGTCCGCGTCGACCTGGCCGTTGAAGAACTGCTGCACGGCCTGGTGGATCGGCGTGATGCCCGACGGCGGGTAGGCCTGGTCCCACGACAGCTGGAACGAGGGCGCCTTCTGGACCAGGTCGAACTGGTACTTCAGGTAGTCCGGGTTGTCGGCCGAGTCGAGGAACTTGGTGGTGTTCGTGGTGGTCGGCAGGTTGCCGATGGCCAGCTGCTGCTTCACGAAGTCGTCGGAGTACATCAGCTTGAGGAAGTCCGCGACCGCTTCCGGGTGCTCGGTCTTCTTCAGCACCGAGTAGAAGTTGTTGGTGTTGCCGACGACGTTCGCGGCGTCACCCTTGCCGCCGGTGATGGTCGGGAAGTTGGTGTAGCCGAGGTCGTTCTTGGCGAAGTCCGGGCTGGCGTCCTGCTGCGTGGAGTACTCCCAGGAGCCCATGAGCTCGAAGCCGGCCTTGCCGCTGGCGAGGAGCTGCGGGGAGCCGCCGTCGGTGAACTTCACCGAGTCGAAGTTGGTGCCGAAGGCACCGGCGTCGATGAGCTCCTTGAGCATGCCCAGCGCCTTCTTGCTGTCCTCGCTCTCCCAGGCGCTCTTGTCGCCGCCGAGCGCCTTGGTGAACAGCTCCGGGCCGGCGACGCGGTCGTAGAGGTACTCGAACCACATCAGTGTCGGCCACTGGTCGCCGCCGCCGAGCGCGATCGGGGTGACGCCCTTGGCCTTGAGCTTCTTGACGGCGTCGATGAGCTCGTCCCAGGTCTGCGGGGGCTGCACGCCGGCGTCCGCGAGGACCTTCTTGTTGTTGAACATCAGGACCGGCTGGGTGCCGCGCATGGGCACGCCGTAGGACTTGCCGTCGACGACCGCCGTGTTGAAGACCGAGGACAGGAAGTTGTCCTTCAGGCCCGGGTCCTTCGCGATGAAGTCGTCGAGCGGGAGCAGCAGGCCGGCCTTCACGAACGGCTGGATGCTGCCGCCACCCCAGTTGAAGAAGACGTCGGGTGCCTGCTTGGTGTTGATGACGGTCTGCAGCTTCTGCTGGTAGTCCGCACCGGGGACCGTGTCGAGGACGGCCTTGACCTTCGAGGTCTTGTTGAACTCGGCGACGATCGCCTTCTCCACCTTGTTCGCGGAGTCGCCGTACACGAGGACGTGAATCGTCCCGGAATCGCCTCCCGCGGAGGCGCCATCGCCGCCGCAGGCGGTCAGGGTCAGGCCCAGTGCCAATGTCGCGCCGCCGGCGACGGCACGGGGGAACCACGCACGCTTCTTCATGATCGACCTCTCGAAAGTTTCGGCCGCTTTGCCGAAATTCGCCTGACGACGGACCGTAGGCTTCCCCTCCGCTGGGGTCAACAGCGTGGAATTGACGCGACCAAACCGTTACCGAACGGCGGTGCTCTATCCTGTGCCGCATGCGTGATGATGAGACCGAGGGCAGGATCACCCTGGCCGACGTGGCTTCGAAAGCGGGCGTGTCACTTTCGACAGTTTCGAAGGTGCTCAACGGACGTCCCGATGTGGCCGCGCCGACCCGGAGCAAGGTCGAACGCCTGCTGGAGGCGAACGGCTACCAGCGTCCCTCCCCCACCCAGCCCGAGTCGCGGCTGATCGAGATCGTCTTCCACGAGCTCGAAAGCGTCTGGGCGATGGAGCTCATCCGGGGCGTGGAGAACGTCGCCAAGAGCCGCAACATGAGCGTGGTGCTCACCGAGAGCGGCACCCGGCACGCCCCCGGCCCCGAGTGGATCGAGGGTGTGCTGCGCCGCCGCCCGCTCGGCGTCGTCCTGGTCTTCTCCTCGCTGCCCGACGACATCAAGCGAAAGTTGCGGTCACGGGCCATCAACTTCGTGATCATCGACCCGGCGGGCGACCCCGAACCCGACGTCCCCTCGGTGGGCTCGGCGAACTGGGCCGGCGGCGTCGCGGCCACCCGGCACCTCATCGACCTCGGTCACCGCCGGATCGGGATCATCACCGGCCCCGACGACATGCTGTGCTCCCTCGCCCGCCTCGACGGCTTCCGCTCGGCCATGGGCATGGCGGGGCTCACCGTCGACAACGACCTGATCCGCTACGGGGACTTCCACGTCCAGGGCGGGCACGACGGCGCCCTCGCCCTGCTGGAACGACCCGAACCGCCGACCGCCATCTTCGCGGGCAGCGACCTGCAGGCACTCGGTGTCCTGGAGGCGGCCCGGGTCAAGGGACTGCAGGTGCCCCGCGACCTGTCCGTGGTGGGCTACGACGACATCCCGCTCGCCCAGTGGGCGAGCCCGTCGCTGACCACCGTCAACCAGCCGCTGGTCGAGATGGCCGAGGAGGCCGCCCGGATGCTGCTCCGGCTCTCGCAGCCCGAGGAGACCGGCGACAAGAGCAACACCCGTATGGAGCTGGGCGTCAGACTGGTCGTCAGGAAAAGCACGGCGCCCCCGCACGAGTCCGGCGCGACCCCGGAGGACTGACGCCGGAAGGGCGCGGAGCGGGCGCACGGCGTCGTCCGCGGGGGCACGGAGAACCCCTGCGGACGGCTGTGTGACGAAGGCCACACCCAATGTCAACGCTCTTCGGAGTGGCGGTGATTACCGCGGGCGCACGGCGGGAAATGCTCGCTATGGCCGAGGCCAAGCGCCCGGCCGGCCCCGCTGGTGGGCGTTCTTCTGAGGGGGAGATGCACCCATGCGCACCCATGCACGACACAGCCGCGGCGAACGCTCGCTGGCGGTGCTCGAGGAGGAGCACGAACGTCGCGAGTCGTTCGAGCTGCTGACGGCGGACGACGCCGACGACGCCTTCGACGAAGAGGGTTATGAGATCTTCCGGGTGCACTGCCCCGACTGTGCCCGCCCGATCGCCCTCCTCGCCGACGAGGACGCCCTGCCGCAGCACGCGCTGTGCGCCTCGCCGTGGAACCCGTTCGGCCTGACGGTCTGCCCCGGCTCGGGGCGTCCCGCCGCCGAGGCCACGCCGTCCGACGACGACGCGCAGGGCGAGGAGGCCGAGTGGGGCGCCCTGCTGACGCTCCCCGCCGGGCTGGACTGGCGCACGCAGCCGTTCTCCCACGTGGGCGGCCCCGGTTCGCGGCCGATCCGCGTACCGTTCCAGCGCGCGGCCTGACCCGCGCCCATCGCGTACCCACGGTGCCGCGCCGCCCCCGCCGAGGCGGCGCGGCACCGTCGTGTCAGCGCTCCTTGCTCTCCGGGCCGGCGAGGCTGCGGGCGATCACCATGCGCTGGATCTGGTTGGTGCCCTCGACGATCTGCAGCACCTTGGCCTCGCGCATGTACCGCTCGACGGGGAAGTCGGCGGTGTAGCCGTAGCCGCCCAGCAACTGGACCGCGTCCGTGGTCACCTGCATCGCGGCGTCCGTGCAGAACAGCTTCGCCATGGCCGCCTGCCGGGAGAACGGCCGGCCGGCGTCCCGCAGCCGGGCCGCCGCGAGGTACAGCGCCCGGCCGGCCTCGATCTTGGTGGCCATGTCGGCGATCATGAAGCGCAGCCCCTGGAAGTCGATGACGGGACGGCCGAACTGCTGCCGTGTCATCCCGTACGCCAGCGCCTCGTCGAGCGCCGCCTGGGCGACGCCGACGGCGCAGGCCGCGATGCCGAGGCGGCCGGAGTCGAGGGCGCCCAGCGCGATGGTGAAGCCCTGGCCCTCGTCGCCGACGCGGCGGCTGTCGGGGACGGTCACGCCGTCGAAGTGGACCTGGGCCGTCGGCGAGCCCTTCATGCCCATCTTCTTCTCCGGGAGCGCAGCGGTCAGGCCCTCCGCGTCGCCGGGCACCAGGTAGGCGGTGATGCCGCGGGGGCCCTCGACGCCGCTGCGGGCGAGCACCGTGTAGTAGTCCGCGACACCGCCGTGGGTGATCCACGCCTTGGTGCCGTCGATGCGCCAGGCGTCGCCCTCGCGGGTCGCCCGGGTGCGCAGCGAGGCGGCGTCCGAGCCGGAGGCGGGCTCGGAGAGGCTGTAGGCGCCGAGCAGGGAGCCGCCGAGCATGGCGGGCAGGTGCTCGGTGCGCTGCTCCTTGCTGCCGAAGTGGGCGACCGCGTGACAGGCCAGGGTGTGGACGCTGACGCCGAGGCCGACGGTGAGCCGGGCCGCGGCCAGTTCCTCGAGCACCTGCAGGTACACCTCGTACGGCTGGCCACCGCCGCCGTACTCCTCCGGGTAGGGCAGTCCGAGCAGACCCGCCTCGCCGATGAGGCGGAACACCTCGCGCGGGAAGACGCCGGCGTCCTCCTCCTCGGCCGCCCGGGGCTTGATCTCCCGCTGGGCCAGCTCGCGTACGAGCGCGAGCAGGTCGCGGGCCTCCTCGGTGGGAAGCTGTCGGTCCACCGGCTGAAGGCCGTCGTGGGACATGGCGGCACTCTCCTCCCTGTCGGGCGCTGCGGCGGCGTCCGCTCAGGGTGTGGCGGCGCTGCCGGGTCGTCGACCGTCGACCGATGGTCTCCCGCCGGGTCACGGCATGGTCCGACCTGCGGCTTCGGCGCGTTGGAGTATGCCCGATCGGAGGCGTCGGAGTCACGGGGTGCCAGGCCCTCCGGAGCGTGCGACGGCGGATTTTTCCACACCGGACAGCTGCGGGGCGGCTTTTCGCAAGGCTGTACGGGTCATGGGGCCGTTCGGGTTAACGTCGACGCGCGCGGTGCGCGTGCGGGACGTGAGCGAACCGCGTCAGGAGTCGACGAAAGGTGATGCCGGTGTCCGTGTTCCCTGCGTGGGGCCCGAAGGTGGCCGCGGTGGCGGTCGTCGCGCTGGCGGTGACGGGCTGCGGCGGCCAGGACACGGATGCGACGGGCGGACCCGTCGCCCTGGAGCGGATCGGGGAGGCCGCCGGCTGCACCCCGCAGCTGCAGACCGACGTGGAGGAGCTGCGCCAGGGCGCGTGCACGACGGCACGCGGTGCCTATGTGATGCTCACGTTCGCCAGCGCCGCCGGCCAGAAGTCGTGGCTGGAGGAGGCGGAGCCGTACGGCGGTTCCTACCTGATCGGGGAGCGCTGGGTGGTGGAGGCCGACCCCGAGGCGCTGGAGCCGGTCCGCGAGAAGCTGGGCGGCAGGGTCGAGGAGGGCGCGCACCACGGCCACTCCGCCGCGTCGCCCTCGGTCCCCGACCCCTCGGCGTCCGCGTCCGCGTCGGCGTCCTCCGCGAGCCGGTAGCCGGTCCCGCGAGGGCGAGGCCCGGCACACGTCGGCCTGCGCCTGGTGTGCCGGGCCGCCGTCGGCCGCGGGCTCGCCGGGGGCGGGTCAGACCTCCAGGTCGGCTTCGATGCGCCTGAGCTGGTGGCGGGCCATCGCCAGGTTCGCGCGGTCCTTGTCCAGCGCGACGTAGAGGAACAGGCCCTTGCCCGAACGCCCGGTCAGCAGCCGGATCATGTGGATCTGGGTATTGAGCGTGATCAGGATGTCCTCGATGTGCTCCTTGAGGTTGAGCATCTCCATCGTGCGCATCTTGGCGCGGACGACGTCGGTGTTGCCCGCGGCCGCGACGGTCAGGTCGAGGTCCTTGGAGCCCCCGAGGGTGCCCAGGGCCATGCCGCTGCCGTAGTCCACGAGAGCGACGCCCAGGACGCCCTCGATCGACGTCATTACATCCTTCAGCGCGGTCTCGGTGTTGGCCATTGCGGTCTCGCTTCCTTGTCGTTGGGTTCTCTGACGTGACGAATGCCTGGGCCCGGTGGCGGCGCGGCCGCGTACGGTGCCCGGCGGCTTGTCGGCTGGTGAGCTGGGTCGTACGGTCATTTCCGCTCCTGACGTTGGAGCGCGAGGTCGACGAGATCCTCGATCCGTCGACTGGATCGACGGGCCTCCAGGTGGAGGCGGCCCACGTTGGAGGCGGGTCCCGCCACCAGGGCGAGGGCCATGGCGCCGCCGGCGGCGTAGGCGGCGATGTAGCCGCCGTCCCCCCTGACCAGCAGTTCCCGGAAGCCGCCGCGTTCGGTGGCCTCCGTGATCCGGGCCGCCACGCCCAGCGCCGCCGCGGTCAGCGCGGCGACCCCCTCCGGCTCCGGCCCGCTCAGGTCGTGCGCGACGACCAGGCCGTCGACGCTGGCGACGAGCCCGCCCGTCAGGTGCGGCACCCTCGCCCGCAGGCTCCGGAGTTCGGCCAGTACGTCGGCTTCGAGTGCCACCAGCTGTCTCCTTCCGGCGAGCTGCCGCAGAGCCTTCCTCCACGGTCGTTCGGCGGGCGCCGGGCGGGTCGGCAGGGCGCTCACAGGCGGGCCTCCAGGGCGGCACGAAGTCGTAGCAACAGGGCGACTGAGGGGTCGGAGGACGGCAGGACCGCCGGCTGCGGTCCACCGTGGACGAAGGGCGGGGGCGGCGCCGGGGCCGGGGCCGGTGGCGGCTCGGGGGGCGCCGGCGGGGGCGGCAGCGGCGGGGCCGGGGCCGGGAGCGGGGCCGGGGCCGGGAGCGCCTGGGCGCGGACCGGCATGCTGATCCGGCCGTTCGCTGCCAGCCGGCGTACGTCCAGCAGGGTCGCGAAAGCGGAACGCCCCAGGTGCCAGGCGATCTGCACGGGCGTACGGGAACCGTCCGCAGCCGCCAGCACCGCCAGCTGGGCGGGCGTGGGGGCCCTGGCCCGGCCGCCGCGCACCTCGCGCTCGGAGCGGGGGACGACGGGGCCGGCGTCGGTGTCGTCCCAGGGCCAGGCCCGCTCCAGTTGCGCGCGGCGCCGCTGTGTCTCCCTGGCCACCCGCTGGGCGGGGACCGGCCGGGAGATGGGTCCCAGCCGGGAGGTGGCGCCCGGCTGGAACCGGTCGGGCTCGGAGTCGGGCAGGAGCGTGAAGTAGGCGGCGTCGAAGAGCGCCAGCAGGTGGCACAGCTCCAGTTCCCCGCGGGCCACCCGCCCGGTGTCGACGAGGTGCCCGCCGACGCCGCGCTCGGCGCTCGCGGTGGTGACCGCCTCGCGCCACTGGTCCGGGGAGAGCAGCCCGCAGGCCATGAGCCGCACCCCGAGGTCCGGGGCGCAGGGGCTCTCGGCGTGGACGATCGCCCCGTCGCGCAGGTAGACCGCCCCCGCCGATCCGTACAGCGCCCCGCTGGCCCGCGCCTCGGCGAGCCGGGCCAGCGCGGCGGTGAAGGCGTACGCGCCCACCACTCCGGCGCGGACCTGGGTCGGCGCGCCGCCGCGCGCCGGAGTGCGCCGGGGCAGGGAGCGCACGGCCAGCGTCGGCCTGCCGGCCTCCGTGCCCGTCATACGAGCACCAGCCGCTCGGCGATGGCCTGCAGCCCCAGCCGGGCGACGGCCAGGTTGGCCATCGAACGGTCCAGCCACAGGTAGAGGATGACGTCGCTGTCGAAGGAGGTGTCGAGGAAGCGGATGAGGTGGTAGCTCCCCGGGGCGGTGATGATGATGTCCTCGACCGGCACCCTTCCGGATTCCTTCGCGGTGAAGGTGCCGCCCTCCACGACCGCCCGCGCCGCCTCGGTGGTGTCCGCGGCCGCCGCCTCGTAGCCGTGTCCCGGTTCCTGCCCGACCGCCCCGAGGAGGAGGCCGCTGCTCCAGTCGACCACGCTCGCCCCGAGCACACCGGGAATCGCCAGCGCCTCGGACAGGCACTCGTCTATGCCGGGCACGCGCACCCCTTCGCCGCGACTTCTGGTATACGGAACAGCACGGAACGTTACTCATCCCGTACGCGAAAAAGGTGAGTTGGGGCATTTTCCAGAGGCATGTGCGGGCGACTCGCTAGGATTCGCCGCCGCTTGTGATCAGTCGGCGCAATTGTCCTCGGGTCGGCCCCCGGCGATCCGGGCGAGGACGTCCAGCGCCTCGCCCAGGACCTGCGGCGACGGCGAGGCGAGGCCGATCCGTACGGCGTGCGGCGCGCTGCCGCGGCCCACCGCGAAGGCGGCGGCCGGGGTGACGGCGATGCCCTGCCGGGCGGCGGCCGCGACGAAGGTGTCGGCGCGCCAGCGTCCGGGCAGCCGCCACCAGCAGAAGCAGGCGCGCGGATCGGCCGTGACGGAGAACCCCGCGAGGCGTTCGGCGGCGATGCGGGCCCGGGCCGCCGCGTCGTGCCGTTTGGCCGCCACCACCGCGTCCACGGCGCCGTCGCCGATCCAGTGGCAGGCGGCGGCGAGCGCGAAGCCGGAGGCGGTCGCGCCCGCCGAACGCAGGGCCGCGGAAACCGGGGCGGTCAGCTCCGGCGGGGTGAGCGCGACGCCTGCGGTGAGCCCGGGGGCGAGCCGCTTGGAGAGGCTGTCCACCAGGACCACGCGGTCGGGGGCGAAAGCCGCGAGCGGCGGCGGGGCGTCCGGGGCGAGGAACGCCCAGACGGCGTCCTCGACGGCGGGCAGGCCCAGCCGGCCGAGGGTGCCGGCGAGTTCGGCCCGGCGCGGCTCCGGCATGGTGACGCCGAGCGGGTTGTGCAGGGTGGGCTGGGCGTAGAGGGCGTGCAGCGGGGCGTCGCGGTGGAGTTCGGCGAGGGCGTCCGGGCGTATCCCGTGCTCGTCGCCGGGGACGGGCACGAGGGTGATCCGGAGCCGTGCGGCGAGCGCCTTGACCACGGGGTAGGTGAAGGCCTCCACGGCCAGCCGGCCGCCGGGCGGGACGAGCGCGGCCAGGGCGGCGGCGATGGCCTGCCGGCCGTTGCCCGCGAAGAGCAGGCGGCCGGGGTCGGGGCGCGGGCCGGTGCGGGCGAGCAGCGCGGCGAAGGCGTCGCGTGCGGCCGGGGTGCCGGCGGCGGTCAGCGGGCGCAGGGCGGCGTCGAGGACGTCCGGGCGCTGCAGCGCGGCGAGGCCCGGGGCGAGCAGCCGTGACTGGCCCTCGGCGACGGGGTGGTTCAGCTCCAGGTCGATCCGCTGGGCCGAGGGCTCGGCGAGGGCTGGCCCCGTGGCGGGCGGTGCGGCACGGACGAAGGTGCCGCGCCCCACCTCTCCCACGACCAGGCCGCGGCGGGCGAGTTCGGCGTAGACGCGGATCGCCGTGGAGTTGGCGATGCCGTGCCGCCGCGCGAACGTCCGCTGCGGTGGGAGCCGGTCGCCGGGACGCAGGCGTCCGGCGGCGATGTCGGCGGCGACGGCGTCCGCGGCCGTGCGGTAGTCGTCCATCGGTTCCTCCTTCGAGGCGATCCCTGCATTGCACCGAGAGCAAAGATCCTATTGCACCGAGCAGGCAGGGGAACCTAGCATCGCGGTCAACTCCCTTTCGGGAGCGGGCACCTTCGAGGCGAGGAGATCCCCGTGGCAACGGCTGTGGTCAACGGTGTGACGTTGGCGTACGACGACGAGGGGGAGGGTTCCGGCACACCTCTGGTGCTCGTGCACGGCCATCCCTTCGACCGTTCGATGTGGGCGCCGCAGGTGGCCGCCGCCGCGGCCGGCCGCCGGGTGGTCGTACCGGACCTGCGCGGCTACGGCGCGAGCGAGGTGGTCCCGGGCATCACCCTGCTGGAGACCTTCGCGCGCGACCTCGCCGCCCTCATGGACCACCTGGGCGTCGCGGAGGCCGTGGTCGGCGGGCTGTCGATGGGCGGTCAGATCGTCATGGAGTTCCAGCGGCTGTTCCCCGGGCGGACGACCGGTCTCCTGCTCGCCGACACCTTCCCGGGCGCCGAGACGGAGGAGGGACGACGGGCCCGGGAGGCGATGGCGGAGCGGCTGGTGGCGGAGGGGATGTCCGGCTACGCCGACGAGGTGCTGGACCGGATGATCGCGCCCCGCAACGTCACCGCGCTCCCCGGCGTGGCCGCGCACGTGCTGCGGATGATGCGCGGCACCTCCCCCGAGGGCGCGGCGGCGGCCCTGCGCGGCCGGGCCCGGCGGCCCGACTACGGGGCCGTGCTGGCCGCGGTCCGGGTGCCCACGCTGATCGTGGTGGGCCGCGACGACGTGTACACCCCGGTCGCCGAGGCCGAGGCGATGCACGCCGCCGTGCGCGGTTCGCGGCTCGTGGTCGTCGAGGGCGCCGGGCACCTGCCGAACCTGGAGCGCCCCGACGCGTTCGACGCCGCGCTGCTGGGGTTCCTCGGTACGTGTGCCTAGGTCGTGGTGTCGACCAGCGAGAGCGAGTGGAGGCGGTCGGGCGGGCCGGGCCGGGCGTAGTACCAGCCCTGCGCGGTGTCGCAGCCCAGCGCCCGCAGGTGTTCGGCCTGGGCGCCGGTCTCGACGCCCTCCACCGTCACCGACAGCCCGAGGGTGTGCGCCAGGTCGACGACGATCTCCACGATCTTCACGTCCACCGGATCGGCCGGCTGCTGCTGCATGCCGCGGGTGAAGGACCGGTCGAGCTTGAGCGTGGTGATGGGCAGCCGACGCAGCGAGGCCAGGTTGGAGTAGCCGGTGCCGAAGTCGTCGAGGGCGATGGCCATCCCGAGTTCGGCGAACTCCCGCAGCGGGCGCATCAGTTCCTCGTCGGCGCCGATGAAGGCGCTCTCGGTGACCTCCAGGCACAGCGCGGCCGGCTCCAGCCCGGCGTCCTTGATCACCGCGAGGGTCTCCGGGACGAGGCCGGGGTGGCCGAGCTGGGCCGGCGAGAGGTTGACGTTGATGCGCAGCGGATGGCCGTCGCTGCGCGGGAACTGCCAGTCCCGGGCCTGCCAGGCGGCCTGCTGCAGCACCCAGTGGCCGAGCGGCACGATCAGCCCGGTGCTCTCGGCGAGCGGGATGAACTGGTCGGGGCCGAGGATCCCGTGCACCGGGTGGCACCAGCGCACCAGTGCCTCCGCCCCGCGGACGCTGCCGTCCCCGAGCCGTACCAGTGGCTGGTACTCGATGAAGAACTCGCCGCGCTCCAGCGCGGTCGGCAGCCGGTTGGTCAGCCCGTGCCGGGTGATGGCGCGCGCGTCGGAGTCCGGGTCGGCCAGTTCGAAGCGGTTGCCGCCCGCGGCCTTGGCCCGGTACATCGTGATGTCGGCGCTGCGCAGCACCTCGGCGGGGCCCAGGGAGCCGGCCCGGCCCTCGACGATGCCGATGCTGCAGCGCACGGACAGGTCGCGGCCCTCCACCCGGATCGGGTCGGCGAGCGCGGCCAGGATCAGGTCGGCGAGGCCGGTGATGTCCGCGCGGCTGGCGGGGTTGACGACCAGTGCGGCGAACTCGTCGCCGCCGATGCGGGCGACGAGCTGGTCGGGTGAGGTGACGCAGGCCTCCAGGCGTTCGGCGACGGCGACCAGGAGGCGGTCGCCGACGGCGTGGCCGAGGCTGTCGTTGACGTCCTTGAAGCCGTCCAGGTCGAGGTAGCAGACGCCGACGCCCACGCCGTCGGGGCCGTTCAGCGTCTGCTCCAGGCGCTCGAAGAAGAGGTTGCGGTTGGCCAGTCCGGTGAGCGCGTCGTGGGTGGCCTCGTGCCGCAGCCGCTCGCTGAGCAGGCGCTCCTCGGTGATGTCCTCCATCAGCGCGAGCATGTACTGCGGGGTGCCGGCGGCGTCGCGCAGCAGGGAGACCGTCAGGTTGGTCCACAGGGCGGTGCCG
This sequence comes from Streptomyces sp. NPDC008238, assembly GCF_042956445.1. Taxonomy (NCBI): domain Bacteria; kingdom Bacillati; phylum Actinomycetota; class Actinomycetes; order Kitasatosporales; family Streptomycetaceae; genus Streptomyces; species Streptomyces sp. NPDC008238. The sequence goes on along the minus strand of NZ_JBIBGK010000001.1, from coordinate 170,337 downwards.
TCGGGCCGGTAGTAGGCCTTCTCGATGCGGTAGTGGTCGCGTTCGCCGCGGTTGAGCTGGCGCTGCATCTCCCAGACCTCGGGGGCGTCGTCGGGGTGCACCCAGTCGTAGACGTTCCTGCTGCGGATGTGGTGTTCCAGGCCGCCGAACATAGTGGTGAGGGCGGCGTTGACGTCCAGGACGCGGCCGTCCATGTCGGCGATGCCGATGCCTATGGAGGCGTCCTGGAAGACCGCGCGGAAGCGGACCTCGCTCTCGTACAGCGCCTGTTCGGTGGCGGCCCGGGCGGCGAGCGCCGCGCGGGACAAGGCCTCCTGCTCCGTCCGCGTGCGTTCCTGCAGGGCGCGGGCGTATCCGGCGGCCACCCAGTGCTGCAGGCGGTTGCAGCGGGTGCGGCTCTCCTCCGGCGGGAGGGCGGGGCCGGGCGGGCAGTACAGGAGCAGGTAGGCGTCGACGACGTCCAGGATCCGCGCCAGCGCCTGGGGGTCGGTGCAGTGCGCCGCCACCAGCGCGGCGCCGACCTCCGCGGCCGGTCGGGGGTCGAAGGGCTGCGCGCGCAGGGCGGCGTTGAGACGCGCGGCGAGCGGGAGCAGGTACTCCTCGAACTCGCCGCGCGTCATGGAGGTGGCGGTGGCCAAATAGATCGCCCGGCTCCAGATGATCGCGAAGCGCCGCAGGCTGTCGGCGGGCTCCGGCTCCGGGCCGGGGGCTCTCGTCACCGTCACGCCTTGCGGCCGACGCCCGCGAACCCGCTGAAGACGACCGGGTCGAGCTCGTCGTCGTCCGTGCCGTCGGGGCGCCACAACGGCGGGGAGACCAGGCCGGGTTCGACGAGGTCGAAGCCGTCGCAGAAGCGCTCCACCTCGGCCCGCGAACGCATGATCAGCGGCGAGCTCGCGCTGCGGTAGACGTTCTCGACCCGCTCCCCCTCCTCGGGTGCGCGCGGGCCTCCCTCGACGGAGGCGTGGGTGACGACCAGCAGGCTGCCGGGGGCGAGGGCGTCGCGCAGCTCCGCCACGGCCTTGACCGGCTCGTCGGCGTCCTCGAGGAAGTGCAGGACCGCGACGAGCAGCAGCGCGACGGGGCGCTCCAGGTCGATGAGCCCGCGCACCTCGGGGCTGTCCAGGATGTCGCGGGGCGAGCGCAGGTCGGCGGCGACGATGGCGGCGGCGTCGCTGCCCTCCAGCACCGCGCGGCTGTGGGCGACGGCGACCGGGTCGTGGTCGACGTAGACGACGTGGGCGCCGGGACTGGCCGCCTGGGCGACCTCGTGGACGTTGCCGAAGGTGGGGATGCCGGAGCCGATGTCGAGGAACTGGGTGATGCCCTGGCCGACGGCGAAGCGCACCGCCCTGCGCATGAAGGCCCGGTTGGCCTGCATGATCTTCGGCAGCCCGGGGAAGGCCTCGATGGCCCGCCGTCCGGCCTCCCGGTCGACCTCGAAGTTGTGCGAGCCGCCCAGGTAGTAGTCGTAGATCCGGGACACGCTCGGCACGGAAAGATCGATGCCATGGGGGGCCCAGGCGGGACGCTCCATCAACGGCTCCAGCTCGTGGTCGGCGATCGGGACGAGTGGTCGTGGACACGACCACGTGCGTCAGAGGCTACTGACCGACCGTTCGAGAAGAACAAGAAATGGAAATATTCGATCCGTTTTCGGTCACAGACCAAAGGCATGTGCCCTGTTCCCGACAAGAGGGGAACAGGGCACACGCCTACCGCCGGATGACGGTGGATCGGTTCGATCAGACGTTGACGCCGTGGGCGCGCAGGTACGCCAGCGGGTCCATGTCGGAGCCGAAGTCGGGGGTGGTGCGGACCTCGAAGTGCAGGTGCGGACCGGTCACGTTGCCGGTGGCGCCCGACAGGCCCAGCTGCTGGCCGGCGGAGACCGACTGGCCGGCCGAGACAGACAGCGAGGAGAGGTGGGCGTACTGCGAGTACCGGCCGTCGGCGTGCTTGACGACGACCTGGTTGCCGTACGAGCCGCCCCAGCCCGCGGAGACCACGGTGCCGGAGGCGATCGACTTCACCTTGGTGCCGGTCGAGGCGATGAAGTCGACACCGGTGTGGTAGCCCTTGGACCACATGGCACCGGCCTGGTGGTAGGCCGTTCCCAGGGTGACGCGGTCGAGCGGGGTGGTGTAGCCGGAGGCGCTGGCCGCCTTGGCGGCGGCCAGCTTGGCGGCCGGGGCCGCCTTCGCGGCCTTCGGCGCGGCCTCGGTGGCGGCCTTCTCGCCCAGCGACAGGACCTGGCCCGGGTAGATCAGGTTCGGGTTGCCGCCGATGACCGACTCGTTGTCCGCGTACAGCTGCTTCCAGCCGCCCTCGACCGACTGGGCGCCGGCGATCTTGGACAGGGTGTCGCCGCCGGCGACCTTGTAGGAGCCGCCCGCGCTCTTCGGCGCGCTGGTGGAGGACTTCGGCGCCTCGGCCTTCGCGGCGGGAGCGGCCGGCTTGGCGGCGGGCTTCGCGGCGGTGCCGGAGACACTCTCCGGGGTGGCCGACGGGTCGGCCATCGCCTTGGTCAGACCGGCCTTGGGGCCGCACACGGGCCAGGCCTGCGGGCCCTGCGTCGCAAGGACCTTCTCCGCGACGGCGATCTGCTGCGCCTTGGTCGCGAGGTCAGCGCGCGGCGCGTACTTCGTGCCGCCGAAGCCGGCCCAGGTGCTCTGGGTGAACTGCAGGCCGCCGTAGAAGCCGTTACCGGTGTTGATGGACCAGTTGTTGGTGCTCTCGCAGGCCGCGACCTTGTCCCAGACGCTCACGGGAGCGGCGTGGGCACCGGTGGCACCGACGATCGGGAGCGCCACGGCCGCACCGGTGGTGCCGGCCAGCGCGCTGATTCGGGTGATACGGGTGTTCCGCGGACGACGGTGCTTTCCCTTACCGGGCATGCCGAATTCCTCTCCGACGCCTGCGAGGTAAGCTGTCGGGTTCGGGCTGGAGATGCCCGGCCGCAAAATGGCACGCCACATAAAGGCATGTCGCTGCGACTTCACCCCTAGCCGTCCCGAGACCAACGGGAACGGCAAACTACCTGGGTCCCCCGCTCCTGCCGTGCGGTCTTGTCATCCGGCGTCCGGGCGGCGGCAGGACTAGGCGTTCCGCCCGGAAGAATCTCGCAGGCATTTGTCCTGCGAGATCTGGAAGCTAAACGACGGAATCGTTCCGGAGCAAGGAGCGGAATCACGCCCCCCGGCGGACCGCAAGTCGATCATTCGCATCTGTGACTTTACGTGAGAAGTGTCCGCTCTGCGTAGGCGAAAATTTGGCCGACGGTAATCGGCCGATATCACCCGGTGAAATTCAGCGGGAAATGTGGACGATGCGTCGCCCGCGGTTTCCGTTGCGTGACCGGCACGTGACAACCATCACGTACCGATTGCCTACGCATGCACTGTGGGCGCATATGTCCGGTTAGACACCTCAATGCCGGATAAGGCGGGACCTGTTGTGGTTCAACCCGCCCCCGGCCGCACCGCCCTGACTGCCCGCCCGAACGGGCACCCCCGGTCCAACCGCCGGGGGCGGCCGGCGATTCCCGGATGCGCGGTTCACACGCCGCCGTTGGTGTGGTGTGCGCCACAACCGCCCCCGCGGCGGGGCGAGAACGGCGGGCGGACGGCGGGCCGCGTCCGAAGAACGGACGTGACAGCGCCGATTCGCCGACGGTAGCCTCCCAATCCCGCACATTTTCTTACATCGCCAGGGAGCCCTCGCGTGCCCTACCTCGCCGCCGACGACCGCTACGCCTCGATGGAATACCGCAGGACCGGGCGCAGCGGGGTCCTGCTGCCCGTCGTGTCCCTGGGCCTGTGGCACAACTTCGGCGACACCTCGCCGCTGGAGAACCAGCGCGCGGTGCTGCGCCGCGCCGTCGACCGCGGCGTGGTCCACATCGACCTCGCCAACAACTACGGCCCGCCCGCCGGCTCGGCCGAGGCCAACTTCGGCACGCTCTTCGCCCAGGACTTCCGGCCTTACCGCGACGAGCTCTTCATCGCCACCAAGGCCGGGTACGACATGTGGCCGGGCCCCTACGGCGAATGGGGCAGCCGCAAGTACCTGCTGTCCTCGCTCGACCAGTCCCTGGGCCGCATGGGCCTGGACCACGTGGACGTCTTCTACTCGCACCGCTTCGACCCGGACACGCCCCTGGAGGAGACCATGGGCGCCCTGGACTCCGCGGTCCGCCAGGGCAAGGCCCTCTACGCCGGCATCTCCAACTACCCCGCGGAGGCGCACCGCCGCGCCACCGAGATCCTGCGCGGGCTGGGCACCCCGCTGCTGATCCACCAGGCGGCCTACAGCATCCTCCAGCGCGACCCGGAGGACGGTGTCCTCGACGCCGTCGGCGACACCGGCACCGCCCTCATCGCGTACTCGCCGCTCGCCCAGGGCCAGCTCACCGACCGCTACCTGGACGGTGTGCCGGCGGACTCCCGGATGGCGCTCGGCCACTTCCTCAAGCGCGACGCCCTGACCGAGCGGAAGCTCGGCCTCCTGCACGCCCTCAACAAGCTCGCCGGGGAGCGCGGCCAGACGCTGGCCCAGCTCGCGCTGACCTGGGTGCTGCGCGACCCGCGGGTCGTCTCCGTGCTGATCGGCGCGAGCAGCGTCGCCCAGCTCGACCAGAACCTCGCCGCGCTCGACGCGGGCCCGCTCGGCGCCGACGAGCTGGCCGAGATCGACCGCCTCTCGGCCGAGGCGGGCGTCCGCATCCCGTGACGGCGGCTCTCCGCGCGCAGGGGCCGGCTCCGGCGGGAGCCGGCCCCTGTGCGTCGGTGCCGGGTCACCCGAGCCGGGCCTCCAGTGCGGCGCGCACGCCGGGCCACTCCCCGGCGAGGATCGAGTAGTACGCGCTGTCGCGGACGGTGCCGTCCACGGCGAGGGTGTGGGCCCGGCGGATGCCCTCGAAGCGGCCGCCGATGCGCTCGATGGCGGCCCGGGAGCGTGCGTTGCGCGCGTCCGTCTTCAAGGTGACGCGGAGCACACCCCACACGTCGAAGGCGTGGGTGAGCAGCAGCAGCTTCGCCTCGGTGTTGCAGGGGGTGCGCTGGGCGGACGCGGCGAGCCAGGTGCTGCCGATCTCGGCGACCGTGGGCACCGCGCCGGTACGGGGCACGGAGCGGCCGGCGGGCCAGGCGGGGGTGGCCGTCCAGTAGTCGAGGTCGAGGAAGCGGGTGGAGCCGATCAACGCGTCGCGCCGGACGTCCCGTACGGCGAAGGGGAGCGAGGCCCCGGTCGCCTGCTCCTGGAGGGCCTCCTCGATGTAGCGCGCCATCGCCTCACGGTCGTCCGGCACCTTGGTGAAGGCGTAGGTGTCGCGGGATTCGCCGGCGGCGCGCAGCAGCCCGTCCGTGTGGGTGCCGCTCAGCGGTTCCAGGCGGACGTGCCTGCCTTCCAAGATCACGGGTTCGGGCATGCTCCGGATCGTGCTGTCCGGCCGGGTCGCCCGTCAAGCGCGTTTCCGCGGGGCGTGTCGGAGGCCCGGGTCCCAGGATGCGAAAATGGGGGCATGAACAGCAACGACGTGTTCTTCGACATCACGATCGACGGCGAGCCCGCCGGACGGATCGTGTTCACCCTGTTCGACGACGTGGTCCCCAAGACCGCGCGGAACTTCCGTGAGCTCGCGACCGGCGAGCACGGTTTCGGCTTCGAGGGCTCGCACTTCCACCGCGTGATCCCCGACTTCATGCTCCAGGGAGGCGACTTCACCGCCGGCAACGGCACCGGCGGCAAGAGCATCTACGGCGAGAAGTTCGCCGACGAGAACTTCCAGCTCAAGCACACCAAGCCCGGCCAGCTCTCCATGGCCAACGCGGGCCCGAACACCAACGGCTCGCAGTTCTTCATCACCACGATCGTCACCGACTGGCTCGACGGCAAGCACGTGGTCTTCGGCGAGGTCGTCGAGGGCATGGACGTCGTCAAGAAGGTCGAGTCGCTCGGCTCGCGCACCGGCGCCACCAGCGCCCGCATCGAGATCGCCAAGTCCGGCACGGTCGCCTGACCCTGTCCCACGGTAGCGGCCCGGCACCGGAACTCCCGGTGCCGGGCCGCCGTGCTCCGCGGGTCAGCCGAAGGCCTTGACCGCCTGGTAGTAGGTCCACGCGGTGCTGTTGCAGGCGGTCGCGGTGGCGCCGCCGTAGTTCGCGCAGATGCGCTTGAGGTCCTCGTAGAAGGCGCTGTCGAGGCGGCTCTTGTTGGCGGAGAAGGTGCCCATCGCCTTGTAGTTGCGGTAGCCGAAGTCGTGCCGGGCGCAGGAGTTCTGGAACGGGAAGCCGAACGGGTTGTCCGGGGAGCTGCTGCAGTAGTCGGTGGACCAGTCGAAGCCGTAGGCGGCCCAGGCGCCCTGGTTGCCGCGGGCGGACCACCAGGTGTTGTAGCTGGAGGCGCTGGTCTGGGTCCAACTGGCCAGCACCTGGGCCTTGTCGGCGGGGGCGGCCTGGGCGGGGACGGCGAGGACGACGGTGGCGACGGCGGCGACCGCGGTGGCGGCGAAGCCGGTCGTGATTCGGCGCATGGGGACTCCAGTCACTGACGGGCGCGTTGTGACGCGCGGGCATGGGGGTGCAACCGGATGCGGAATCGAACTGGTGGTACTGGTGTGCGAAGCCAGGATGGAGCCGCGGCGGTCTATGCGAGTAGACGCCGGATGGCAAAACTTGCATGAACATGACGACGTGCCGCCGACAGCGATCGTCGACGGCACGTCAAGAGGCCGAAACCGTGGTCTGTTTCAGTTCCCCGCGGGCCCCACGGCCTGCACGCTTCCCCTACGGGGCGTCAGGCGGTCCCGGCTCCACCGGCTCCGTGTGCTCCCAGCGCGGATGATGGCGGCGGGCCCACTCCGGGGTGACGAACCCGGTGCGCATCCCCAGCCGCGCCTCGGGGTCGCCCGCCGCCATCCACAGGTGGCCCGCCACCACGGTCGCCACCGCCAGGGCCAGCCAGTCGTGGACGAAGGTCGCGCCGGTACGCCACACGACGCCGCTCAGGTGCGGGAACATCATCAGCAGCCCGGTGCCGAGCATGACGAGCACCGCGCCCGCGGCGAAGGACGCGTACAGCTTCTGCCCCGCGTTGAACTTGCCCGCCGTACGCCGGTCGCGGGGCACGCGGCGCAGTACGTCGCGCAACCAGCCCCCGTCGTACGAGGCGAACCGGTTGAGCAGCCGCAGGTCGCGCCGGAAGGCACGCGAGGCGAGACCCAGGAGGGCGGGCAGCGGCAGGGCGATGCCGGACCACTCGTGGACGGTGACCACCAGCCGCCTGCGGCCGACCAGTTCGGCGAGCGGCGGCAGGTAGAGGGCCGCGGCCGTGACGAGGCAGACGAGCATCAGCGCGGCCGTCGCCCGGTGCACCCGGCGCTCGCCGGGCGTGAACCGGCGCACCCGCTCAGGACGTCGGGTCATCGCTGCGTCCGTTCGATCGGCCGACCCAGGCGTCGACGTCGTAGCCGTAGCGCTCCCAGTAGCCGGGGCGCACGTCCCGGGTGACCTCGATGCCCGAGAGCCACTTGGCGGACTTGTAGAAGTACATCGGCGCCACGTAGAGCCGCACGGGGCCGCCATGGGCCGTGGTGACGGGCCTGTCCTGCATCCTCAGCGCGACCAGGACGTCGTCCCTGCGGGCCTGTTCGAGGGTGAGGCTCTCGCTGTACACCCCGTCGAAGCAGGTGAAGCGGACGGCCCCGGCACCGTCCCGCACCCCCGCGAGGTCGAGGAGGTGGGACAGCCGCACCCCCTCGAAGGGCGTGCCGGGCACGCGCCACCCGGTCACGCACTGCACGTCGCGCACCAGCCGGGTCTGCGGCATCGCCCGCAGGTCGGCGAGGGTGTGGGTGCCCTGCCGGTCGACGAGGCCGGAGACGGTGAGGCGGTAGGCGCCGGCGTCCCGGTGGGGCACGGAGTCCGCCACGTTGTAGATGCGGAAGCCGCCGCCCCCGGGGAGCAGCCCGCTGAGCCCCGTCGGGTCCTTCCCCGCCACCTGGGAGAGCGCCGAGTCCAGGCCGTCCTGGGCGCGGCTGCCGAACGCCACCCCCAGGGCGCCCAGCCCGAGCATCCCGAGCACCACGCGCCGGCCGACCGGCGTGCCCTTGCCATCCATGCCCCTCACGGTAATCCCGTGCGGCACGGTTGCGATGCGCCGGGGCGCTGCGTAAGCAGGGCGTAATGGGTCCGACCCCTGCGCGACCGATAGACGTCAGGCATAATCTTAAGTGTCCGGTTTCCGTCCACCGGTCGTCATCACGACCCGTGACGCGCCGGACGGCGGGCGGCACTACGGAAGGCGCAGGATGAGTCGCGTATCGCAGGCGGAGGCAAAGGCCAACCGGGAACGGGTGGTGGCGGCGGCCGCGCGGCTCTTCCGTGAGAACGGTGTGGCCTCGGTCGGCATCGCGGACGTCATGAAGGCCATCGGGCTCACGCAAGGCGGCTTCTACAAGCAGTTCGACTCCAAAGCCGCGCTCGTCGACGAGGCGACCGCCAAGGCCTTCGCCGACAACCTGCGGAACCTTGAGGTGCTGGAAGAGGAGAACGGCGAACACCAGGCGGCGTTGAGGTCGCTGCTCGACACCTACTGCTCCGTCGAGCACCGGGACGACCCCGGCGACGGCTGCCCCGGGGCCGGTTTCGCCGGCGACGTCGCCCGCCGGGCCGAGCACCGGAAGACCTACGCGGAAGGCGTCGAGGAAGTCGCGGCGTGGATAGCGCCCGGCGAGGCCGGCCTGGCCGCCTACGCCACCCTCGTCGGCGGCATCCTCCTCGCCCGCGCGACCGCGGGCACGCCTCTGTCGGAACGGATTCTTGACGCCGCGCACACAGCGGCGGCGAACACCGCCGACGGCACCCGGCCGGCGGCCGGCTGACGTCCGGCCTCTCCCGCAGGGCGGCACACATGCGACGCCGAAGGGCCGGAGGCGGTTGCCTTCGGCCCCTGGAGACGGGGATGCCCGCCGCCGGTGTCAGCCGGCGTAGCGCCCGGCGGGGTGCGTGAGCGACAGACCGGGGATGAGTTCCCGGCGGGCGTTCTCGTACTCCTCCCACCTGGCGTGCTCCGCCAGCGAGGGGATCGTGACCGACTCGCCCGCGTCGAGACCGGCGAGCCCGGCCCGCGCGGCGTCGCGGGGCGTCATGACCGCTTCCTTGGGCAGCTGGTCCAGTTCGATGCCCGAGCCGTCCCAGATCGCCGTCTCCAGCGCTCCCGGCACCAGGAGCTGCACCCGGACGCCGGAGTCCGCGAACTCCTGCGCCAGGGCCTCGGTGAACGCGATCATGTACGCCTTGGTCCCGCTGTAGACCGCGCTCACCGGCAGGATGTTGAGGGCGAGGGCGGACGAGACGTTGACGATCGTGCCGGTGCCCCGGCCGGCGAAGGCCTTCGCCGCGCCGGCCGCGAGCCTGGTGGCGGAGGTCAGGTTGAACGTGATCAGCGACTCCAGCCGGTCCGGGTCCGCCGCGGACAGGGGGCCGAACAGGGCGCTGCCGGCGTTGTTCACCAGCATGTCGATGGAGGAGTCGGCCGCCAGGAGGTCCTCGACGCTCCGCATGCCCTTCGGGGTGGCCAGGTCGGCACTCAGCACCGAGACCTCCACACCGTAGCGCTCCGCCAGGCCGGCCGCGGCCGACTCCAGCCGCGCCTGGTCGCGGGCGACGAGCACCAGGTCGCGGCCCCTCGACGCCAGCTCCTCGGCATAGGCGGCGCCCAGACCCGCGGTCGCTCCGGTGACGAGCACCGTCCCGGCATTCGGTGTGGACATGGTCATCCCTCTTTCCTGGTCACGCACGGAATTTAGATGGCTAACATAATCTAAGATTCGCGCACGCGTCCAACGCCAGGCCCCGCGCATGGGACACGCCGCGAGGATCAGTCGCCGCGCGGACCGCACACCCTTTAGATGGGAAGGCGATCAAGACGCGCCCGGCGAACGACCCACCGCAGACGAGGCGACAGGTGAAGTGAGGTTCGCATGACCCTGCCGTCGCTGCTGCTGGTGCCGGGAGCCTGGCACAAGCCCGAGCACCTGCGACTCCTCGTCGGCGAGTTGCCCGACGTCGACGTCCGCACCGTGGCCCTCACCTCGTGCGGCGACGACCCCGGTGCACTGGGCGACATGTACTCCGACGCGGCCGCCGTCAGGGCCGCGGTCGAGGCGGTCGACGGGCCTGTGGTCGTCGTCGCGCACTCCTACGGCGGCATCCCCACCACCCAGGCGCTCGCCGGGGCGGCCGGGGTCAAGAGCATCGTCTACCTCGCCGGGTTCCAGCTCGACGCGGGCGACTCCCTGCTGTCGAGCGTGGGCGGCGAACCCGCCTCGTGGTGGGAGTTCCACCGGCAGGAAGGAGCCGGCGACTTCCTCACCGTCGCGGACCCGGTCGACGTGTTCTACACGGACGTGGACCGGGGCCTCGCCGAGGAGGCGGCAGCGGCCATGGGTTACCAGTCCTACGTCGCCAACACCCAGGAGCTGACCGCGGTCGCCTGGCGGACGATTCCCAGCACCTACATCGTCTGCGAGGCGGACCACGCCCTCCCGCCCCTCGTCCAGGAGGTCTTCGCCCGGCGCGCCGACCGGACACTGCGCCTTGCGAGTTCGCACTCCCCCTTCCTGTCCCGGCCCTCCGAGCTCGCCCGGCTCGTCCGGCACGAGCTCGCCGCGGCCTAGCCGATCTCCAGGCCGGCGTAGTTCTCCGCGAGTTCGGCCGCCGCGTGCGGGGATGCGGCGATCCGGTCGAGCTGCGAGATCTGCAGCCGGGTGTCGAAGTCGCTCTGCCCCGGGTCGGTGTGCAGGGTCGTGGTCATGAACCAGGAGAAGTGCTCGGCGCGCCACACCCTGCGCAGGCAGGTGTCCGAGTAGGCGTCGAGCAGGGCGGTGGAGCCGGTCTCCTTCAGGTGGGCGAGCGCTCGGGCCAGCACGATGACGTCGGCGGCCGCCAGGTTGAGCCCCTTGGCGCCGGTCGGCGGCACGATGTGCGCGGCGTCCCCGGCGAGCAGGACCCGGCCCCAGCGCATCGGCTCGGTCACGAAGCTCCGCATCGGCAGCACGGCCTTCGAGGTGATCGGGCCGCGTTCCAGCTTCCAGTCCCCGTCGACGGCGAAGCGGGCGTCCAGTTCGTCCCAGATCCGCGCGTCGGACCAGTCCGCGGGATCGGTGCCGTTCGGCACCTGCAGGTAGAGCCGGCTGACCTCGGCGGAGCGCATGCTGTGCAGCGCGAACCCGCGGGGCGAGTGCGCGTAGATCAACTCCTCGCAGGACGGCGGGACGTCGGCCAGGATGCCCAGCCACGAGAAGGGGTACACCCGCTCGTACGTCTGCCGGGCGTGCTCCGGGACCGCCGCCCGCGTCACGCCGTGGAAGCCGTCGCAGCCGATGACGTAGTCGCAGGTGAGGGTCTTCTCCCGGCCCCCGTGGCGGTAGTGGACCACCGGGCGGTCGGTGTCGGCGCCCTCGACGGAGTGCGCGTGGGCGCCGAACAGCAGCGGCGCCCCGTCCTTCAGCTGGAGGGCGATCAGGTCCTTGACGACCTCGGTCTGGGCGTAGACCCACACGCGCCGGCCCCCGGTGAGCGTGGGGAAGTCCAGCCGGTGGGAACGGCGGTTCCAGCGCAGCTCGATGCCGTCGTGGACCAGGCCCTCGCGGTCCAGCCGCTCGCCCGCGCCGGAGGAGCGCAGCACGTCGACCGTGCCCTGCTCCAGGATCCCGGCGCGCTGGCGCTGCTCGACGTAGTCGCGTTCACGGCTCTCCAGGACGACGCAGTCGATGCCGGAGGCGTGGAGCAGGCGGGCCAGCAGGAGGCCGGCGGGGCCGCCGCCGATGATGCCGACGGTGGTGTGGTGCTGCATGTGTTCTCCTACTCCTCTTCTTCCTCGAGGACGCGGTTCGCGACGGCGAACGCGGCGTTGGCCGCGGGGACGCCGCAGTAGACGGCGGACTGGAGCAGGACCTCCTGGATCTCCTCCCGGGTCAGGCCGTTGTTGCGGGCGGCGCGCACGTGCATCGCCAGTTCGTCGAGGTGGCCGCGGGCCACCAGCGCGGTCAGGGTGATGCAGCTGCGGGTGCTGCGGCTCAGCCCCGGCCTCGTCCAGATCTCGCCCCACGCGTAGCGGGTGATGAAGTCCTGGAAGGGGGCGGTGAAGGCGGTGGTGCGGGCGATCGCCCGGTCGACGTGCGCGTCCCCGAGCACGGCGCGGCGGACGGCCGTGCCCTCGGTGTGGCGGGCGCCGTCGTCGGCGGCCGGCTCGGTGGCGAAGTGCTGCAGGAGCGCCGCCAGGACGGGGGCGGGGCGCTCGACGCCGGCCAGGTGGGCGGCGTGCGCGACCTCGGTGAGGCTCGCGTCCGGAATGCCGTCCGCGAGGACGCGGGCGTCCGCGACCGGGGTCGCCGGGTCGCCGCGGCCGGCGACGACGAGGGTGGGCGCGGTGATCCGCGGCAGTTCGGCGCGTACGTCGAAGGCCGCGAGGGCCTCACAGAGGGTGGCGTACGCCTCCGGGTCGGCGGCGCGCAGGTCGTCCAGGAGAGCGCCGGCGGCGGAGGCGCCGGCGAAGGCGGGGGTGAACCAGCGGCCGGCCGCGGCGTCGGCGACGGGTCCCGTGCCCTTGTCCCTGACCAGGGCGGCGCGTTCCCGCCAGCCGTCCGGGTCGCCGAAGTCGGCGGAGGAGCACACGATCGCGAGCGCGGCGACCCGTTCGGGGTGGTGGATCGCGAGCCAGGTCCCCACGGCGCCGCCGAGGGAGATGCCCGCGTAGGCGAAGCGCCCCGCGCCGAGCGCGTCGGCGAGCGCCAGCACCGAGCGGCCCAGGTCCGCGACCGTGCCGCCCTCGGGGAGCAGCGAGGCGGGGGAGCCGCCGTGGCCGGGCAGGTCCCAGCGGATGACGCGGTGGCCGCGGGCGAGGGCCGGAACCTGCGGGTCCCACACGGCGAGCGAGGTGCCCAGGCTCGGGCCGAGGATCAGCGGGGGCAGGCCGGGGGCGCCGTCCACCCGGTGGTGCGGCAGTCGCGGTTCCACGGCCTCGTGCGGCGTGCTCATGCGGGCTCCTCGCGGATGGTGCCGGATGCGTGCGGCGTCGTCACGGCGTCCTCTCCGGGCCCGGCGGCCGGGGCGGCGCCCGCCCGGGTCCGAGGGCCCCCCGACATGGGGTACCCCGATCGGCCCCGCTCGCGGAAGGGGGCGTGGGCGGTCATGCGGACGTCCCCGGGGGACCGGTGCGGCGCAGGGCGCGGTCGACGAGCGCGCCGGCGCGACCGGTGTAGTGGGTGGGGTCGGTGAGTTCCCGGAGGCGCTCCCCGGGAAGCAGGCCGCCGAGGGCCGGGTCCTCCGCGAGGGCGTCCTCGAGCGTGATCCCGTCCTCGGCGACGCGCCTGGAGGCGTGCGCGAGGGCGGACTTGGCCTCGCCGCGGCCCATGACGGCGGTCAGGGCGGCGGCCAGGCGTTCGGTGACCACCAGCCCCCCGGTCGCGTCGAGGTTCTCGCGCATGCGGTGCGGGTCGACGCGCAGGCCCGCGGCGAGTCCCGCGGCGTCCCGGGCGGCGCCGCCGACGAGGCGCAGGGCCTCGCGCAGCGGCTGCCACTCGGCGTGCCAGGCGCCCGCCGGACGCTCGTCCTCGGCGGCCAGCGAGCCGTACAGCACGGCGGCGAGCGCGGGCACCTGGCGGGCCGCGGCGGCGATGAGCGCGGCGCGGACGGGGTTGGCCTTGTGGGGCATGGCCGAGGAGCCGCCGCCGGAACCCTCGGTGACCTCGCCGGTCTCGGTCCGCGACAGCACCAGCACATCGGCGGCGGCCTTGCCCAGCGCGCCCGCCGTGAAGGCGAGGGCCCCGGCGAGGTCGGCGACGGGGGTCCGCAGGGTGTGCCAGGGCAGGGCGGGCTCCGCGAGCCCCGTCTCGGCGGCGTAGGCGGCGAGCAGTCCCGGACCGGCGGCGTCGCTCACGTCCGGTGCGTCGCCGGCGCCAGGGGCTGCGCCGTCCGCCTCAGCGAAGGCGCCGAACGCGGCGAGCGTGCCCGCGGCGCCGCCCAGTTGTGCGGGCAGGGCGCCGCGGACGACCGTCAGCCGGTCGTGCGCGTCGAGGACCAGGGCGCGCCAGCCGGCCGCCTTGAGTCCGAAGGTGGTGGGGACGGCGTGCTGCGTCAGGGTGCGTCCCGCCATCGGGGTGTCGCGGTGCTCCGCGGCGAGCCTCCCGAACGCTTCCGCCGCGGTGGCGAGGTCGTCCAGGACGGGGCGCAGCGCACGGTACGCGACGAGCATGGCCGCGGTGTCCAGGACGTCCTGGCTGGTGGCGCCGCGGTGCACATAGGCGGCGGCCGTCGCGTCCCGCTCCCCCACGGCCGCCGTCAGGTCGGCCACCAGCGGGATCACCGGATTGCCGCCCGACCGGGCGCGCAGCGCCAGGTCGCGCGCGTCGAACCGGCCGGACTCGGCCGCGGCGGCGGTCACCGCGGCCGCCGCGGAGGCCGGCGCGAGCCCCAGCGCGGCCTGCGCCCGGGTCAGCGCGGCCTCGGCGTCGAGCATGGCCCGCACATAGGCGGCGTCCCCGGTCGCCTCCTCGACGGCCGATCCGGCCCGGACCGGGGAGAGCAGGCCGACGTCCGCGACGGGGTCAGTCGAAGGCAAGGAAGACCGTCTCCTCATGCACTCCGTCGTACTGGAGCCGGACGTCGAAGCGGTGGACGCGCCCGCCCTCCGGAGTGGCGACCAGGGTGGCGCGCCGTTCCGGCTCCAGGGAACCGAGCAGCGGGTCGCCCTCGGCGTCGCCGAGGTAGACCCGGGTGTGCAGGTGGTGGAGCAGACCGCGGGCGAAGACGATCAGCGACAGATAGGGCACGCCGCCGGGCGGCAGCGTACGGATCAGCCAGTGCCCGTCCGCGTCGGTGGCGACCCGCCCGAAGCCCGTGAACGTCAGTCCGTCGCGCCCGAGGACCGCGCCGGTGACCGGGTCGCGGCGCAGCGAGCCGGGGGCGCCGTGGCGGGAGCCGTCGGGTGCGGGCTGCCAGACCTCGATGAGCGCGTCGGGCACGGGCAGGCCGGCGCCGTCGTAGACCCAGCCGTGGACGGTGATCGTGTCCGGGTGCCCGGTGGGGGCGAGGTCGCCGCCCTTGGGGAAGGGCAGCGCGTAGCCGTAGAAGGGGCCGACGGTCTGCGACGGTGTGGGGGCCGCCGGCTCGCCGCTCATCGGCCCTCCTCGATCCAGGTGGCGGCCGGGCCGTCCAGGACGATGTCCCAGCGGTAGCCGAGCGACCACTCGGGGGTGGACAGCTCGTGGTCGTACGTCGCGACGAGCCGCCGGCGGGCCGCGTCGTCGGTGACGGACTGCAGGATCGGGTCGTACGGGAAGAGCGGGTCCCCGGGGAAGTACATCTGGGTGACCAGGCGCTGGGTGAACGCCGGTCCGAACAGTGAGAAGTGGATGTGGGCCGGGCGCCAGGCGTTGAGGTGGTTGCGCCAGGGGTAGGCGCCGGGTTTGACGGTGACGAACTCGTAGGAGCCGTCGTCCCCGGTCAGGGTGCGGCCGACGCCCGTGAAGTTGGGGTCCAGCGGGGCAGGGTGGTCGTCGCGCTGGTGGGCATAGCGGCCGGAGGCGTTGGCCTGCCAGATCTCGACGAGCTGCCCGCGCACCGGGCGGCCCGCGCGGTCCAGGACGCGCCCGGTCACCTCGATGCGCTCGCCCAGCGGCTCGGCCCGGTGCTGCCGCGTCAGGTCGTGGTCGAGGGCGGTGACGTCGGTGACGCCGAAGACCGGCCCGGAGAGTTCGACCGCCTCGGGGCCGCCGGCCCCCGCCCCCGCCCCCGCCGCCACCAGCGGCCGCTTGGGGTGCCGCAGCACACTGCTGCGGTACGGGGCGTAGCCCCGGTCCGGGTGGTCCTGCGCGGCGCCGCCGCCGGCGAGGCGCTCGGCGTAGGCCGCGCGCTCGTCGGCGATCTCCGCGGAGACCTCGCCCTGGGTGAGGGGGCTGCTCATGCGGGCTCCTACCTCTCGAGGACGAGGGCGATGCCCTGCCCGACGCCGATGCACAGGGCGGCGAGGCCGGTACCCGAACCCGCGGCCGCGAGCTGGTGGGCGACGGCGCCGGCGATCCGGGCACCGGAGGCGCCCAGCGGGTGGCCGACGGCGATGGCGCCGCCGCGCGGGTTGACGACGGAGGGGTCGAGCTCGGGCCATCCGGCGAGGCAGCCCAGCACCTGCGCGGCGAAGGCCTCGTTCAGCTCGACGGTGTCCAGGTCGCCGAAGCCCTTGCCGGCCTTGGCGAGCGCCTTGCGTACGGCCTCGACGGGGGCGAGGCCGAAGTAGTCGGGCTCGATGCCGGTGACGGCGGAGGCGCGGATGCGGGCGAGCGGCTCGCGGCCGGTGGCCTTCAGCCCTTCCTCGTCCACGATGAGCAGCGCCGCCGCCCCGTCGTTGAGGGGCGAGGAGTTGCCCGCCGTGACGGTGCCGCCGTCCTTGCGGAAGGCGGGCTTGAGCCGGGCGAGCGCCTCCATGGAGGTGTTGTCGCGGATCGTCTCGTCACGGGGCAGGTCCACGCCGTCGACCGGGACGACCTCGGCCTCGTACAGGCCGTCCTTCCAGGCGCGGGCCGCCTTCTCGTGGCTGGCCACCGCGTAGGCGTCCTGCTGCTCCCTGGTGATGCCGTACCGGTCGGCGATCAGCTCGGCGCTCTCGCCCAGCGGGATGGTCCACCGCGGGTCCATCGCCGGGTTGACCATGCGCCAGCCGAGGGTGGTGGAGTACAGCTCCTGGGAGCCCGCGGGGAAGGCGCGTCCGGGCTTGGGCAGCACCCAGGGAGCGCGGCTCATGGACTCCACGCCGCCCGCGACGGCGACGGAGACGTCGCCGACGGCCACGGCGCGGGCGGCCTGGATCACGGCCTCCATGCCGGAGCCGCAGAGCCGGTTGACCGTGGTGCCGGGCACGGTGACGGGCAGCCCGGCCAGCAGTGCCGCCATCCGGGCGACGTTGCGGTTGTCCTCGCCGGCGCCGTTGGCGTCGCCGAAGAAGACGTCGTCGATCCTGGCCGGGTCGAGTCCGGGCGTGCGGGCCATCAGCGAGGCCACGACGTGCGCCGCCAGGTCGTCGGGGCGCACCCCCGACAGGGCGCCGCCGTACTTGCCGACCGGGGTACGGACGGCGTCGACGATGTACACCTCACGCAGCTGCCCGCTCATCGGGCGCTCCCTTCTGCGGCGACGGCGACGTGCACCGGGGCCGCGGTCTTCTCCAGGATCTCCTCCGCGGTGACGCCGGGGGCGGTCTCCACGAGGACGAGTCCCCCGTCGGTGACGTCCAGGACGCCCAGGTCGGTGATGATCCGGTCCACACAGGCCTTCCCGGTGAGCGGCAGGGCGCACTCCCGGAGGATCTTGGGACTGCCGTCCTTGGCGGTGTGGGTCATGGTGACGATGACCCGCCGGGCGCCGTGCACCAGGTCCATGGCGCCGCCGATGCCGGTGACGAGCTTGCCGGGGATGGCCCAGTTGGCGAGGTCGCCGCGGGCGGAGACCTGCATGGCGCCGAGCACCGCGGTGTCGATGTGGCCGCCGCGGATCATCCCGAAGGAGAGCGCGGAGTCGAAGAAGGCCGCGCCGGGCAGCACGGTGACGGTCTCCTTGCCGGCGTTGATCAGGTCGGGGTCGGCCTCCTCCTCGTACGGGAAGGGGCCGGTGCCGAGGATGCCGTTCTCGGACTCGAGGACGACCTCGACTCCCTCGGGGAGGTGGTTGGGGATCAGCGTCGGCAGGCCGATGCCGAGGTTGACGTACTCGCCGTCGCGCAGTTCGCGGGCGGCGCGGGCGGCCATCTCGTCGCGTGTCCAGGCCATCAGGCCCGCACCTCCCTGGCGGTGACGGTACGGAATTCGATCTTCTTGTCGGCGGCCTGCTCGGGCGTGAGCGCGACCACGCGCTGGACGAAAATGCCGGGCAGGTGCACCTGATCGGGGTCGAGCTCGCCGGGCTCGACGAGTTCCTCGACCTCGGCGACGGTGACCCGGCCGGCCATCGCGGCGAGCGGGTTGAAGTTGCGGGCGGACTTGTTGAAGACCAGGTTGCCGTGGCGGTCGCCCTTGGCGGCGCGCACGAGGGCGAAGTCGGTGGTGATGCCGCGCTCCAGGACGTACTCGGTGCCGTCGAAGGCGCGCACCTCCTTCGGCGGCGAGGCGAGCGCCACTCGGCCGTCCCCGTCGTAGCGCCAGGGCAGGCCGCCCTCGGCGACCTGGGTGCCGACGCCGGCCGGGGTGTAGAAGGCGGGGATGCCGCAGCCGCCCGCACGCAGACGCTCGGCCAGGGTGCCCTGCGGGATCAGTTCGAGCTCCAGCTCGCCGGCCAGGTACTGGCGGGCGAACTCCTTGTTGGCCCCGATGTAGCTGCCGGTGACGCGGGCGATGCGGCGCGCGGCCAGCAGGACGGCGAGGCCCGAGTCCAGGGCGCCGCAGTTGTTGGAGACGACGGCGAGGCCGCCGACCCCGGCTTCGTACACGGCCTGGATCAGCGCGTTCGGCACGCCGCTCAGGCCGAAGCCGCCCACCGCCAGCGACGCGCCGTCCTGGACGTCCGCTACGGCCTCAGCGGCCGAGGCGACCACCTTGTCCATCCTGCGCCCACCTTCTTGTTCGTCCAGTGAACTTAAGTTCACAATTACTCGTGCCCGAGTCTGATCCTCGGTCGCCCGCTCTGTCAACGTTCCGGGGCGGTACGGTTTCGACGACCTTTCGCCACGCTGGAGTGCTGATGACACCGCTGACCACCGCGACCGCTCCCCCGCCGCAGGAGGCCGTCGGCCCCCTCGTGCGGGGACTCGCGGTGCTGCGCGAGCTGGCCACGGCCGGTGGCCGCCGCTCGGTCGGCGACCTCGTGCGCGCCACCGGCCTGGCGCGCTCCACGGTGGACCGGGTGGTCAGCACCCTCGTCCGCACCGGCTACCTGCGCGTCGAGGGCCGCGACGCCGTCCTCGCCCCCCGGCTGATGGAACTCGGCAACGCCTACCTCGCCGCCAGCCGCTTCCCCGACCTGCTCGGACCGCTCGCCGACGCCCTCGCCGACGGCCTGGACGAGTCCGTGTCCATCGCGGTGCCGGACGGCGACGGGGTCCGCTTCGTCCACCAGGCGACCCGGCGCCGCGCGATGTCCCTGACGTTCCGCATCGGCGACCAGTTGCCCGCCGAACGCGGCGCCCCCGGGGCGCTCTTCGCCGGCGGCTGGGACGACGCCGACTGGGAGCGCTGGCGCCGCCGCCGCGAGGAGGACCCGCTGGACGCCGGCTTCCCCGCGCTCCCGCGGGGGCACGGGGACGCCGCCGCCTCCTTCCGGGAGCGGGTCGCCGCCGCGGGTGCCCACGGCTGGTCGGCCGACGACCAGCTGATCGAGCCGGGCCTGATCGCCGTCGCCGTCCCCGTACGGGACGGCGACGGTCGGCCGGTGTGCGCGGTGAGCGTGGTCAGCCACACCAGCAGGCACAGCGCCGGGTCGCTGCGCGAGGCCGTGCTGCCCCGGCTGCGGGAGACCGTCACCGCCATGGAGGAGGCCCTCGCGCGGCCCGCGGACGGCCCGGCCCCCGCGCCCGCCGGCGCGTCCCCCGCCACCTGGACGCGGGCCTCCAAGCAGGAACTCGGACCGGAGTTCGTGGAGTCCCTGGCCCGCGGCCTCGCCGTGCTCACCGCCTTCGGCGAGGGGCAGGGCGAACTGCCCCTCACCGCCGTCGCCGAGGCCACCGGGCTGGCCCGCGCCACCGCGCGGCGCTCCCTGATCACCCTGGAGCACCTGGGCTACGTCGCCTCCGAGGGCCGCCTCTTCCGGCTCACCCCGCATGTGCTGGAGTTGGGCTGCGCCCATCTGTCGCGGCTGACGCTGCCCGAGATCGCCCAGCCCCACCTGGTCGGACTGGTCGAGGCCGTGCACGACTCCGCGTCGATGGCGGTGCTCTCCGGCGAGGACATCCAGTACGTGGCCCGCGTCCCCACCGTCCGCATCATGAGCGTCAACATCACGCTCGGCACCCGCTTCCCCGCCTACGCGACCGCGATGGGCCGCGTCCTGCTGGCGGGGCTGCCCGAGCGGGAACGCGCGGCGCACCTCGGGCGCACCGACTTCACGCGGCTGACCCCGTACACCGTCACCGACGCGCCGCACCTGGCCCGGGTCCTGGACCGGGTCGCCACCGAGGGGCACGCCCTGGTCAGCGAGGAGCTCGAGGAGGGCCTGCGGTCCATCGCCGTGCCCGTCCGCGACCGCGGCGGCCGGGTGGTCGCGGCGATCAACGTCTCCATGCACGCCAGCCGCCGCTCCGTGGAGCAGTCGCGCTCCGAACTGCTGCCCCCGCTGCTGGAGGCCGCCGCACGCATCGGCGGCGACCTGCGCGTGGTCGGCCGCTACGCCCGCGTTCCGGCCGGCTGAGGAGCCTGTGGACAAGTGGTCCACGGCGTCCGCGAGCGGGCATCATCGAGGGACGCGGGACACGGGGGACGCGGGCACGCGAGGGGGTGGGCGATGAGCACGGTGTGGGCGTCGTTACGGGCGCTGCTGGCGATCGTGCTGCTGGTGGGGCTGGTCGTGCTGATCGGCGGGCTCGGGATCGGCGTCCTCGCGATGCTCGCCCTCTTCCTGCTCGCGGCCCGTGACGGCCAGACGGACCTCGCCATGCGCGGTGTCCTCTTCGCGGCGGCGGCCGTCCCCCTGCTGCTGACCATGGTCCAGGGGCTGGGCGCGATCACCCGGTCAGCGCCCCCGCGCGCCGACGCGGTGCCGGTGTCCCGCGAAGAGGCGCCCGCGCTGTGGGAGTTGGCCACCGGCATCGCCTGGCGGGTCGGGGCGCGCCCGCCGGACGTGCTGCTGCTCACCGGGGACGCCAACGCCTCGGTGGCGGAGGACGGGGCCGCGCTGGGCCTGCTGTCCGGGCAACGGCGGCTCCATCTGGGCCTGCCCCTGCTGGCGAGCCTCACCCACGCGGAGCTGCGGGCCGTGCTGGCGCACGAGTTCGGCCACTTCTCCCACCGCCACACGCGTTTCGGCGCCGTCGCGTACCGGTGCGACGTGGCACTGGCCACGACGCTCGGTCAGTGGAACACCGGCAGGAAGTGGTTCTCGCTCCCCCATCTCGTGGTGCGCGGCTCCGTCCGGCTGTACGCGCTGGCCTTCCGCCGGCTCACCTTCGCCGTACGACGCCGGCAGGAACTGGAGGCAGACCGCACGGCGGCGAACCTGGCCGGACGGGAGGTGACGGTGTCGGCGCTGCGCGCGACGCACGGCACCGCGACAGCCTGGCGGAGGTTCCGGCGGGAGTGGCTCGATCCGTCCGCCCTGGCGGGGCTGCACCCGGACAACCCGTATCTGGCGTTCCGTTCGCTCCTCGGCGAGCTGGGCGTCCGTCGCGAACCGGTGGACGACGACCGCACCCGTCCGCACCGGCGCGACTCCCACCCCCCGCTCGGCCTGCGGCTGCGCCGCCTGGAGGAACTCGACGTCCCGCCCGGGGAGGACGACGGCACGGGGACGCTCCGGTTGCTGCCCGGGAGCCTGGGCCGGGTGCTGACCGAGCTGCGCGGTCCGCTGGCCCACAGCCTGACGACCCTGCCCTGGGAACGCTGGACCGAGCTCTCCGCCAACCGCGCCGCCGGCACGCGCGCCTGGGACCTGCTGCGTGCCGCGTCGCGCGCGACCGGGGAGCGGCTGCCGGGGCTGGACACCGTCCTGCGGCTGCTCGCCGACGAGGGACCGGCGCCGCTGGTCCGGGAGTTCGACGGCACCCATGAGGACCTCGCGGAGGCGCTGTACGCACTGGTGGGCCACACCCTGCTCAGGGAGGGGCGGGCCTCCTGGGTCCCGCTCTGGGGCGGCGGCACCCGCTTCGTGTGCGACGGCCTGGCCGACGACGGACTGCGGGCGCTCGTCGCGGAGGCGCTCTCCGAGCCGCCCGTCCTCGACCGCCTGCGGCTCCACCTCACGCTCCTGGACGTGGACCCCGACCGCTCGGGGCCGCCCGACCCGGCGAATCCGTGGCTGGAGGAGCCGGCGGGCGACCCGAAGAAGGAGCCGTCGTTCCAGGGCCGGCGGTTCACGATCGTGGCCGACCCCGAGGCAGAGAAGCAGCGGAAGCGGCAGACCCGTGTCGGGCTGGTGACCATGGGCGCCGGCGCGCTCGTCGGCATCATCGTGGGGACCGCCGGGGACAACGACCGCACCGTGCCGACACCCTTGCCAGTCCCAACGCTCTGCCATGTTGTCAACGACGTCCGCGGATGCGATCCGGTACCCGGCGCGCCCGGCTACCCGACGCCGGACTGGCGGACGGCCTTCCCCCCGTACCGCCCCTCCTTCCCGGCCTACGTCCCGAGCCTGCCGCCCGTGCCGGACTTCTCGCTGCGCCCATTCGCGCCTGCGACGCCCCGCTGAACACCTGCCGCCCTACAGGACCCCGATCCGCTGCAGTGCCCGGGTCTGCCGGCCGGAGGGCCGCAGCGGCCAGTACAGGTAGCAGACGCCGCCCGTGCCGGTGCGCAGCTGCCCGTCGGCGGTGTAGCGCTTCGTCCTGAGCCAGATCGTCTCGAACTGCGCCCGTTTGTAGACCCGGCGCACCGAGGCGTCGTCGGGGCTCGCGGGATCGTTGGCGATGACGTCGCCGTCGGCGGTGAAGCCGATGACGCACATCAGGTGCCCGGAGGTCCCGTAGCCCGCGCCGTCCAGCTCGGTGGCGAGGAAGGACTGGGACGTTATCACCGGGATGCCCGCCCTGATCAGCAGTTCGACGTCGCCCAGGCCGCGCAGCCGGGTGACGACGCCCACCATGTCGCGGTAGGTGGCCGCGTAGGCCGCGTTGAACGGCCAGTTGCCGCAGCCCTCGTACTGGCTGTCGTAGGTGTACCGGGCGGCGTGGTCGACCTGCGGGTCGGCGTACGAGGGGTCGACCCAGGCCAGGTCGGCGGCGGTCGGCTCGCGGCCCCAGTACTCGATGACCATCTGGGAGCCCGTCGGGCTGCACCAGGCCTCGCCACCGTTGTCGTACTGCGGGTACTGGCCCTTGTGGATCGCCTGCGAGTAGCGCGGGACGGGCAGTTCGACCCCGCGTCCCACGCCCGGCACCGACGCCGGCACCGTGAAGCGGTCCGGGACGTCGGAGGCCATGGCGCCGAGCCGCCAGACGGTGGGGGTGACGCGCGAGCCGGGGGTCCGCAGCAGCGTGAGCCGCAGCCGGTAGGCGGCGAGGCGCAGGCCCGAGGCGGCGTCGTCGACGGAGAGGGTGTCGGTCCAGACACTGCTCCTGCCGTCGCTCTGGTCGTCGACGGAGGTGCGCCTGATGTCCGCGTCGCCGGAGGCCCAGCGGCCCATCACGTACCACGGGGAGAGACTGCCGTCGGTGTAGGTGGCGCGCAGCTCGACCTGGATCCAGGTGCCGGGCGGCGTGCGGGCGTTCCAGGAGGCGACGATCTCGGTCGCCGGGTGCCGCGGGGTGTGCTCGGGGGAGGTCCAGGTGGCCGTCTCCCACGTGGCGGTGGAGTGGGTGTGCGGGTCGGTGTACTCCATGGTGCCGGTCGGACGCAGGATCGCCACGCCCGGGCGCGGACCGGGCACGACCCCGGTGCCGTAGGTCCGGCCGCGGTGCCAGTCGGCCCACCGCGTCCAGGCGCGGTAGTCCACGGCGGCCGGGTCGCCGTCGTGGGCGCCCGGCGTGCCCACCACCTCGTCGGCGAGGTCGCACGCGTCGGCGTCGGACGCGGCGAGGGCCCGCGGGGCGGTCGTCGCCGCGGCGGCCGCCGCAATGGCGGCGGCCAGCACCGTACGACGCGGGGTCGGTCGGGTCATGGCGGTGTCCCCCTGTCATGAGCATGGACGACAGGTGCACAACTATCGCTCCACGCGCGCCTTTCGACCAGCACCCCCGAAAGGATCCGGGCACATTCATTGGTCGATACCTCTGACACAGAGAAAGGCGGGAGCCGGAGAACCGTCAAGCATATCCTCGCCGTTTCGGCCTAATTCCTCATATTGAACTACCGGAAAAGCATCGAACGGAGTGTCATACGGCGACTCGGGCGAACCGATGAGAATGTGGCGCCGCTGGCCGACCGCACGCCGTCCCGGAGGAACCGCCCCATGACATTCGCCGCCGCCAGGGGCGTACGCACACTGGCCGGCCTCGCCCTGCTGTTCACCGGCGCCGCCGGATGGCAGGCGTCCGCGGGCGCGGCGACCACGCCGCTCCCGGTGGCCTGCACGACGTCCGTGCCCTTCCGCTCCGGGACCGAGGGCTACCACACCTTCCGGATCCCGGCGGTCGTGCGCATCGGGGGCGCCGCCCTCCTCGCCTTCGCCGAGGGACGCCGCAACTCGGCGGCGGACGACGGCGACATCGACGTCGTGCTGCGGCGCTCCTACGACGGCGGCTGCACCTGGGAACCCCTCCAGGTGATCGCCGACGCCGGCACCCAGACCTTCGGCAACCCCGCCCCCGTGGTGGATCCCCGCACCGGGCGCGTCGTGCTGCTGATCTGCCGCGACACCGGCCCGGAACGGCTCGTCTACGAACTGCACAGCGACTCGGGCGGCCTGAGCTGGTCCCCGCCCCGCGACATCACCGCCGCGGTCAAACCGGGCAACTGGCGCTGGTACGCGACCGGTCCGGGGCACGCCATCGCGCTGACGAGCGGCCCGCACGCCGGCCGCCTGCTGGTGCCCGCCAACCACACGTCCGTCCTGGCCGGCCGGACCGTGCACGGCGCCCACGCGCTCTACAGCGACGACAGCGGCCTGACCTGGCACATCGGCTTCGTCCAGGCGCTCCCCGGCGACTGGCTCAACCTCAACGAGAGCACCATGGCCGAACTCGCCGACGGCAGGGTCTACGTCAACAGCCGTGACGACCACGGGTTCTCCGCCCCCACCCGCGCCGACGCCTACAGTCCGGACGGCGGTCTCAGCATCAGCGGCATCTTCCGGCCGCAGGGCGCCCTGGAGGGCCCCGAGGTGCAGGGCAGCGTGCTGCTCACCCGCACCGGGGCCCTGCTGTACTCGGGCCCGGCCGACCCCGCCAAACGCCGCCTGATGACCCTCCGGGTCAGCGGCGACCAAGGCGCGTCGTGGACGTCCGGGCCCCCCGTCAGCGACTCTCCCGCGGCCTACTCCGACCTCGTCGAGCTCGCCGACGGCACCGTCGGCCTGCTCTACGAGACCGGAATCACCTCCCCGTACGAGTCGGTGACGTTTACGCGGTTGACGCAAGGACCGAACGGGTGGATTCCCACACCCGGGGCCGGAACGGTTCGTTGAGCAGGGTCCACAGAGCGATCTTCCATAAGGAGAACGAATGATGCGCATCGCTAAGGCCGCGGCCCTGACCGCTGTCGCCGGCGCCACCGTGCTGGGCGCCGCGGGCGCCGCCGGCGCGACCGACCACGGTCGCGGCTACGACCACGGCGGTGCCTCGGCGCAGGCCGCCGCCGTCGGCTCCCCCGGTGTCGCCAGCGGCAACGTCATCCAGATCCCGGTCAGCGTCCCGATCAACCTGTGCGGCAACACCATCAACGCCATCGGGCTGCTCAACCCCGCGCTCGGCAACGTCTGCGTCAACGCGTGATCCGGCGGCCCCACGGGGGCCGCGGGGCGACGCGCCGAGGGGCGTACGGGACATCCCGTACGCCCCTCGGGCTTTGTGCGGTCCTGCGGGACGCCGCGGCCGTGCCCCTTTCCGGCGCCGGCCGCGGATTCACGCGGAATGGGCGGCCATTTCCTCCGCCAGCGCCGCCGCGAAGGAATCCACGTCCTCCTCGGTCGTGTCGAACGAGCACATCCAGCGGACCTCGCCGGTCGACTCGTCCCAGAAGTAGAAGCGGTAGCGCTTCTGCAGCCGTTCGCTGACCTCCCGCGGAAGCACCGCGAAGACCGCGTTGGCCTGGACGGGACGGACGACGGTGACGCCCTCGACCGCGCGGACGGCCGACTCCAGCCGCCGGGCCATCGCGTTGGCGTGACCGGCGCTGTGCAGCCACAGGTCACCGGAGAGCAGCGCCTCGAACTGCACCGAGACGAAGCGCATCTTGGAGGCGAGCTGCATGGACAGCTTCCGCAGGTGCTTCATCGCCCGCACCCGCTCCGGGTTCAGCACCACGACGCACTCGCCCAGCAGGAGCCCGTTCTTCGTGCCGCCGAAGGACAGGACGTCCACACCCGCGTCGGTGGTGAACGCGCGCAGCGGCACCCCGAGGGTGGCCGCGGCGTTGGCGATCCGCGAGCCGTCGAGGTGCACGGCCAGACCCCGCTCGTGGGCGTGGTCGCAGATCGCGCGGATCTCCTCCGGCGTGTAGCAGGTGCCCAGTTCGGTGGACTGCGTGATCGAGACGACCTGCGGCTGCGCGCGGTGCTCGTCGTCGAAGCCCCAGGCCTCCCGGTCGATCAGCTCGGGGGTGAGCTTGCCGTCCGCGGTGGGCACGGTGAGCAGCTTCAGCCCGCCCATCCGCTCCGGGGCGCCGCCCTCGTCCACGTGGATGTGGGCGGAGGCGGCGCAGACGACCGCGCCCCAGCGCTCGGTGAGCGCCTGCAGGGCCACGACGTTGGCGCCGGTGCCGTTGAAGACCGGGAACGCCTCGGCCCGCGGGCCGAAGTGGCCGCGGAAGACGTCCTGGAGGTGGGCGGTGTACTCGTCCCCGCCGTAGGCGACCTGGTGGCCGCCGTTGGCGAGGGCGATCGCCGCCAGCACCTCGGGGTGGATCCCCGCGTAGTTGTCGCTGGCGAAGCCCCGGACCTCGGGGTCGTGGTGCCGGACCGCGTCGGTCGGGGATGCTGCGCTCACGGGCGGGGTGTCAGCCACTGGCGGGTTCCGTTCACTTCCTCGGCGGGCCGGCTCCACACGTCCGCGATGGCGTCGGCCAGGTCGGTCACATCGGTGAAGCCCGCGAACTTGGCGTTCGGGCGCTCCTTGCGCATCTGCTCGTGCACCAGCGCCTTGATCACCAGCACGGTGGCGGCGGTGCTCGGGCCCTGCTCCCCCGCGAGCTTGCGGAAGGAGTCGCCCATCGCCAGCGTCCACGCCTCGGCGGCCGCCTTGGCCGCGGCGTACGCCGCGTTGCCGGCGGTGGGCTGCGTGGCCCCGGCGGCACTGATCAGCACGTAGCGGCCGACGGGGCTGGAGAGCAGGCCGTCGTGGAAGGCCAGCGAGGTGTGCTGGACGGTACGGATCAGCAGCTTCTCCAGGAAGTCCCAGTCCGCGAGGTCGGTCTCCTGGAAGGAGGCCGAACCGCGCCAGCCGCCGACCAGGTGGACCATGCCGTCGATCCGCCCGTGCTCCTTCTCGATGCGGCCCGCCCACTCGCGGGTGGCGTCCAGGTCGAGCAGGTCGACGATGTCGCCGGTGATCCCGGCGCCGCCGGCGTCGAAGCGGGCCAGGTCCACGGCCTCGGCGAGCCGCTCGGGGTTGGCGTCGGCGGCGATGACCCAGGCGCCGGCGCGGGCGAGCCGCTGCAACGTCGCGCGTCCGGCGGGGCCGCCGGCCCCCGCCACCGCGATCACGGCTCCGGCCAGGGGTCCCCTGGCCACCTCGTTGGCTTCCGTCATCTGCGCCGCCTCCTCGACTGAATCGGTCACGCGGCCACCTGGCCGGTGCCGTGGGCTGTGATGCCCTTGGTCGAGGCGATCACATCACGCAGCTTCTTGGCCAGCGCCTCGTAGAACATGCTGAGCGGGAATTCGTCCGGCAGCACGTCGTCCACGAGCTTGCGCGGCGGCTGGTCGAGGTCGAGGGCCTCGGGCCCCTTGGCCCAGACCGAACCGGGGTGCGGCGAGAGGTAGTCCGCGACGAGACCGTAGGCGGCGAACCAGTGCACGAGCTTGGGGCGGTCGATGCCGTCCCGGTACAGCTTCTCGATCTCGCCGCAGAGCTGGGTGGTCACCTGCGGGGCGCGCTGCCAGTCGATGTGGAGCTTGTTGTCCGTCCAGCGTACGGCGTCGTGCTTGTGCAGGTAGGCGAAGAGCAGCTGGCCGCCGAGGCCGTCGTAGTTGCGGACGCGGTCGCCGGTGACCGGGAAGCGGAAGAGGCGGTCGAAGAGGATCGCGTACTGGACGTAGCGGCCCATGCCGTGGCCCTCGGCCTCCAGCTTCACGGCCTCCTTGAAGGTCGTGAGGTCGCAGCGCAGCTCCTCCAGGCCGTACATCCAGAACGGCTGCCGCTGCTTGATCATGAAGGGGTCGAACGGCAGGTCGCCGTGGCTGTGGGTGCGGTCGTGGATCATGTCCCACAGCACGAAGGTCTGCTGGCTGAGGTCCTGGTCGCCGAGGAGTTCGGCGGCGTCCTCGGGGAGCTCGAGGCCGAGGGTGTCCACGGCGGCACGGCTCACCGCGCGGAAGCGGGCGGCCTCGCGGTCGCAGAAGATGCCGCCCCAGGTGAAGCGCTCGGGCGCCTCGCGGACGGCGACGGTCTCGGGGAAGAGCACGGCGGAGTTCGTGTCGTACCCGGGGGTGAAGTCCTCGAAGGTGATCGGCACGAAGAGGGGGTTGTCGTAGCGGGTGCGCTCCAGCTCCGACAGCCACTGCGGCCACACGACGCGCAGCGCGACGGCCTCGAGGTTGCGGTCCGGGTTGCCGTTCTGCGTGTACATCGGGAACACCACGAGGTGCTCCAGGCCGTCCTGGCGGTCGGCCGCCGGGTGGAAGGCCAGCAGCGAGTCGAGGAAGTCGGGCACCGCGAACCCGCCCACGGCCCAGCGGCGCAGGTCCACGACCAGGGCCTCGTGGTAGGCCTTGTCGTGCGGCACGAGCGGGGAGAGGTCCTCGACGGCGCTGATCACACGGTGCAGGGCGCTCTCGGCGGCGGCCGGCTCGGGCGCGCCCTCCGCGGAGAAGTCGATCGAGCCGTCCTTGCTCTGCCAGGGGCGGATCTCCTCCACCGCCTGCTTCAGGACCGCCCAGGCCGGGTGCCGGACAATGCCGCCGCCGGACACACCGGTCTCGCTGGTGGCTGCGCTGTCCATCGATGCCGCTACCGGCGACAGAATTTCCGTCATGACCCCTCCTTCGCTGAAGAACCTCTTGTCCGCTCACCGTATATACGGCAGCTTCTCCCGTTCAAGTGGAGGCGGAGGAGATTCTTCCGCCGACACGGCCCCGGACCGTGGTTCTTCCTGTGGGCGGCCGCGCCGTTCATCCCGCGTTCGGCCTTGCGCCGCAAGGGACCGCTAGGCTGCCCGGTAGTCCGTCGATCACCCGCAGCACCCAGCACGGAAGCGGTTCCCCTTGAGCTTTCTCACCGTCGGCCACCGCGGTGTCATGGGCGTCGAGCCCGAGAACACCCTCCGCTCCTTCGTCCGCGCCGAGCGTGAGGACATGGACCAGATCGAGCTCGACCTGCACCTCAGCAAGGACGGCGCGTTGATCGTCATGCACGACGTGAAGGTCGACCGCACCACGGACGGCGCGGGGCTGATCGGCGACCTCACCCTGGACGAGCTGCGCGAGCTCGACGCGGGCCACGGCGAGCGGGTCCCGGTCTTCGAGGAAGTGCTCGACGCGGTCACCAAGCCGATCCAGGCCGAGATCAAGGACGTCGCGGCGGCCCGCGTCCTGGCCGGCGTGATGCGCGAGCGCGACCTGGTCGAGCGCGTCGACGTGCTGTCCTTCCACGACGAGGCACTCGCCGAGATCCGCGAACTGGTGCCCGACGTGCGCACCGTGCTGGTCGCCCAGGGCCCGATGGGCTCGGAGATCGTCACCCGGGCCCAGGCGGTCGGGGCGCGGCTCGTCAGCCTGAGCCTGCGGCGGATCAGCCTGGCGCTGGTGCAGGAGTGCCGGCGCGCGGGGATCTCGGTGATCGCGTGGACGGTGAACACCCCGGCCGACCTCGCGCTGGCACGGGCCCTCGGCCTGGACGGCGTCGTCACCGACATGCCGGCGGTCAAGCGCGCGGTCGAGGGCGGCCTCACCGACTGGTGACCCGTCCCGGCGGGCGAAGCGAGCCGGGACGGGGCGCCGGGCTCAGCCGAGCTTCTTGACCAGCAGCTCGAAGGCGAGGTCGTCGCGGGTGGGCAGCCCGAAGCGCGCGTCGCCGTACGGGAAGGGGCTGGTGCGGCCGGTCCGCACGTAGCCCCGGCGCACGTACCAGGCGATCAGGTCGGCGCGCTGCGTGATCACCGTCATGTGCATCTCGTCCGCCGCCCACTCCTCGCGGGCCAGCCGCTCCGCCTCGGCGAGCACCAGCTTGCCCATGCCGCCGCCCTGCAGGGCCGGACGCACAGCGAACATCCCGAAGTAGGCGTGCCCGTCGCGGTTCTCCAGCTGGCAGCACGCGACGACGGCGCCGTCCGACTCGACCGCGAGGATCAGGCTGTGCTCGCCGTCGATGACGGCCGCCACGCCCTCGGGGTCGGTGCGCTGCCCCTCGAGCAGATCCGCCTCCGTCGTCCACCCGGCGCGGCTGGACTCCCCGCGGTACGCCGACTCGATCAGCGAGACGAGCGCCGGGACGTCCTCACGGGTGGCGGTGCGGAAGACGGGGCGGGCGACGGGCTGCGCGGTCTCCATGACGGGGGCGTCCTCTCTGCGGCGGCGGCTCGTCCCGAGGCTAGCCGGTCGTATCGGGGGACGGCACGAAACCCCGGGCCCGCACATGGCGCAGGAACTCCTCCGGCGGCGCGCACCCGCGCCGCCGCACCCACTGCTCCCAGGCCAGGTCCCACGCCCAGGTGCCGTCGGTGGCCCGTCCCGGGCGGACGTACTCGTACGGCCCCTCCGCCAGTGGATCCGGGGCGTGGCTCGCCGCGATGACCAGGATCCGGCCCGCCGCGAGGTAGTCCGCGAGCGGTTCGCGCAGCTCCTCCGGCAGGCTCCCCGGGACGAGACGCACCTGGCGGCCCCTGCCTCGGCCCACGCGGGACGGAGCGGCGGTGAGGACGGGGGGCCCTGGGCGGCCGGGTTGGCCGGCCGGCGGCGGCCGTGCGCGGTGGGCACCTAGCGCTCCTCGCCCGTGGGCTCCCCCGCCTCCAGGGTGACGGCGAATCCGACCGCCCTCAGCCGTGCGGCCAGCAGCGCCGTCTCCGGCCCCGTTCCCCGCTCCCCCTCCGCGGCGAGCGCGCGCAGCCGCCCGCGGACCTCGGCGAGCGGCAGGCCGAACACCTCGCGCAGCGTCTTGAGCGCCCGCGCGCCCGCCGCGCCGGGCAGCGGCTCGGCGCGCAGCACCACCGGGCCGTGCGCGGCGATCAGGGCGGCGCTGACGTGCTCGGGGACCTCGCCGCGCCCGCACTCCACCTCGTCGGAACCGCACGCCTCGCAGGCACCCTCCACGCTCCAGTGAAGGGCGCCGTCGATGACGATCACACCTGCGTGGTGGCCGGCCTCGGCGCCGCAGCCGGTGCAGGTCTTGAACAGCGGGGCGATCGCGCCCGGGCCGTGGTCCATGCGGGGCAGCCTCCCCCGGCGGAAGGCGCCGTGTCAGCCGGTTTTCCCGGCGGCGCATGGGTAGCTTCGGGCCCGTGACGAACGTACTGAGCAGCAGGATCCTGCTCCGGCCGACCGATCTCCCCAGGTCCCGTGCCTTCTACCGGGACGACCTGGGGCTCGCGGTCTACCGCGAGTTCGGGCCCTGGGAGGAGCGCGGCACCGTCTTCTTCCTGGGCGGGGGCTTCCTCGAGGTCTCGGGGCACGCCGACGAGCCGCCCGCTCCGGGGCTCCAGTTGTGGCTCCAGGTCGAGGACGTGGCGGAGTGCCACCGGCGGTTCGCCGGGCGTGGGGTCCGCATCGTGCGCAAGCCCGTCCAGGAGCCCTGGGGGCTGGTGGAGATGTGGATCGAGGATCCCGACGGCGTACGGATCTGCGTGGTCGAGGTCCCCGAAGACCATCCGCTGCGATACCGGCCGTAGGCCCGCGCGGTCACGAGCCGGACCTGGCCATGCGGCGCGGCGTCCGCGCACCGGCCCCGGTCACGGGGCCACGCCGGTCTCCGCGCAGGCGGCCGCGAAGCGGCGGACGCCCTCGGCGATCTCCTCGGTGCCGCGGGTGTCGGCGAAGCTGAGGCGCACGTACGGCGCCGGGGCCTCGGCGGCGAAGTAGGGGCGACCGGGGGCCACGGCGGCGCCGGCCCGCAGCGAGGCGGCGGCCAGCGCGGACTCGTCCGTGCCGTCCGGGAGCCGGAGCCAGAGCTGGTAGCCGCCGACGGGGACGCGGACAGCGGCCGCGAGCGCCGGCAGGTCACGGTGGAGGGCGGCGAGCATGGCGTCCCGGCGCTCGCGCAGGCCCGCGGAGACGGCCCGGAGGTGCCGGGGCCAGGCGGGGGCGCCGACGAGTTCGAGGGTGGCCTCCTGGAGGGGGCGCGGCACGAAGAAGCTGTCGACGACCTGGATGGCGCGCAGCCGCTCCATGACCGGGCCGCGGGCGACGAGCGCGCCGACGCGCAGGCTGGGCGAGGTGGGCTTGGTCAGCGAGGTGACGTGGACGACGGTGCCGTACGGGTCGTCGGCGACCAGGGGCGGCGGGGCTTCGGCGCCGTGGCCCAGGCGCCGGGCGAAGTCGTCCTCGACCAGGAAGGCCCCGGCGGCGTGGGCGATCTCGGTGATCCGCCGACGGCGGTCCGCGGCGAGGACGGCTCCGGTGGGGTTCTGGAAGAGCGGCTGACAGAAGAAGACCCGGGCGCCCGTGGCGGCGAAGGCGTCGGCGAGCAGGTCGGGGCGCACGCCGTCGTCGTCCACGGGGACGGGGACGGGACGCAGCCCGGCCGCGCGGGCGACGGCCATGGCGCCGGGGTACGTCGGCGACTCGACCAGCACCGGCGAACCGGGTGGGGCGAGCGCCCGCAGGGCGGTGGTTAGCGCGGCCTGGCCGCCCGCGGTGACCAGGACGTTGGCGGGGCCGAGCGTGCCGCCGGGGCCGCCCGCCTCGCGCGCGAACCAGGCCCGCAGCGCCGTCAGACCCTCCAGCGGCGGCATGTCCCAGGCGCCGGGGCGGCGGGCGGCGCGGGCGAGCGCGGCGCCGAGTGCCTGTCCGGGCTGGAGCGAGGGGTGCAGGTAGCCGCCGTTGAAGGCGATGACCCCGGGCGGCGGGACGGCGAGGCTGGCGGTCACGCCGGAGGCGTCGACGACCCTGGGGGCGGGTTCGCCGTGCTGCTCCTCGACGGTGAGGGCCATCTGCTGCCAGGAGGTGTCGACGGCGCGGGGCCCGCCCGCGGCACGGTGGGCACGGTAGGCGCCGGCACCGGGGCGGGTGACCACGAGGCCCTCGGCGGCGAGGGCGGCCAGGGCGCGGGAGACCGTGACGGGGCTGACGCCGAAGCGCTCGACGAGGACACGGCTCGAGGGCAGCTTCTCACCGGATGAGTAGCGCTGGAGCTCGCCCCGCAGGGTGTCCGCGAGGTTTCCGGAACTGCTACCGTCATTCATGACAGCACAGAATAGCGCTACTGCGGCCCCGTCGATAGCGGTCGGGAGCCGTGCACGGGGCACCGCCCTCGCCGGGTTGGGGGTCGCCGCCTTCTCCCTGACGTTCCCCGCGACGCACTGGGCCCTCACGGGACTCGGCCCCTGGACGGCCACGACCGTCCGGGGCGTGCTGGCGGCGGCCGTGGCGGGCGTCTGCCTCACGGTCGCACGGGTGCCGCGGCCCGACCGCGGGCACTGGGTGGGGCTCGGGGT
Source organism: Streptomyces sp. NPDC008238 (assembly GCF_042956445.1). Lineage (NCBI taxonomy): Bacteria > Bacillati > Actinomycetota > Actinomycetes > Kitasatosporales > Streptomycetaceae > Streptomyces > Streptomyces sp. NPDC008238. The sequence goes on along the minus strand of NZ_JBIBGK010000001.1, from coordinate 136,745 downwards.
CGTGGCGCTCGGTGTCGTCCTGGGTTTCCCCCTGCTGACCACCCTGGCGCTGCGCACCACCGACACCTCGCACGCCGCCGTCGTCGTGGGCGCGTTGCCGCTGGTCACCGCCGTCCTCGCCGCCGTACGCGTCGGGACCCGCCCGTCACGGCTGTTCTGGTCGGCCGCGGTCGCGGGCGGGGCGATCGTGGTCGGCTTCGCCCTGTGGCAGGGCGGCGGCGCCCCGACGAGGGGCGACCTCTTCCTCTTCGCGTCGCTGCTGGTCTGCGCGGCCGGTTACGTCGAGGGCGGGCGGCTGGCCTCGGTCATGCCGGGCTGGCAGGTCATCGGGTGGGCGCTGGTCGGTGCGCTGCCCCTGACGGTTCCGGCGGCGGGGGTCGCGCTCGCGCTCGAACCCGTGCACCTGGGCGGGCAGGCGGTGGCGGGGCTGCTCTGGGTCTCGGTGGTGTCCCAGTTCCTCGGGCTGATGGTCTGGTACCGGGGCATGGCCGCCGTCGGTGTGGCGCGCGCCAGCCAGTTGCAGCTCGCCCAGCCGTTGCTGACGCTGGTGTGGGCGGCCGCGCTGCTCGGCGAGGACCTGGGCGCGCTGACCGCGCCCGCGGCGGTGGCGGTCCTGGTGTGCGTGGCCGTCACCCAGAGGGCCCGCAGCTGAGACGGCGGCGGGCCGTGCCGCGCTCCCCCGGTACGCCTGTGCGCTGGAGTGTGCGCCGCCGCGGGCGGGCATCCTCCGCGAAGGAGCCGAAGGAGGGCCGCTCATGCACGGACCGCCGCTGGTGGCCTGGCTGCTCGTGGCGCTCGGCGCCGCCACGGGGGCGTACTGCCTGTTCCGCACGCGTCGGGGCTGCCCCGGCACCGGGCCCGACGTACGCCGGACGGCGCGCGCGGAGGCGCTGATGGGGATGGGCATGGCCGTGATGGCGGTGCCGGTGTCGGTCCTCGATCCGCCACGGTGGGCCGCCGCGGCCTTCGGCCTGGTCTTCGGGGCCGCCGCGGTGCGCGCGCTGCTGCTGGCGCGGCACGACCCGCACCATCTGCACCACGCGGTGGGCACGGGGGCGATGGTCTACATGGCGGTGGCCATGGCCGAGGCGGGCGCCGCGGGTGCCGCCGGCGGCGCGGCCCACGCCGGTCACACCCCGGCGGGCACGCCCGCGGCGACCGGGCTGCTGCTGGCCTACTTCGCGGTGTACGTCCTGGCGGCGGGCGTCCGCCTGGTCTCGGTCCCAGCCGCCGTGACCGCGGCCGGTCCGGCGCCCGCGGGTGGCGTCGTCCCGGTGGCGCACGCGCCAGAACTGACGTCGGCGTGCCGCGTGTCCATGGCGATCGGGATGTTCGCGATGCTCCTCACGCTGTGACGGCAGTGAGGCGCGTCACTTTCCCGCCGGGGAACGTACCCGTGCGCAGCGGCACCCTCATAGTCTGGCGGCATGACCGTCCCGCTCGCGCTGCTCCTGCTCGGTGCGGTGGCGGCCGCCATGGCCCCGCGCCTGCTCACCCGCGCCGTCTGGCCCGAGCGGGAACCGGTGCTGGCCCTGTGGGTGTGGCAGTGCGTGGTCGGCGCGGTCCTGCTGTGCCTGTTCCTGGCCATGGCCCTCAGCGCCTCCGCCACCTGGTCCTCGCTGCGCGAGGGGTTGTTCGCCTTCGCCCCCCATGATGTCGTCGAGGCCTACGAGCTGCCCGGCTACGGCCCCTGGGCGGGTTACCTGGCGGTGCTGCTGGCCTGCGGGGGCGCCTGGACGGCGGCCATGCTGGCCCGCGAGATCCGCGGGGCCCGGGCCCGGCAGCGGGCGCGCCGCACCGAACTGCGGGCCCGCTCGCCCCGGCTGCCCGGTGAGGCCGCCGCGCCGGACGAGCGGCTGGTCGTCCTGGAGGGCGAGCGTCCGGACGCCTGGTGGCTGACCGGTCCCCGGCCGCAGCTGGTCATCACCACGGCCGCGCTGCGGCGGCTGAAGGGCCGTCAGCTCGATTCCGTCCTCGCCCACGAGCAGGGCCACGCGCGGGCCAGGCACGACGTCCTGCTGCACTGCGCCGGGGCGCTGGCCTCGGGCTTCCCGCAGGTGCCGGTCTTCGCCGGGTTCCGCGACCAGGTGCACCGGCTCGTCGAGCTGGCCGCCGACGACATCGCCTCACGCCGCTTCGGGCGGCTCACCACGGCCCTGGCCCTGGTCGAACTCAACGAGGACCGCGGCGTGTTCGGCCCCTGCCCCACGCCGGACGCGCAGGTCCCGGTCCGCGTCAACCGGCTGCTGGACCCCGCGCCCCGCCTCACCCGCCTCGGCCGCGCCCACGCCTCGGCGTGCGCGCTGCTGATTCCCGTCGTGCCGTTGCTCGTGGCCTTCGGCCCCGGAATCGGGGCGCTGACGTAGCCTCGGCTGCATGCACGCCCCTCCCGCACCTTCCGACGTCCGGGACCCCGACAGTGCCCCGCGCACCGTGTGCCTGAGCCAGTGCGCGGCGGTCTCCGCCGCCTTCCTGCTGCTGCTCGGGCTCGTCGCGGCGCGCTGGGGGCCGCTGCTGGCCGCCGACCGCGCCGTCGTCGTGGACCTGCACGCCGTCGCCGTACGGCACTCCGGCTGGACCCGGCTCAACCGCGTCCTCACCGACTGGGTCTGGGACCCGCTGACGATGCGTCTGCTGCTGCTCGCGGCCGTGGCGTGGCTGGTCGTACGGCGCGAGAACCGCCAGGCCCTGTGGCTGGTGGTGGCCGGCACCCTCGGCTGGGTGCTCCAGCAGGCCGCCAAGGCCCTCGTCGGGCGGGAACGCCCGCGGTGGCCCGACCCCGTCGACTCGGCCGCCTTCGCGGCGTTCCCCTCCGGCCACGCGACGACCGCCGCGCTCGTCTGCGGCGCACTGCTGTGGCTGCTGCTGCTCCGCGTGCCGGCCCGTTCCCCCTGGTGCGTCGCCGCCTGCGCCGTCGCCTTCGTGTCGGTCGCCGGTGTCGGCTTCACCCGCGTCTACCTCGGCGTCCACTGGCCTTCCGACGTCCTGGGGGGCTGGCTGCTCGCGGCGGCCGTGCTCACGGGTACGGCCGCGCTCTGCGAACCGTGGCGCGCGGGCTCCTCGGAGCAGGGCCGTACGTCCTCGTGACCCCGCCGGTCAGGGCCGGGGGTCGTGCAGGTTCAGGGGAGATCGGGGCCGCCCGCCGGCTGCCCTCCCGAGCTGTCGCACCGGCTGGTATCCATGGTCGGCATGGACACCGAACACGCCTCCCCCGAGGACCTCGCCGCGCTCCGCGCGGCCTTCGACGTGGACGATGACGGTGAGTCGGCGCTCGGATGGGAGGCCGTCCACGCCTTCGAGGCGCGGCACGGGGTGGTCCTGCCCGAGCCCTACCGGACGTTCGTCGCCGAGATCACCGACGGCTCCTTCCAGGGGCCTCCCGACTTCGGGCTCGTGGGGTTGGAGGAATTGCCGGACGACTGGGGCGACGAGCGTCCCGAGCGCGACCTCGGCCGGCCCTTCCCCCTGACGTCGGCGTGGCTCTGGGAGGACGACGACCGGCCCGAGGAGGAACTCGCGCCGCTCCGCTCCCAGGTGTTCGACCACGGCTCGGTCGTGCTGGGCACGGACGGCTGCGGCATGTACTGGCACCTGGTCGTCACCGGACCGCAGCGCGGCCGCGTGTGGAACATCACCGGCGAGGGCGCCTGCCCGTTCGACGCGGGGTTCGCGGGATGGGTCGGGCACTGGGCGGCCGGCAGGCCCTGGTTCGACGCCTCCTGACCGGGGCCCGGCCGGCGCCGGGTCCGGGTGTTGACCGGGAAGCCGGGGCGGGGAGGATGGCGGGCATGACCATCAAGGGATGCATGTTCGACTTCTCCGGGACGCTGCTGCGGGCCGAGTCCGCCCGCAGCTGGCTGGGCGCCGTTCTGGAGCGGATGGGGATCACCCCCGGCGAGGAGGAGTTGGCGGCGTACGCGGAACGGCTGGAGCGGGCCGGAGGGCTTCCCGGTGGGGCGGCACCCGAGCGGGTGCCGGCCCGGCTGGAGCGGCTGTACCGGGATCGGGACCTGTCGGCGGAGCACCACCGTGCGGCGTTCACCGCGCTGGCGCGGGAGGTGGAGCTGCCGTGGGGGGACGTCCACGCGGCGCTGTACGACCGGCACATGGAGCCCGCCGCCTGGTCGCCGTACCCGGACACGGTGGAGGTGCTCGAGGAACTGCGGCGCCGGGGCGTGCCGGTGGCGGTGGTGAGCAACATCGGGTGGGACCTGCGGCCGGTGTTCCGGGCGCACGGTCTGGAGGGACTGGTGGACGTCTTCGTGCTGAGCTTCGAACACGGCGTCCAGAAGCCGGATCCGCGGCTGTTCCGCGTCGCGTGCGAGGGACTGGGGCTGCCGCCGGAGCGGGTCGTGATGGTCGGGGACGACCGGCGGGCGGACGGCGGGGCGGCGGCGCTGGGCTGCACGCTGCACCTGGTGGACCACCTGCCGGTGGAACAGCGGCCGTCGGGGCTGCTGCCGGTGCTGGACCTGACCGCGTGACGGGTTCCTGACCGCGTGACGGGGATCTGAGGGCGCCCGGGCGACCGGCTCGGAGGTGCGGTACCCGGCGGTCCCCCGCGCCGCCGGGTACGTGCACCTCACCCCCGTGGACCCGCGTGAGCATGCCGTTCATCGCGGGCCGGCCCTGAGTATATTGGCTCCGAGCCAGTCAACGCAGGAGTAAAGCATGTCCCCTCGGCGACCGTCGGTCAATGAAGCGATGCGCCGGCGTTCTCGGGAGCGTCTGCTGCAGGCGACCGTCGAACTGGTGGAGGAGAACGGCTTCGAGGCCACGACCCTCGGGGACATCGCCGACCGCGCGGGTTCGGCACGCGGTCTGGTGTCGTACTACTTCCCCGGCAAGCGGTTGCTGCTGCAGTCGGCCGTGCACCGACTGATGCACACCGAAGTGGCCGCCGCCCTCGGGCGGGAACCGGCCCCCTCCGACGGCCGCGAGGTGCTGGCCCGGGCGATCGACGCCGTCCTGGGGCTGCCCGTGCACCACCCGGTCGTCATGCGGGCGCACATGGCCGGCATCCTCCAGACCGCGGGGTTCAGTGAGTGCGAGGAGCGGCAGCGCCTGGCCGAACTGCTGCTCGGCGCCGTCAGGGCCTGGGGTTCGCAGGACCCCGAGCAGGACTACCGGATGCTGCGGGCGCAGCTCATGGGCGGGGTGTTCGCGCAGTTGATCCCGGGCGCGGCGATGCCGCTGGTGCGGCTGCGGGCCGAAATGTTCCAGCGGTACGGACTGTCCTGGGAACTCGGCGTGGGGGCCGGGGGCCGGCCCCCCCCCCGGCGCCCCCCCCCCCCCGCCCCCCCCCCGGGGGGGGGGGGGGGGGGGGGGGTGGGGGGGGGGGCGGCGGGCCCCGGGCGCGGGGGGGGGGCGGGGGGGGGTGGGGGGGGGGGGGGGGGGGGGGGGGGGGGGGGGGTCGGGGGGGGCCGGGGGGGCGGGGGGGGGGGCGCGGGGGGGGCGGGGGGGGCCCCCCCCCCCCCCGCCCCCCCCGCCGCTGCCCGGGACCGCTCAGCGGTAGTCGGGCTGGGTCTGGACGTTGAGCTCGGCGATCCGGACGCCGCGGGCGCTGTCGGTGCGCCGGTCGGAGATCCGGAGCACGTCGAAGCCCTTGGCTATGTCGTTCGAGTAGATGTATCCGTTGTAGTAGTAGGCGCTCCAGGAGCCGCCCAGGGTCAGGGTGTCGGTCGAGAGGGGCCCGCGCTCGAAGTAGCCGATCTCCTTGGGACGCGAGGAGTCGGTGAAGTCCCACACGGAGACGCCGCCCTGGTACCAGGCCTGGACCATGATGTCGCGGCCCTTGGCGGGGATGAGCGATCCGTTGTGGGCGACGCAGTTCTCGGTGTCGGCCTGGTGGCGCGGGATCTTGTAGTAGTTGCGGAAGACGAGTTCGGACTTGCCGTGCTTGCGGACGATGTCGTAGATGCCGTCGGCGCCTCGATTCGGTCCGATCGCGGCGTTGCACTCGGCGCCGCCGCCACCGCCGAGCTCGTCGGTGAAGACGACCTTGGTGCCGCGCTCGTTGAAGGTGGCCGAGTGCCAGAACGAGAAGTTGACGTCGTCCTGGACCCGGTCGAGGACCTTCGGCCGCTCGGGGTTGGAGATGTCCATCAGGATGCCGTCACCCATGCAGGCACCGGCGGCGAGCTTCATCTTCGGGAACGCGGTGATGTCGTGGCAGCCGGTGGTCTCACTGACCCGCGCCTGGGTGTCGGTGGGCGGGACGCCCGGGTTGCCGCCGTCGGGGAAGAGGACGGGGAAGGCCGTGACGGCCGCCTTCTCCGGGTGGTTGCGCGGGATCTTCACGACGGAGATGCCGTCGTGCGGGGGCTGGCAGTCCGGGAAGCTCGCGCTGGGCGAGTAGGAGGACACGTAGACGAACAGGTCGCGCTTTTCCGGTACGAGGGTGTGGGTGTGGGAGCCGCAGGCGGTCTCCACGGCGGCGACGTAGCGCGGGTTGGCCTTGTCGCTGATGTCGAAGACCTTGACGCCCTCCCAGGAGGACTTCTCGGTGGCGGACTGGCTCGTGCTCGCGCAGGTGTTGTCGGAGCGCGAGGAGTCGGTGGACAGGACCAGCAGGTTCCCGGAGACCGAGATGTCGTTCTGGGATCCGGGGCACAGCACCTGGCTGACCATCTTGGGGCTGGTGGGACGGCTGATGTCCCAGATGACGAAGCCGTCGTAGTTGCCGGCGAAGGCGTATCTCCCCTGGAACGCCAGGTCGGTGTTGAATCCCCCGAGCGACTGCTTGGGTATGTTCACCAGGTGCTCGACGTTGGCGCTCGTCACGACCTCGTCGACACCCGGGATGCTCCCGTCGGCCGTGGCGGGGGCCGGGGCCGCCAGTCCGAGCAGCGCGACGGCTGCGGCCGCCAGGGCCACCAGTCGTCCGGGGCGAGCGAGGGCTGTACGTAAGCGCTTCACCGCGTTCCTCCCTTGAGTCCGTTCGCGATTGAACTTCATGCGGACCCCGGCAGTATGGCCCTTCTCATGCGCGCGTCAAAAGATGACAATGCACTGGTGTTTTCTTCGTATCGCGTTGCGACGCTGCCCGCGCTGGCCCTCGCCGCCGCCTTAACCCTCGCCCTGACCAGCTGCGACGGCGGTTCCGGAGGCGATTCCGCGTCCGCCGCGCCCTCGGTCATCGCACCGGGAGCACCGGGTGAGAAGGCCACCACCCTGTCTCGGGACGAGGCGGCCGAGGCCCTGCCCGACGACTCACCGAACGCGGCGGACCTCACCTACGTGACGAACATGGTCGCCCACCACCAGCAGGCGCTTGTCATGACGGCCCTCGCCGGCACCCACGCCTCGGACAAGCGGGTCCGCGCACTCGCCGCACGCATCGACGCCGCACAGGGCCCGGAGATCGACGTCATGGAGGCCTGGCTCAAGACCAACGGCGGCTCCCATGGCGCCGCCCACGACCACGACCACTCCTCGATGCCCGGGATGGCCACCGCGGCGCAACTGGCGGCGCTGCGCGCGGCGCGCGGCGCGGAGTTCGACCGGCAGTTCCTGAACCTGATGATCACCCACCACCGCGGAGCGGTGACGATGGCCACCGACGAGCTCACCCACGGCCGCAACGTCCAGGTCGGCGAGTGGGCGAACGACGTGATCGCCCAGCAGAGCGCCGAGATCGCCCGGATGCAGGCCATGGGCTGACATCCCCGGCCGCGACACGCGCCGGTGCCCTCCCCCCGGTGGTCCCTCGGTGCGATGCTGGACGTGGCCGCCCGTCCCGCCCGTCCCGGGCGGCGCACGGGCCGCCGAGGTGAACCCAACCCTCGCCGAAGGGGAGGCGCCCGTGCTGCGTGTGGCAGTGGTCGGATCAGGTCCCAGCGGGGTGTACACGGCCGAGGCGCTGACCCGCCAGGAGTCGGTGCCGGACGTCGCCGTCGACGTGCTCGACCGGCTGCCCTGCCCGTACGGACTGGTCCGGTACGGGGTGGCCCCCGACCACGAGAAGATCAAGTCCCTGCAGGGCACGCTGCGACGCGTCCTGGAGGACCCCCGGATCCGTTTCCTGGGCAATGTGACGGTCGGCGGTCCCGGGCTGTCCCCGCGGGCGCTGCTGGGGCTGTACCAGGCGGTCGTGTACTGCGTCGGCGCCGCGACCGACCGCCGCCTGGGGGTGCCCGGCGAGGACCTGCCCGGCAGCTGCGCGGCCACGCACTTCGTCTCCTGGTACAGCGCCCACCCCGACGAGGCTCCCGGCACCTTCCCCCTGCACGCCCGCTCCGCCGTCGTGATCGGGGTCGGCAACGTGGCCGTCGACGTGGCACGCGTCCTGGCCCGGGGCGCCGGGGAGCTGCGCCGCACAGATGTGCCCGAGGAGGTGCTGCGGGCCCTGGCGGACAGCCGGGTCACGGACGTCCACATGGTGGGGCGCCGCGGGCCCTCGCAGGCGAAGTTCACCACCAAGGAGCTGCGTGAGCTCGGCGACCTGCCCGACGCGGACGTCGTCGTCCGGCCCTCGGAACTGGCGCTCGACCCCGCGTACACCGACCCGCAGGGGCTCGTCCCGGTCGCCCGGCGCAACGTGGAGGTGCTGCGCGGCTGGGCCGCCCGGCCGCCGGCGGGCCGGCGGCGCCGCATCCATCTGCGCTTCTTCCTGCGGCCGGTGGCCGTGCTGGGTGAGGACGCGGTGACCGGGGTGCGGTTCGAGCGGACCGCGCCGGACGGGCAGGGCGGGGTGCGCGGCACCGGCGTCCTGGAGGACATCGAGGCCGGGCTCGTGCTGCGGTCGGTCGGGTATCGCGGCGTCCCCCTGGAGGGGCTGCCGTTCGACGACCGGCTCGGCATCGTCCCCAACGAGGAGGGGCGTGTGCTGCGCGACGGCGCGCCCTCACCGGGCGAGTACGTCGCCGGGTGGATCAAGCGCGGGCCGACCGGGGTCATCGGCACCAACCGCCCCTGCGCCAAGCAGACGGCGGCTGCCCTGGTCGCCGACGCCCCCGAGCTGCTGGCCCGGCACACCGCGGCCGCTGATCCGCTGGAAGGGCTGCGCGCGCTCGGCCAGGACCCGGTGGAGTGGACCGGGTGGGAGGCCATCGAGGCCGCCGAAGCGGCGCTGGGCCGGTCGCTGGACCGCACGACGGTGAAGATCCAGGACTGGGAAGGGCTGTTGGCGGCCGCCCGCCCCACGGGGTGAGGCCGCGGGACAGTCCCCCCAGGTCCAGGGCAGCCGCTTCGTCCTGCCACCGCACACCCGCGCCGCGTTCGAGGAGCCGCCTGTGGCGACGCCGCCGCACCGTTCCGCCGTCCATCCCGTCGACGAGGTCCTGCCCGCCGTCCAGCTGGGGGCGTTCGGGCTGCAGCACGTGCTGGCGATGTACGCCGGGGCGGTGGCCGTGCCGCTCATCGTCGGCGGCGCACTGGAGCTGTCGCCCGCCGACCTCGCCTACCTGATCACGGCGGACCTGCTGGTGTGCGGCATCGCCACACTGCTGCAGTGCGTGGGATGGTGGCGGTTCGGCGTCCGGTTGCCCATCATGCAGGGCTGCACCTTTGCGGCGGTCTCACCCATGGTGCTGATCGGCCAGCGCGGCGGACTCCCCGCGATCTACGGCGCCGTCATCGCCTCGGGAGTGGTGATGGTCGTACTGGCACCGGTCTTCGGGCGGCTGCTGCGGTTCTTCCCCCCGCTGGTGACGGGCACCGTGATCCTGGTCATCGGGCTCAGCCTGCTGCCGGTCGCCGGCAACTGGGCCGCGGGAGGGGCGGGGTCGGCCGGCTTCGGGGCGCCGCGGAACATCGGCCTCGCGGCGGCGGTGCTGGTGGTCGTCCTGCTGGTGCAGCGCTTCGCGCCCCCCGTCGTCGCGCGCGTCGCGGTCCTGGCGGGCATCGTGGTGGGCACCCTCGCGTCCGTGCCGCTGGGCTTCACCGACTTCGGCGCGGTCGGCGACGCCGGCTGGCTCGGGATCAGCACGCCGTTCCACTTCGGCACGCCCGACTTCCAGGGCGCGGCGATCGTCTCCATGCTCGTGGTGGCCCTGGTGACGATGACCGAGACGACCGGGGACATCATCGCCGTGGGCGAGCTGACGGGCCGCCATGTGGAGCCGCGGCGGCTCGCCGACGGGCTGCGCGCCGACGGCGTCTCGACCGTGCTCGGCGGGGTGTTCAACACCTTCCCGTACACCGCCTACGCGCAGAACGTGGGCCTCGTGGGGATGACCGGGGTGCGCAGCCGCTGGGTGGTGGCGACCGCGGGCGGCATCCTCGTGTTCCTGGGGCTGCTGCCCAAGCTGGGCGCGGTGGTCGCGGCGATCCCGGCGCCCGTGCTGGGCGGGGCGGGCCTGGTGATGTTCGGGACGGTGGCGGCGAGCGGGGTACGGACCCTGTCGACCGTCGACTTCCACGGCAACGGCAACCTGACCGTGGTGGCCGTGTCGGTCGCCGTGGGACTGCTGCCGGTGGGCGTGCCGCATGTGTACGACGCCTTCCCCGACTGGTTCCAGACGGTGATGGACAGCGGCATCAGCGCGGGGTGCATCACCGCGATCGCGCTGAACCTGCTCTTCAACCACCTGCCCGGCGGTTCCGGTTCGGGCGCCGAGGAGGCGGGGCTCCACCGGGGCTGACGGCACGACGGTCCGGCCCCGCCACCGAGCTGTTCGCGTGCGGGACCCCTCGTCCTGCGGTCCGCGGCGGGACCCGTCGCCGGGGCGAACGCGCGCCGCGACCCCCCGTTGTCGGTGGGACGGTGCAGAATCTGTGATGCAGGACACATTCCCGTAGCTCGGAGATGGTGCGTCATGGACGACGTCGTACTCGCGATCGGCACGCGCAAGGGCCTGTTCCTCGGACGGCGGACAGCCGACGGGGGGTGGGAGCTGACCGGCCCGCACTTCCCGATGCAGGCGGTGTACTCGGTGGGCATCGACACCCGGCGGGCGGTGCCCCGGCTGCTGGTCGGCGCGGACAGCTCGCACTGGGGGCCGTCGGTGTTCCGCTCCGACGACCTCGGGCGCAGCTGGGAGGAGCCGGCCCGGCCCGCGGTGCGCTTCCCCAAGGACACGGACACCTCGCTGGAGCGCGTCTGGCAGATCCAGCCCGCCGGGACCGACGCCCCCGACCTGGTGTGGGCGGGCACGGAACCGGGCGCGCTCTTCCGCTCCGACGACGGCGGCGTGACCTTCGAGTTCGTGCGGAGCCTGTGGGAGCACCCCCAGCGGGAGCTGTGGGGCGCCGGGTTCGGCGGGCAGGCGGTGCACACGGTCGTCACCGATCCGCGTGACGCCGACGCCGTGATCGCTGCCGTCTCCTCCGGCGGGGTCTACCGCTCCAGCGACGGCGGCGCGAGCTGGGAGGCGTCCAACACCGGGCTCAAGGCGGAGTTCCTGCCGGACCCGTACCCGGAGTTCGGCCAGTGCGTGCACAAGATCGCCCGGGACGCGGTGGACCCGGACCGGCTCTACCTGCAGAACCACGGCGGGGTCTACCGCAGTGACGACGCCGGCGCGTCGTGGACGGAGATCGGCAAGGGCCTGCCCGCGGACTTCGGCTTCGCCGTCGCCGTCCACCCCCGCCGCGGCGGCGTCGCCTACGTCTCGCCGGTCAACGACGGCAGCGACCGCTACCAGCCCGACTACCGCTGCCGCGTCTACCGCACCGAGGACGCCGGCGCCTCGTGGACGGCCCTGTCCGCCGGCCTGCCCACGGACGAGCACTACGGCGTGGTCCTGCGCGACGGACTGCGCACCGACGACGCCGACCCGGCCGGCGTGTACTTCGGCAACCGCAACGGCGAGGTCTACGCCAGCGCCGACGAGGGCGACACCTGGCGGCTCGTGGCCTCGCACCTGCCGGATGTGCTGTGCGTCCGGGCGGCTGTGGTCTGACTGTCGGTGTGAGCCACTAGAGTGACTCACCGTGGCTGCAAGACCGTTGAACGAAATCGTCGAAGAAGGCTGGGCCAAGGCGCTGGAGCCGGTCGCGGGGAGGATCGCCGCGATGGGCGACTTCCTCCGCGCCGAGATCGCCGCGGGCCGCACCTACGTGCCGTCGGGGGCGAACGTGCTGCGCGCGTTCCAGCAGCCCTTCGACGACGTCCGGGTGCTGATCGTGGGCCAGGACCCGTATCCCACCCCGGGGCACGCCGTCGGGCTGTCGTTCTCGGTGGCCCCGGAGGTGCGACCGCTCCCCGGCAGCCTGCAGAACATCTACCGGGAGCTGAACACCGACCTCGGCCTCCCCCAGCCCTCCAACGGGGACCTGACCCCCTGGACCCGGCAGGGCGTCCTGCTGCTCAACAGGGCGCTCACCACCGCGCCGCGCAAGCCCGGGGGCCACCGCGGCAAGGGCTGGGAGGAGGTCACCGAACAGGCCATGCGGGCGCTCGTCGCGCGAGGCAAGCCGCTGGTCTCGATCCTGTGGGGCTCCGACGCGCGCAAGCTGCGCCCGCTGCTGGGGAACCTGCCGGCCGTCGAGTCCGCCCACCCCTCCCCCATGTCGGCCGACCGCGGCTTCTTCGGCTCGCGTCCGTTCAGCCGGGCCAACGACCTCCTGGCGCGGCAGGGCGCGGAACCGGTGGACTGGCGGCTGCCCTGACAGAGGCAGCCGTTACCCTGCCCGGGTGACGACGCATTCGAACACCCCGGCGGGCTGGTACCCGGACCCGCACGGCACGCAGAACCTGCTGCGCTACTGGGACGGCTCCCAGTGGACGGAGCACACCCACGCCGGCGGGGCGCAGGTCCCGCCGCAGCCCAAGGACAACCCCTGGGAGCTGGGCGTCGACGGGGGTCCCGACCCCGCGCGCATCCAGCGCCAGGTGCATCAGCAGGCGGGCGTCGCCCCCACCGGCCCGGGTGGGGGGACGCTCTTCAGCGAGCCCGTCCTGGTGGTCAACCAGAAGGCCAAGCTCATCGAGCTGAACAACGAGTACAGCGTCTTCGACCAGCACGGGCGCCAGCTCGGCTCGGTGCTCCAGGTCGGTCAGAGCACCGCGCGCAAGGTGCTGCGCTTCGTCTCGAGCGTCGACCAGTTCCTGTCGGTGCGCCTGGAGGTCCGTGACCCGCACGGGCAGCCCCAGTTGCTGCTGACCCGGCCGGCGAAGTTCATCAAGTCCAAGGTGATCGTGCAGCGCGCCGACGGCACGACGCTCGGCGAGATCGTGCAGCAGAACGCCATCGGGAAGATCAACTTCTCCTTCGAGGTGAACGGCCAGAAGATCGGCGCGATCAAGGCCGAGAACTGGCGGGCCTGGAACTTCGCCATCGTCGACCACACCGACACCGAGGTCGCCCGGATCACCAAGACCTGGGAGGGTCTGGCGAAGACGATGTTCACCACGGCCGACAACTACGTGCTGCAGATCCACCGGCAACTGGCGGACCCCCTGCTGAGCATGGTTGTCGCCTCCGCGCTCACCGTGGACACCGCCCTCAAGCAGGACTCGCGCGGACTCGGCTGATCGTGGGACGCATACGGTGCCGGGACGAGCGGACCCGGCACCGTATCGGGACAGAACCGGACAGGTAACCCCTGCGACGGACCCGCCCGAACAACAGAGCGCGCAAAGGCACTAGCATGCCTCGCCATGAGCACTGCCGAAGGCCCCGCACCCGGCCTGCCCGTTCGAATGCCCCGCCCCCGCCAGCCCGGGCGGCACCGGCGGCCGGAGCCGCTGACCACGCCTGAGGGTGCACCCGCGCTGGTCCTCGCCGTGCCCGGCACTCCCTCCCCCGCGATACGCAGTCTCGCGGAGGAGATCGTCAGCATCGCCCGCATCGAGCTCTCCGGGCTCGACCCGCGCATCGGCTACGTCGACGGCGACGGCGAGGAGTACCCGACCCTGGAGTCGGTGCTGGCCCAGGCCGCGACCGAGCGCGGCGACCAGACGCCCGCGGCCGTCGTGGTGCCGCTGCTGGCCGGTCCCGAGGCCTCGGTGATGCGCCGGCTGCGCCAGGCGGTGGCGGACAGCCGTTCCGCGGCGGAGGTCACCGACGTGCTCGGCCCCCACCCGCTGCTGGCCGAGGCGCTGCACGTGCGCCTCTCCGAGGCCGGCCTCGCCCGCGCCGACCGCGCCCGCCTGTTCACGGTGGCCACGGCCGCCGACGGCATCATCCTGGCCACCGTCGGTGGCGAGGAGGCCGTCCAGGCCGCCGGGGTGACCGGTCTGCTGCTGGCCGCGCGACTCGCGGTGCCGGTGCTGGCCGCCGCGCTGGACATCGAGGACTCAGTCGCCGGGGCCGCCGAGCAGCTGCGTTCCTCCGGCTCGACCACGCTGGCGCTCGCGCCGTACGTGATCGGTCCCGAGGTCGCCCCCGAGGTGCTGCACGACGCCGCCAAGGAGGCCGACTGCTCCGCGGCCGACGCGCTGGGTCCCTACCCGGCCATCGGCAAGCTGGTCGTCGCCACGTACACCGCGGCCCTGGGCATCCCCCAGCCGTCGCAGGGCGCTTCGCTGGGCTGAACCGGCGGGACCTCGACGACGGCGTGGTGGGCCCCCCCCCCGGGGCCCCCGGGGGGGGCCCCCCCCACGCCGTCGCGTTCCCGGGGCGGCCGCCGTCAGCCGAAGACCACGCAGGACGCCGCGGGCACCGCCACCGAGCCCGCGAGCTTCGGCGTACCGGTGGCCGGGTCCACGTCGAACCAGCTGACGTCACCGGAGCGTTCGTTGGCCGCGTACAGCCGCTTGCCCGAGGGGTCGAGGGTCAGGTGGCGCGGCCAGTCACCGCCGCAGTCCACCGTCTCCACCAGCTCCAGCCCGTCGCCGCTCTCGTCGACGGACAGCACGGCGATGCTGTTGTGCCCGCGGTTGGCGGCCCAGGCGAACCGGCCGTCGGGCGAGACGACCAGCTCGGAGGGGTAGTTCGGGCCGACGGCGTCCGCGGGCAGCACGGAGACCTCGGCGACGGGCTTCAGACGGCCCACCTCGGCGTCCCAGTGACAGACCGTCACCACGGAGTCCAGCTCGTTCATGACGTAGGCGCGGTCGCCACGGGGGTGGAACGCGAGGTGGCGCGGGCCGGTGCCGGAGCGCAGCCCCATCTCGCGCTCCACCTCCAGTTCCCCGCTGTCCGCGTCGAGTTCGCAGACGCGCACGGAGTCCGTGCCGAGGTCCACGGTGAGCACCCAGCGCCCGGAGGGGTCGGGCAGCACCATGTGGGCGTGCGGGCCCTCCTGGCGCTCGGGGTCGGGGCCGTCGCCCTCGTGCTCCATGACGTGGCGCGGCGAGCCCAGCGCCCCGCGGTCGTCGACCGGCAGCACGCTGACCGTGCCGGAGGCGTAGTTGGCGGTGAGCAGGTGCCCCCGGTGCAGGCACAGGTGGGTGGGCGCGCCACCGCCCACCGGCACCGTGGCGCCCAGCGGTTCGGGGCGGGCGGGGTCGGCCAGCGAGAACACGGCCGCGCCGCCGTCCTCGGCGTGCTCGCTGACGGTGTAGAGCAGGCCGCGGTCCTCGGAGAGCACGAGGAAGGAGGGGTCCTCCACCGCGGAGTCGGCGCGCAGCACCGTCAGCGCTCCCGAGTCGGGGTCGACGGCGGCGGTGGTCAGTCCCTTGCCGCCCGCCGAGGTGAACGACCCGATGTAAACGTGCCCGGCCACTGCCGTACCTCTTCCGCAGGTTGTCTGTACGGCGGCTGAGAGTAACGCAGTGGCCGGAAACCGATCCCGTTGCCCCCGTCACACCAGCGTCTCGCCGCGGGCGAGGGCGAGGGACTCGGGGTGGTGCACGTAGGCGGGGGTCAGCTCGCCGGTGTCGTAGTAGCGGTGGAAGACGCCGGTGGCCGAGCCGGAGATGGGCGGCACGATCCACGACCAGTCGGCGGCCACGGGTCGGCCCTTGCGCTCCTCCCGTTCGATGTGGGCGAGGAAGCGCCGGGACTCGGTGTGGTGGTCGGTGATGCTGACGCCGACGCTGTCGAAGGAGTGCAGGACGGCCCGGTTGAGCTCGACCAGGGCCCGGTCGCGCCAGAGCGAACGGTCGCTGCCGGTGTCCAGGCCGAGCCGGTCGGCGAAGCGCGGCAGGAGGTCGTAGCGGTCGGCGTCGGCGAAGTTGCGGGCGCCTATCTCGGTGCCCATGTACCAGCCGTTGAAGGGGGCGGCCGGGTAGCAGACGCCGCCGATCTCCAGGCACATGGAGGAGATGGCCGGGACGGCGTGCCAGCGCAGGCCCCACTCCGCCAGCCAGTCGAGCTCCGGGTGGGCGATCGGCACCTCCAGCACGGCGTCGGCCGGCAGCGGGAAGTGGCGCGGCGGTTCGGCGCCGCCCTGCACGACCAGGGGCAGGACGTCGAAGGGCGTGCCGGGGCCGCCGGGCCAGCCGAGTTGCCGGGCCACCTCGGTGATGCCGGTGTTGCCGGGGTCGCCGACGACACCGCCGTCGGGGCGGGGGTAGCCGGCGTAGCGGATGAGCTGGTCGTTCCAGATCCTCGGGCCGGGACGGTCGGGCGTGTCCGGGGCGAAGACGGTGATGACCGGGCGGATCCGCCCGCCGTTGGTCGCGACCCTGAGGTGGGCGGCGGCCTCCAGGGCCACCCCGCGCGCGGTCGCGACGTGGCGGCGGTCGCGGACCTGGAGGGAGTTCCAGTACAGCCGCCCTATGCAGCGGTTGCTGTTGCGCCAGGCGACCCGCGCGCCGAAGACGAGTTCCTCGTGGGTGTGCCGGTAGGTGCCCGTCGCGTCGATCTCCGCGAGCACCGCGGCAAGCCGCTGCTGCGGGTCGCCGGCGGCGCCGGGCAGTTCGCGGTGGTACTGCCGCAGGAAGTCGGTGGCCAGCGCGCGGACGTCCACGTCCTTGTGCCGGACGGCCGGGGCGGCGCCCCCGTCCCGACCTGCGGCGCCGTCGACGGGGCAGGTGGCCGCCACGTCATCGGGACGCGGCGCCTCGGCGCCCTCGTCCGCGGCCTGCGGGTGCCCCGCGGGGCAGCCGGCCAGCGGCTCCGGGCCCTCCATCCGCTGGTGCTCCGCCGCGGGCGGGACGCGGGCCGGCCCGGTACGCCGTTCGCTCTTCCCCCCGGTACGGCGCAGAAATCTCAGCACGCCTGGCACCCCCAAGACCGCCCTGCGTGAACCGTTTCCGCACGGCCCACGGGTACGGCACGAGACTGGAATCGGTCTCACCACTCGTCCGGAGTCAGTCATCCTGGCACGCCGGGCCGAACGGAACGCCCTTTCGGGTGAATTGACGACATCACGACCCAGGTTGGACGCAATCCGGTCACGTGACGACCGTGACCGGTCCCGTTCGGCCCGGGGGCGCACATGAAGCCGGCACGCACGCCCGGCGCCGCCGACCGGCCTCCGTGCGCCGCGGGCACGCCGCCCGTCGACGGGCCCGGGCACCTCCGCCCAGCGCCCGGGGCACGGCCTCAGACGGGCTCGGCGGCGGGCTCCCGGCGCAAGGAGGCGCCGAGGGGGACGACCAGGCCGGTAAGGGCCGCCTCGAGGCCGCGCAGGTGCTCCAGGGCCCGGTCGGCGTGCGGGTGCGGGCGCGCCGTCCCACCTGCGGTCGCCCCGGGCGCGGGCACGACGCTCCCGGCTGCGCCCGGGGGCACCAGGCGCCGGACGGCGGTCTCCACGCGGTGGCACGCCGCCGTGAGGCGTTCGTCGTGGCAGGCGTGCGGATCGGCCACGACCTCCGCGAGGCCCCGGACCTGGCGGGCGCATTCGTCGAGCAGGGCGAGGACGGTACGGGCCCGGGCCCCGCGGTGCCGCATCGGGCTGAGCGGGTGCACCAGCGGGGCGACGGCGGCCCGCACCCGCTCCAGGAGGACGTCGAGCTCCGCCACGTGCCGGGCCAGGTCGTCGCCCGGGCCGCCGGCGAGGTGGCGGGCGGCCTCGCCCGTGAACTCGTGCACCGCGTGCAGCGCGCGGCGGATCCAGGCGTCGGTCGCCGCGTGCGTGGTCACCGGCAGCACCACGAGGACCGCGACGGCCGCGCCCAGGGCGCCGACGGCGGTCTCCCCCAGCCGCAGCGCGAGCAGACCGGGGTGGAGGATGCCGAGCAGGCCGTAGAGCAGCCCGGCCATCAAGGTCACGAAGAACATCATCCAGCTGTACGAGACCGGGGCGGTGTAGAAGATCCCGAAGACGCACACGGCGACGAGAGCGGCGGTCGGCGCGGGCGCCCCGTGCAGCGGGAGCGCCACGGCGAGCCCGGCGGCGATGCCGGTGACCGTGCCCAGGACCCGGCGGAAGCCGCGTACGAGGGTCTCCCCCCGCGAGGTGGTGTTCACGAAGATCCACCAGGCGGTGCCGACCGCCCAGTACCAGCGGTCCTCGGACAGCGCCTGGCCCACCGCCACCGCGATGCCGCCGGCGAGCGCCGCCTGGAACGCCTGCCGGGTCGTCGGGCGGCGCAGCCCCCGCGGCTGGGGCAGGACGACGGCCCGCGCCCGGACGGCACCGCGCTCATAGCACCACAGGCCGAAGCGGACGAGGGCGGCGCAGCCCAGTCCGAGGCCCACGGCCGCGTACAGCCCGGGCAGCAGGGCGGGAGAGGCCCGCAGGAACTGGGCGACGAAGAACATCATGAAGGCGAAGACGCCCAGGGCGTGGCCGCGCGGCCCCCAGCGGCGGGCGTAGACCCCCGCGAAGACGACCGCGAGGAAGGCCGCGTCCCGTGCGCCGGGGTGCGGGTGCAGCCACGCGGCCAGCCAGAGGACGGGGAGGCCCGCGGCGGGCATCAGGGCGGTCGTCACGGCCTGGCGGGCCGGGCCCGGGTCGCCGACGACGAACAGCGCGAGCAGTGCGGCCAGGCCGCCCGTCACGACGGCGGGCAGCGGCAGCCCGGCCGCCGTCTCGGCGGCGACGGCCCCCGCGATGCCCAGGACCGCGCGCGAGGCGGCGCGCAGCCGCGCGCGCCCCGGGTCCGGTGCGATGAACATCCGCCTCACCACGTGCCCGCCCTGCCCTGCGTCGTGTCGCGGCGCATGTCCACGCATGGAAAAGGCGCTGCGGGGACCCTTGCCTGCCGCAACGCCATCGTCGCCCCCAGGAGAACATCCTCCGGGCCCATGGCTCAACCGGATGCGTTTCGACTGGGCCATTGGTCCGGTCGTCGCTTGCGCGGCCTGGGCCGGGCCGGACCACTGGCCCATGCCGGAACGCCCATTCGGCGTATATTGAGGAGAAAGGCGGACGTATTGACGCATAAAAGTCGATCCCGCCTTTAACGGCGCCTGACGAACCAAACTCACCGGATCCGCCCCAGGAGGGGCTCGAGTCGTATCCGACCCGTCCGGAGGAGGACGCGATGAGGGACGTGGCGAGCGAGCGGGACGTGGACCGTCCCGGAACCATCGAGCGGGTCGTGACACTCGACGTCAACGGCCGGTCCTACACCCTGCGCCTGGACACCCGGGTCACGCTGCTGGACGCCCTGCGGGACCGGCTGGGCCTGACGGGCACCAAGAAGGGGTGCGACCAGGGCGCGTGCGGGGCGTGCACGGTGCATCTCGACGGCAGGAGAGTGCTGTCCTGCCTGACGCTGGCTGCCCAGGCCGAGGGCCGCGCGATCACCACCATCGAGGGCGTCGCGGACCCGGAGGGACCGCACCCGGTGCAGCGGGCCTTCATGGACCACGACGGCTTCCAGTGCGGCTTCTGCACCCCCGGGCAGATCATGTCCGCGGTGGCGCTCATGGCCGAGGGCCGGACCGGCTCCGACGAGGAGATCAGGGAGTTCATGAGCGGCAACCTGTGCCGTTGCGGCGCCTATCCCAACATCGTGGCCGCGATCCGGGAGGCGGCGGCGGCCGGGGGAGGTTAGGATGCGCACCTTTGAGTACGTTCGGGCCACCGACACCCAGGAGGTCGTGCGGATGCTGGCGGAGGACCCGTCGGCGTCCTGCCTCGCGGGCGGCACGACCCAGCTGGACCTGATGAAGGACGGGGTCCTCGGGCCGCCGACGCTGATCGACATCACCCGCCTCCCGCTGCACGGCATCGAGCGGCGCGGCGAGTCACTCCACGTGGGGGCGCTGGCCACGATGGAGGAACTGGCCGCCGACGCCACGGTCGCCGAGCGGCTGCCGGTGGTGCGCGAGGCCCTGCTGCTGGGCGCGTCGGTGCAGCTGCGGAACATGGCCACCATCGGCGGCAACCTGCTGCAGCGCACCCGCTGCCGGTACTTCCGCGACCCGGCCGTCCTCGAGTGCAACAAGCGCGCACCGGGCACCGGCTGTGCGGCCGTGCAGGGCGCGGCCAGGATGCACGCCGTGCTGGGCGTGAACGAGAACTGCATCGCGCTGCACGCCTCCGACCTCGCCGTCGCACTCGTGGCGCTGGACGCGGTCGTGCACATTCAGGGGCTGTCGGGCCGGCGCAGCGTCCCGCTGACGGAGTTCTACGTGACGGCCGACGAGAGTCCCGAGCGGGAGAACGTCCTGCAGCACGCCGAGCTGATCACCGAGGTCGAGATCCCGCTCCCGCCGCCCACCGCCCGGTCGGGGTACCTCAAGGTCCGCGACCGCGTGTCGTACGAGTTCGCGCTGACCTCGGCCGCCGTGGTGCTGGTCGTGGAGGACGGCACGATCCGTCAGGCCCGGGCCGGGCTGGGCGGCGTGGGCTCGAAGCCGTGGCGGGCGTACGAGGCCGAGCACGTGCTGACCGGCGCTCCCGCCACGACGGCCACGTTCCGGGACGCCTCCGAGGCGACGATGCGCGACGCGTGGACCGTGCCCGGCACGGCGTTCAAGGTGCCGTTGGCCCGCCGGACCCTCGTCCGCGAGCTGCAGACAGTGTCAGGAGTGACGGCATGAGCACGGTCGAGAGCAGGCCACTGGTCGGCGCCGGCGTCAACCGGGTCGACGGACCGCGCAAGGTCACCGGCACCGCCCCCTACCCGATGGACTTCAGCGTCCCCGGCCAGGCCTACGGCGCCCTGGTGCAGAGCACCGTCGCCGCGGGCCGGATCGTCCGCATGGACACCGAGGAGGCCGAACGCGCACCGGGCGTGATCTCCGTGCTCACCCACGAGAACGCCCCCCAGGTCGGAACGGGGCCCGCGACGGTGCTCGGCGAGTCGCCGCCCGCACCCTTGCGCGACGACCGGGTCATGCACCACGGGCAGCACATCGGCTTCGTGGTGGCCGAGACGCCGGAACAGGCCGCCGCGGCCGCACGGTTGGTGCACGCCGAGTACGAGGCCGCCGAGCCGCTGCTGGACCTGCAGGACCCGAGGGCGCAGCATCTGGTGGACCCGTGGAAGATGGACCACTCGCGCGGGGACGTCGCCGCCGCCCTGGAGTCCGCGGACGTCGTCGTGCGCGGGACGTACTTCACGGCGGACAACACCAACAACCCGCTCGGGCTGTTCGCCACCCTCGCCGTCTGGGAGGGGGACACCCTCACCGTCCACGACACCAGCCAATGGCCCTCGATGGTGCGCACCACCCTCGCCATGGTGTTCGGCATCCCCGAGAGTTCGGTACGGGTGCTGGTGCCCTACGTGGGCGGCGGCTTCGGCGCCGGGCTGCGGGCGTGGCCGCACGTGATCCTCACCGCCATGGCGGCCCGGACGACCAAGCGCCCGGTGAAGCTGGTGCTGACCCGGCCGCAGATGTTCACCTCCGTCGGGCACCGTCCGAGCGGGGTGCAGTGGCTCAGCGTGGGCGCGACGCGCGACGGCGAGCTGGTCGGTCTCGACCACCGCAGCCTCAGCTCGCTGAGCATGGAGGACAACGACTACGAACCCTTCTCCCACGGGACCGCGTTCGCCTACCGGTGCCCGAACGTGGTCACCCGGGACGAGCAGGCCAAGCTGAACATCGCCGTGCCGACCTCGATGCGCGCCCCCGCGGAGGCGCAGGGCTGCCACGCGCTGGAGTCGTCCCTCGACGAACTGGCCTACACCCTGCGCATGGACCCGCTGGACCTGCGGATGCGCAACCACACCGAGGTCGACCCGCGCAACGGGCTGCCGTGGTCCGGCAAGGCGCTCATGGAGTGCTACGAGGTCGGCGCGCGGCGCTTCGGCTGGGCCGACCGGAACCCGGAGCCGCGGTCCATGCGCGACGGGAACTGGCTGGTCGGCTTCGGCATGGCGAGCGCGATGTTCCCGTACTTCGCGACGCCCTGCATGGCCGAGGTCACCGTCAACCGCGACGGCAGCGCCTTTGTGCGCAGCGCGGCGACGGACATCGGCACCGGTACGTACACCGTGATGGCGCAGCTGTCCGCCGAGGAACTGGGCCTGCCCCTGGACAAGGTCCGGTTCGACCTCGGCGACTCGGACATGCCCGACTCCATGATGGCGGGCGGCTCGGGCCTGACCGGTGCGCTCGGCAACGCCGTGCACGACGCCTGCCGCAGGCTCGTGGGGCAGTTCGCGGAACTCGCCCGCGGGGACGCCGACTCACCGCTGCTGGGTGCCTCCCCCGAGGACGTCGAGGCCTCCGGCGGCCGGGTCCACCTCGTCGGCCGCCCGGACCGCGGGGAGTCGTACGCCGACATCCTCTCCCGGCACGAGCTGCCCCAGCTCACGGCGACCGGGAGCAGCACACCCCCGAAGCCGGCCGACATCGGCATGTCCCTGGCCGGGGCGTACGGCGCGAAGTTCGTGGAGGTACGCGTCGACGCCGACCTCGGACTCATCCGCGTCGCCAGGGTGGTGTCCGCGATCGACGGCGGCCGCATCCTCAACGAGAAGACGGCCAGGAGCCAGATCATCGGCGGGACCGTCGGCGGGATCGGCATGGCCCTCTTCGAGGACACGGTCACCGACCCGCGTACCGGCCGCATCGCCAACGGGACGTTCGCCGACTACCTCGTCGCCGTCAACGCCGACATCCCCGAGCTGGACGTGGTCTTCGTCGGTGAGCCCGACCGCGGCACGCCGACCGGCACCAAGGGCGTCGGCGAAGTGGGCCTGGTCGGTATCGCGCCCGCCATCGCCAACGCCGTCTACCACGCCACCGGGAAGCGGATCCGCGACCTGCCGATCACCATCGACAACCTGCTCTGAGCGGCGCGCGGGCACGGGCCGGCGGATGCGTCGGGCCCGTTCCCATGACGCCCCGGACCCGAGGAGGCCGCGCCCCGTGCCCGCCGACGAGCTGGACGCCCGGATCCTGGCGCTGCCGCTGGAACAGCCGCGCACCAGCGTGCGCGAGTACGCCCGCGTCCTGGGTGTGGCGCGCGGGACCCTGCAGGCGCGGCTGGACCGGCTGGAACGGGACGGGGTGATCACCGGGTACGGCCCGCGGCTGTCGGCCGAGGCCCTCGGGTACCGGGTGCTGGCCTTCGTCCACCTGGAGGTGACCCAGGGGCACCTGGACGCCACGGGCGCCGCCCTGGCCGCCGTGCCCGAGATCATCGAGGCGTTCTCGATCACCGGCGGCGGAGACCTGCTCACCCGGGTGGTGGCCCGGGACGCCGGCACACCTGGAGGACGTGATCCAGCGGCTGGTCCAGGTGCCGGGCGTGGTGCGCACCCGTACCGAGGTCGCGCTGCGCGAGCGGGTGCCGCAGCGGATGCTGCCGCTGGTCCGGGCGGTCGGCCGGGACGCGGCGGCCGGGCGCACGCCCTGATCACCGGCTTGGCATGCTGGGGGCATGACGCTCCCCGCGGTGATATTCGACCTCGACGGCACCCTCGTGGACAGCGAGCCCAACTACTACGAGGCGGGCCGCCGGCTGCTGGCCGCGCACGGCGTGGACGACTTCACCTGGGAGCAGCACCGGCGCTTCATCGGTATCGGCACCAAGGAGACGCTGGAGACCCTGCGCGAGGAGTACGGCCTGTCGGCGTCCGTGCAGGAGCTGCTCGACGCCAAGAACCGGCTCTACCTGGAGCTGGCGCGCGGGGCCACCGACGTGTTCCCGCAGATGCGGGCGTTCGTCGAGCTGCTGGCGAAGGCCGGGCACCCGGTGGCGGTGGCCTCGGGCTCCTCGCGGGAGGCGATCGGGGCGGTGCTGGCGGCCACCGGGCTGGACGCGCTGCTGACGACCGTGGTGTCGGCGGAGGAGGTCGAGCGCGGCAAGCCCGCCCCGGACGTCTTCTTGGAGGCGGCGGCCCGGCTCGACGTGGACCCGGCGGACTGCGTGGTCGTCGAGGACGCGCCGCCCGGCGCCGAGGCGGCGTACCGGGCGGGCATGCGCTGCGTCGCCGTCCCCTACCTGACGACGCAGGCCGACGACGCCGCCTTTGCGACGGCCGGTCTGCTGGTGCGGGGAGGGCAGAGCGCCTTCGACGCCCGGGCGGTCATGGCCTGGCTGACGGCCTGACAGCCTGACGCGCGGGCCTCGCAACGGTCACCCCAGGAAGCTCAGCCGCACCTGGCGCCGGGGGTTGTCCCGGTTGGTGTCGACGAGGACGACGGACTGCCAGGTGCCGAGTTCGAGCCGGCCGCCGACCACCGGGAGCGTGGCGTGCGGCGGGACGACGGCGGGCAGCACATGGTCACGGCCGTGCCCGGGGCTGCCGTGCCGGTGGCGCCAGCGGTCGTCGGCCGGCAGCAGGTCGTGGAGCGCCGCCAGGAGGTCGTCGTCGCTGCCCGCGCCGGTCTCGATGACGGCGATCCCGGCGGTGGCGTGCGGGACGAACACGTTGAGCAGCCCGTCGCGTCCGTGGGCGACGTCGTCGAGGAAATCAGCGCAGGCGCCGGTCAGGTCGTGGACCGTCTCCCGGCTGCCGGTGGTGACGTCGATGGTGCGGGTGGAGAAAGCGTCGGCCATGTGACCATGGTGGCCCACGCCGCGGCCCCGTGCGTGCCGGGGTTGCGACGCGCGTTCCGAGGACCGAGACGCCGTTGACGCCATCCGGACGGCCTGGCTACGGTCGTCCGCATGTCGCGTCCCGTTCTGCTCACCACGCGCGGTCACATCGACCTGCTGCGGGTGGCCTCCGCCGCCTGTCGCTGCGGCTGCTGACGCTTCCCCACCTTTTCGCACGCCCTCCTTCCGGCGTGCCCTCCGCGCCTCTTGTGCGCCCTTCCCGCACCGCCCCCGTACGCGTTCCGTGACGAGTCGCAGCGCCCGCACCCCGGCCTGCACCTGACGGGCCGCGCGTAGGGACGGGCGTGCGTGCCCGCTCACCGCCTCCCCCATGTGGAGCCCTCTCATGAGCATCAGCAAAGCGCCACCGAACATATCCCCTGTATCAGCAGACCTCCCTCCGGACGCACCGGACGCACCTCCTGCCCTCCGGCCCGCGGCCGCTCCCGGACTGCGGCCCGTGGTCCCCGTCTCCGCCCGCCGCCGTTCGCTCCCGCGCTGGCTGCGGCGCACGACGGGCCCGCTGCTGCTGCTCGCGCTGTGGCAGCTGCTCAGCGCGACCGGTGTGCTGCGGCCCGAGGTGCTGGCCTCGCCGGGCACCATCGCCGGCACGGCCGCCGACCTCGTGACGAGCGGTCAACTCGGCTCCGCCATGGCGGTGTCGCTGCAGCGCGTGGTGTCCGGGCTGCTCCTCGGCGGCGCGGCAGGCATCACGCTGGCCCTGGTGTCCGGGCTGTCCCGACTGGGCGAGGACCTGGTCGACGCGAGCGTGCAGATGCTGCGCGCGGTGCCGTTCGTCGGCCTGATCCCGCTGTTCATCATCTGGCTCGGCATCGGCGAGGCCCCGAAGGTCACCCTCATCGCCCTCGGCGTCGCCTTCCACCTCTACCTCAACGTCTACGCGGGGATCCGCGGCGTCGACGAGCAGCTGATCGAGGCCGGCACCTCGCTCGGGCTGTCCCGCTGGGGGCTGGTCCGGCACGTCGTCCTGCCGGGCGCGCTGCCCGGCGCCATGACGGGGCTGCGCTACTCGCTCGCGACCGCGTGGCTCGCGCTGGTCTTCGGGGAGCAGATCAACGCCTCCGACGGCATCGGCTTCCTGATGACGCAGGCACGGGACTTCCTGCGGACCGACGTGATCGTGGTCTGCCTCGTCGTCTACGCCTTCCTCGGCCTCACCGCCGACATCGTCGTCCGCGCTCTCGAAAGGCTGCTGCTGCAATGGCGACCGACCTTCACCGGCCAGTGAGCCACGACGCGCCGCCGCCCGCGGCGGACGGCCCGGCGGCCGTACGCGTGGCGGGGCTGACCCGCTCCTTCGGCGGCCGGCGCGTCATCGACGGCCTCGACCTCACCCTGCGACCGGGCGAGTTCACCGCGCTGCTCGGCCGCAGCGGCTGCGGCAAGAGCACCCTGCTGCGGGTCCTCGCCGGGCTCGACCGGGAGATCGAGGGCACCGTGCTGGTGCCGGACAGGCGTGCCGTCGCCTTCCAGGCGCCGCGGTTGATGCCTTGGAAGCGGGTGTGGCGCAACGTCCTGCTCGGACTGCCGGGACGGCCCGGACGGGCCTTGGCGGAGGCGGCCTTGGAGGAGGTAGGGCTGCGGCAGCGTTCCGGCGCCTGGCCGAAGACTCTGTCGGGCGGCGAGGCCCAGCGTGCCTCGCTCGCCCGGGCGCTGGTGCGCGAGCCCGATCTGCTGCTGCTGGACGAGCCGTTCGGCGCGCTGGACGCGCTGACCCGCATCCAGGCGCAGCGGCTCGTCGCCGAGCTGTGGCAACGCCGCGGCTGCGCGGTGCTGCTCGTCACGCACGACGTGGACGAGGCACTGCTCCTGGCCGACCGCGCCCTGGTCATGCGGGACGGGGTCATCGCCCACGACGCACCGGTCGCGCTCCGCCGCCCCCGCGACGCCGGCGATCCGGGTCTCGCCGCCCTGCGCTCCCGTCTGCTGGCCGAACTCGGCGTCGCCGCCCCGGCGTCCGCCGGTGCGGCCTGACCGCCCTCACGAGAAGGAAGCCGAACCCATGACGGACACCATCCGGCGCGTCACGCCCGCCCTGCTGCTCCCGCTCGCCCTCCTGCTCGCCGCCTGCGGCGTCTCCACGGCCGACACCTCCGTGGGCGGCACCGGTGACGGCACCGACGGCAAGGGCACGGTCACCTTGAACGTCGGCGACCAGAGGGGCGGTTCCGAGGCCGTCCTGAGGGCCGCGGGGGAACTCGACGAGCTCACCTACCGGATCAAGTGGTCCACCTTCACCTCCGGGCCACCCCTGCTGGAAGCGGTGAACGCCAAGGCCGTGGACATCGGCGGGGTGGGCAACACCCCGCCGGTGTTCGCCGCCGGCTCCGGCTCCCGGATCACGGTCGTGGCGGCCTCGCACGGCTCCTCCGAGGGCGAGGCCGTCGTCGTCCCGAAGGGCTCGGCGCTGAAGCGGCTCGCCGACCTCAAGGGCCGGCGCGTCGCCGTCGCCCAGGGCAGTTCCGCGCACTACCAGCTGATCACCTCACTGCGGGCCGCCGGGTTGTCCCTCGACGACGTGGACGTCAGTTATCTGCAGCCCGCCGACGCGCTGGCGGCCTTCAGCGGCGGCAAGGTCGACGCCTGGGCGATCTGGGACCCGTACACCTCCCAGGTGCTGCGCGGCCACGGCGCGCGCGTCCTGACCACCGGCACCGGGCGCGTCAATGGGCTCGCCTTCCAGGTCGCCGCGCCGGGGGCGCTCGCCGACGAGGCGAAGTCGGCCGCCATCGGCGACTACCTGCAGCGGCTGCGGCGCGCCCAGGAGTGGGTCGCCGGGCACCCCGAGGAGTGGGCGAAGGTATGGGCAGAGGAGACCGGGCTGCCGTACGACGTGGCCCTGGACTCGGTGAAGCGCACCAACGGCACCCGCGTCTCGGTGGCCGTGGACGACGCCGCCGTCGCCTCCGAGCAGGAGATCGCCGACACCTTCGAGGAACTGGGGCTGATCCCGCGGCACGTGGACTTCGCCGCCTTCGTCGACCGTCGCTTCAACGCCGGCCTCCCCGCCTCCACCACCGCCGCACGCACCCACTGAGAGGGGCCGCACATGTCCGTGCACCTGCACTGGTTCCTGCCCACCGGCGGCGACGGCCGCACCCTGGTGGACCGGCACGCCTACACCGACGGCGGCGTGAAGCGTTCGCGCGTCACCCCGGTCTCCGGGGTGCGCGCGCCCGACGTCGCCTACCTGGCGCAGATCGCCAGGGCCGCCGACCAACTGGGTTTCGAGGCCGTCCTGACGCCCACCGGCACCTGGTGCGAGGACGCGTGGCTGACCACGGTCGCGCTGTCGCAGCACACCGAACGGCTGAAGTTCCTGGTCGCGTTCCGGCCCGGGGTGGTCTCGCCGGTCCTGGCGGCGCAGATGGCGGCGACCTACCAGCGGATCACCCGCGGCCGCCTGCTGCTCAACGTCGTCACCGGCGGGGACTCCGTCGAACAGCGCCGTTTCGGCGACCACCTGGACCACGACGCGCGCTACGCGCGCACCGACGAGTTCCTCTCGGTGGTGCGCGGGGTGTGGGGCGGCCTGCCCTTCGACTTCGACGGGGAGCACTACCGCGTCGAGGGCGGACTGACCGCGCTGCCGCCCGACCCGCTGCCGCAGGTCTTCTTCGGCGGCTCCTCACCGGCGGCGGGGCCCGTCGCCGCCCGGCACGCGGACGTCTACCTGACCTGGGGCGAACCGCCGGAGCAGGTCAGGGCGAAGACCGACTGGATCCGCGCCCTGGCCGAGGCGGAGGGACGCTCCGTCCGCTTCGGCATCCGTCTGCACGTGATCTCCCGTGACTCCGCGAAGGAGGCCTGGGCCGCCGCGGACCGGCTGCTGGACGACCTCGACGAGGACACGGTCGCCGCCGCGCAGGAGGCGCTGGGGCGCAGTGAGTCGGTGGGCCAGCAGCGCATGCTGGCGCTGCACGGCGGCTCGCGCGACGGGCTCGAGATCTCGCCGAACCTGTGGGCCGGGGTGGGCCTGGTGCGCGGCGGGGCCGGAACGGCGCTGGTCGGCAGCCATGCGCAGGTCGCGGACCGGATCGAGGAGTACCACGCCCTGGGGATCGACCACTTCGTGCTGTCGGGCTATCCGCACCTGGAGGAGGCGTACTGGTTCGGGGAGGGCGTCATGCCCGAACTGGCCGCGCGGGGCCTGCTCGACAGGCTGCCGGCGTCACCCCTCGCGGGTGTCACCGCGGCGAACGGCCGTCCGGCGTCCGCACCCGGCGGGGCGCCGCTGCTGCTCTCCGGAGGGCGCTGACGGTCGCCGCGCGACGGGGGCGGCTGTCCTGATCCGGGCGGCCGCCCCCCGATTGGTCTGGACCACTTGCCGCCCCTCGGGATAGGGTCGGCAGCGCCCGCCCGAGCGCCAGAGGGGGACTCCACGTGTACGCACCGCACCGCGTCGCCGCGCTGGTCGACGTCTGCCTGCTGCCCGTCGGCCGGACCCGCAGACCGCCGGAGTGGCTCCGGCGCGGACTGGAACGCGCCGGGGCGGTCACCATCGGGGTCCCCGCCGCCCTCAGCGGGCCCGCGGTCACCGAACTGCTGCGGGACGAGTTCGGCGACGGCGCGGTCGTCATCAGCGAACCGCTCGACACCGACGAGGTCGTGGAGGGCTGGGGCGTGCCGGGCGCCGCCGTCCTCGCCTGGCTCTCGGGCGTGGACCTGCTCCAGCTCGGTCCCGGCTGCGGCACGGGCGTCCTGGAGGCCATCCGTACCGCGGCCACCCGCGCGGTCGCCGACGGCGACCTGCCGCTGTCCCGCCTGGAGGAGGCCGCCGCGCGGGTGGCCCGGCTGCGCCGCGAGGTGACCGCGGGAAGCTTCCGCGAAGGCGTGTAGTTGGTGGAAACGTGAACCATGTGGATGTGGACGTCGCCGTCATCGGGGCCGGGCAGGCCGGGCTGTCCGGTGCGTACTTCCTGCGCAGGGCCGGGATGCGGCCCGACGAGGACTTCGTCGTCCTCGACCACTCCCCCGGCCCGGGCGGCGCCTGGCAGTTCCGCTGGCCGACGCTGACGTACGGCAGGGCGCACGGGGTGCACTCGCTGCCCGGCATGGAGCTGGAGGGCGCCGACCCCGACCGGCCGTCCGCGGAGGTCGTCGCCGAGTACTTCGACCGCTACGAGCGCACCTTCGACCTGCGTGTGCACCGCCCGGTCGACGTCTCCACGGTCCACGAGGGGCCGGACGGGCGGCTGCTCGTCGAGACCGACGCCGGCACCTGGGCGGCCCGCGCCCTGCTCAACGCCACCGGGACCTGGGACCGGCCCTTCGTGCCCCGCTACCCGGGCCAGGAGAGCTTCCGCGGCCGCCAGCTGCACACGGCCGGGTACCGCGGGCGCGAGGAGTTCGCGGGGAAGCACGTGATCGTCGTCGGCGGCGGCACCTCCGCCGTCCAGCTGCTGATGGAACTGCACGAGCCGGGCGGCGCGGCGGCGACGACCTGGGTCACCAGGCGGCCCCCCGTCTACCGGTCCGGCCCCTTCGGCGAGGACCAGGGACGGGCCGCGGTCGCGCTCGTGGAGGAGCGCGTCAAGCAGGGCCTGCCGCCCCAGAGCGTCGTCAGCGTGACGGGGCTCCCCATGACCGAGGCGATGGAACGCGCCCGCGAGCGCGGCATCCTCGAACGCCTCCCGATGTTCGACCTGGTCACCCCGGACGGCGTGAGCTGGGCGGACGGCCGCCACGTCGCCGCCGACGTCATCCTGTGGGCAACCGGTTTCCGTGCCGCCCTCGACCACCTGGCCCCGCTGCACCTGCGCGGGCCCGGCGGCGGCATCCGTCTGGAAGGGCTCACCCAGGTCGCCGGCGACCCCCGCGTCCACCTCATCGGCTACGGCCCCTCCGCGAGCACGATCGGCGCCAACCGGGCCGGCCGCAGCGCGGTCCGCGAGATCCGCGCCTACCTGCGGGGACGACAGGCCGGAGCCCTGGACGCGCCCGGGACGCCGGAGCCGGTGGCCGCGGCGGGCTGACGGTGGGCCGCTGGCACCCCGTCACGGGTTCCGCACGGACCACGCACCCCGCCTGGAGGGATCAGCGGGCGGTACGGCCGCCCTTGCCGAGGGTGGAGGCCCGGACGACGAGTTCCGGCTGGAAGACGATGCGCCGGTGCTCGTGCTCCTCGGCTGCGTCCCCGGTCTCCTCTATGAGCAGGTCGGCCGCCGCGCGGCCCATCCGGTACGCGGGCTGCCGCACCGAGGTGAGCGGCACCGCGGCCGCCGCCGCGAACTCGATGTCGTCGTAGCCGACCAGCGCGATCTCCTCGGGCACCGTGATGCCCGCGGCGTACAGCGCCTGCAGCACGCCCAGCGCGAGCAGGTCGTTGGCGCAGAAGACGGCGGTCGGGCGGTTCGCCATCCCCAGCAGACGGGCGCCGGCGTCGCGCCCGGAGGGGACGTCGAGCCGCTCGGCCTCGATGTGCGCCAGGGACTCGGCGGGGAGCCCGGCGGCGGCGAGCGCGTCCAGGGCGCCGGTGCGCCGGTCCTGGCACTGGGCGAGGTGCATCGGACCGCTGACGTAGACGATGCGCTCGTGGCCGCGCTCGATGAGGTGGTCGACCGCCAGTCGGCCGCCCTCGATGTCGTCCACGGACACCGAGCAGGCCTCGGCGCTCGGCACGACGCGGTCCACGAAGACGAACGGGATGCCGTGCCTCCGGAAGGAAGCGATGTTGCGGCCGCTGGTGTCCGCGGGCGTCACCAGGACGCCGCGCACCCGCTGCTCGGCGAAGAGCCCGAGGTAGTCGGCCTCCTCCGAGGGGCTCTCGCCGCTGTTGCAGAGCATCACGCCGAGCCCGGTCTCCCGGGCGGCCCGCTCGGCCCCCGAGGCGACGTCCACGAAGAAGGGGTTGGCCATGTCGAGCACGAGCAGCGCGATGATCCTGCTGCGCCCGGCCCTCAGCTGCCGCGCCGACTCACTGCGGACATAGCCCAGTTGCTCGATGACCGACAGCACGCGGGCACGCGTGTCCTCGGAGACCATGTCGGGCCGGTTGATCACGTTCGACACCGTGCCGACCGAAACGCCCGCCTGCCGGGCGACGTCCTTGATCCCCACCATGCGTGTCACGAGCTCCGCCCTACCTCCTGCCGCCGGCCCGCCGCAGGCCGCGGGTTCATGCTACGCATACGTGACCGCGTAGGTGCCCACTGTGTCCGGGTGGCCGAACAGTGACGGTGGAGCGGAACCGTGTGTTTCGGAACGGAACGGGGGCCTCCGGGGGCGGGGCGGATCACCCGCCGGGGCAGCGCCCGGCGACGTCACGCCAGGTGGAAGACCTCCGTGAGCGGGCGCATGGCCTCGTCGGGCCTGGCCCCGTCCAGCGCTTCGAAGAAGTCCCCCATCTCCGCCTGCCAGCGGGCGTTCACGTCCGTCGCCGCCATGGCCTCCTGCGCGGCCGCGAAGTCCTCCGTCTCCAGGTAGCCGACGAGCAGGCCGTCCTCGCGCAGGAAGAGCGAGTAGTTGTGCCAGCCGGTGGCGGAGAGCGCCTCCAGCATCTCGGGCCAGACGGCTGCGTGGCGCTCGCGGTACTCGGCGAGCCGGTCCTTGCGGACCTTCAACAGGAAACAGACGCGCTGCACGGTCGGCCCTGGCCTCTCGGGTCTGATATGAAAGGTTTCAATCGATGGCAGGGACGTTAGGACACCCCGACATGGCTCGTCAATGGCACCCTCTGCGCCGCACAGACATCCGATCTCTACCCCACGGCGCTGTGCGAATACGGCAGTATGAGCCCACGGGTGGCCGTGCCGACCGTGAGGAGGCCGCATGCGCGTAGCACTGTTCGTCACTTGTGTGAACGACACGCTGTACCCCGAGACGGGGAAGGCCGTCGTGACCCTGCTGGAGCGGCTGGGGGTGAGCGTGGACTTCCCCGCGGCGCAGACCTGCTGCGGCCAGCCGCAGTTCAACACCGGCTACCGGCACGAGACGGAGCCCCTGGTCAAGCGGTACGCCAAGGCCTTCGAGGGCTACGACTACATCGTCACACCGTCCGGCTCCTGCGCCGCGATGGTGCGTGACAACTACCCCCGCATCGGCGAGCGGGCCCGCGCCGAGGGACGCGACGAGGGCCTCGCCGCGCTCGCCGCGTCCGTCGTGCCGCGCACCTACGAGCTGACCGAGTTCCTCACCGACGTGCTCAAGGTGACGGACGTCGGCGCCTACTTCCCCCACCCCGTCACCTATCATCCGACCTGTCACGGCCTGAGGATGCTGGGGCTGGGCCGCCGCCCGCAGGAACTGCTCAGCCATGTGAAGGGGCTGGAGCTGGTCGAACTGCCCGGCGCCGAGGAGTGCTGCGGCTTCGGCGGCACCTTCGCCGTCAAGAACGCGGCCGTCTCCGCCGCCATGGGCGCGGACAAGGCCCGCAACGTCACCTCCACCGGCGCGCGCGCCGTGTGCACGGTGGACAACTCCTGCCTGATGCACATCGGCGGCACCCTCGCCCGGCTCGGCTCCGAGGTGCGGCCGGTCCACCTCGCCGAGATCCTCGCGTCGACCGAGGAGCAGCCCTACGGAGGCATCCGATGAGCGGCACCTACCTGGGCATGCCCGCCTTCCCCGTCGCCGCCGGCGAGGCCGTGCGCGACACGACGCTGCGCGGCAACCTGAGGCACGCCACCCACACCATCCGGGACAAGCGGGCCCGCGCCGTCGCCGAACTCGACGACTGGCAGCAACTGCGGGCGGCGGGCAAGGAGATCAAGGACGACGTCCTGCGCCATCTCGACCACTACCTGGTCCGGTTGGAGGAGGCGGTCACCGGCGCGGGCGGCACCGTCCACTGGGCCGCCGACGCGGACGAGGCCAACCGCATCGTGACGGACCTGGTCCGCGCCACGGGCGAGACGGAGGTCGTCAAGGTCAAGTCCATGGCGACCCAGGAGATCGGCCTCAACGAGGCGCTCGCCGAGGCCGGGATCTCCGCCTACGAGACGGACCTGGCCGAGCTGATCGTGCAGCTCGGCGACGACCGGCCGAGCCACATCCTCGTGCCCGCGATCCACCGCAACCGCTCCGAGATCCGCGACATCTTCAACGGCGCCATGGGCCGCTGGGGCCGCCCCGCCCCCGAGGGCCTGTCGGACTCCCCCGCGGAACTGGCCGAGGCCGCACGGCTCCACCTGCGGGAGAAGTTCCTGCGGGCCAAGGTCGGCATCTCGGGCGCCAACTTCATGATCGCCGAGACCGGCACCCTGGTCGTGGTGGAGTCCGAGGGCAACGGCCGCATGTGCCTGACGCTGCCCGAGACCCTGATCTCGGTGGTCGGCATCGAGAAGGTGCTGCCGCGCTGGCAGGACCTCGAGGTGTTCCTGCAGCTCCTGCCGCGTTCCTCCACCGCCGAGCGGATGAACCCGTACACGAGCACCTGGACCGGCACCACCGACGAGGACGGGCCGCGCTCCTTCCACCTCGTCCTGGTCGACAACGGCCGCACCGACACCCTCGCCGACGAGGTGGGGCGCCAGGCGCTGCGCTGCATCCGCTGCTCGGCCTGCCTCAACGTCTGCCCCGTGTACGAGCGGGCGGGCGGGCACGCGTACGGCTCCGCCTACCCGGGGCCGATCGGCGCCATCCTCACCCCGCAGCTGCGCGGCACGGACACGGCGCTCGACGCCTCGCTGCCGTACGCCTCCTCCCTCTGCGGCGCCTGCTACGAGGTGTGCCCGGTCGCCATCGACATCCCGGAGGTCCTCGTCCACCTGCGGGAACGCGTGGTGCAGGGCGGTGAGGTGACCCGGGCGGGCAACAAGGTGACGCTCCGGCCCGCCAAGGGACACGCCGCCGAGCGGGCGGCGATGCGCGCGGCACGCTGGACGCTGGACCATCCGGCGGCCCTGCGCGCCGGCCAGCGGCTGGCGTCGCGGACCCGCAGGTTCCACCCCCGGCGGCTGCCGGGGCCCGGGAAGGCGTGGACCGACACCCGGGAGGTCCCGTCGGTGCCTGCGGAGTCCTTCCGCGACTGGTGGCGACGCACCCGGGGGCCGGGCGCCACAGGCACGGGCACGGGCACCGGCACCGGCACCGGCACCGGCACCGGCACCGAGAGCAGGGAGGGCACCAAGTGAGCACCCGCGACCAGGTCCTGGGGCGGATCCGCCGCGCCCTCGCCGACACGCAGCGCGAGACAGTACCGGCGCGCGGCGCGGTGGACCGCGGCTATCTCCGCGTCCACGGGCGACGGGACGCGGCGGAGACCGCCGACCTGCTGGCCGAGAACCTCGCCGACTACCGCGCGATCGTCCACCGCGCCACCGGCGACGAACTCCCCGGCCGCCTCGCGGGCCTGCTCGCGGCGCGCGGCACCCGCCGGGTCGTCGTGCCGCCCGGCCTGCCGGAGCAGTGGCTCTCCGCCGTGCAGTGCGTGGAGCAGGTGGCGGACTCGGCCGGGCTGACGGCACGCGAACTCGACGCGGTCGACAGCGTCGTCACGGGCTGCGCGGTGGCGATCGCGGAGACCGGCACCATCGTGCTGGACGGCGGACCCGACCAGGGGCGGCGCAGGATCACGCTCGTCCCGGACCACCACGTCGTCGTCGTGCGCGTCCCGGAACAGGTCGTGGACTCGGTGCCGCAGGCGCTGGAACGGCTGGACCCCGTGCGGCCGTTGACGTGGATCTCCGGGCCCTCGGCTACCAGCGACATCGAGCTGGACCGGGTCGAGGGTGTGCACGGGCCGCGCACCCTGGAGGTCCTGCTCGTGACGGACTGACCGCACGCCGCTCATTTGGCGTCCGCGTAGCAGTCGACCACGTGGGTCTGCAGGGGGAAGGGCACCGGCGTCGGGCCGAAGAGCAGGCGCCGGGCCTCCTCCGCGGACTCGGCGACGGCGCGCTCCACGTCGGGAGCCAGTTCCTGCGGCGTGTGCACGATGACCTCGTCGTGCAGGAAGAACACCAGGCGCGGCCGTCCTCCGAGCGCCGCCAGGCGGCGGCGCAGGGAGGCCAGTACGGCCAGCGCCCACTCGGCGGCCGTCGCCTGGATGACGAAGTTGCGGGTGAAGCGTCCCCAGGCGCGGGCCTGCGCGTCGGTGAGGTCCTGCCGGTCGGCTGACGGGGCGGGTGAGGTGCGCCCGAGGTGGGAGCGTACGACGCCGCCGCCCTCGCCGGTGCGGGCGGCGGACTCCACCAGGCGCATGGCGTCCGGGAAGCGGCGGCGCAGCACCTCGAGCAACGGTCCCACCTCGCCGCTGGTCTGGCCGTACATGGCGCCCAGCAGGCCGAGTTTGGCCCGGGCGCGGTCGCCGCCGAACGCGGTGCGCGCGAGGGCGGCGTAGAGGTCGCCCTCGGCGGCGGCCGCCGCCAGCCCAGGATCGCCGGAGAGGGCGGCCAGGACGCGCGGTTCCAGCTGGCCCGCGTCGGCGACGACCAGCCGGTGCCCGGGGTCGGCGACCACCGCGGCACGGATCTGCCGGGGGATCTGCAGGGCGCCGCCGCCGCGGGTGGCCCAGCGGCCGGAGACGACTCCGCCGACGACGTACTCGGGGTGGAACCGCCCGGTGGGCGCCCACTGTTCGCGCCACGCCCAGCCGTGGGCGCTGTGGATGCGGGAGAGCTCCTTGTAGCGCAGCAGCAGCGCGGCGGCCGGATGCCCGACCTCCCGCAGCACATGGGAGCGGGTCGAGCCGATCTTCACGCCCACGCGCTCGAAGGCGGGCAGCAGTTGCGCGGGCGAGTCGGGGTTGACCGGACGGCCCAGGGCCTCCTGGATGCCGGTGGCGAGCTCGGACAGCACCTTGGGGCGGACGCCCCCGGCCGGCCGGGGGCCCAGGAGACCGGTGAGCACAACGTCGTGGGCGGTGGCGCTCCAGGGCAGGCCGTCCCAGGTCATCTCGGCGGCGGCCAGGGCGCCGGCGGACTCGGCGGCGGCCAGCAGGCGCAGCCGGTCGGGGTGCTCGGACAGGGCGATGCGGCGCTGCTGCTCGGCGTGGACGG
The DNA here is from genome assembly GCF_042956445.1 of Streptomyces sp. NPDC008238. NCBI lineage: Bacteria > Bacillati > Actinomycetota > Actinomycetes > Kitasatosporales > Streptomycetaceae > Streptomyces > Streptomyces sp. NPDC008238. The sequence goes on along the minus strand of NZ_JBIBGK010000001.1, from coordinate 100,119 downwards.
CGACCACCGCCTCCAGCGGGTCGGTGCCCGGCGGCAGATGGTGGCGGTCGGCGGCGAAGAGCACCGGCTGGTCGTCGGGGCCGCCCTCGCGCGCGTCGTCCGGCACGGGGAGTCCGCGCAGCCGGGCCCAGGCGGCGCCGAGCGAGCGCGGCAGGCCCCAGCGCTCCTCGGAACCCAGCAGCAGGGACTCGACAAGCTTCAGGTCGTGGCACCGGGCCGGACGCGCCGGGGCGCGCTCCAGCAGCGGCGGGTAGATCTCGTCGGTCGCGGCCCACACCCAGCGCGGCGCCTGCCGTGCCTCGCGCTCGGCGACGGCCGCGGCCAGGTCGCCGACGCTCTGCGCTGGGCCGTCCGCGGTGCCGTCCTCGCGCAGCGCCTGCAGCCGCCCGCCGGTCCCCAGGGGATCGGCGACGACGGCGACGGACAGGGTCCTGGGCGAGGTCACCGTTCGAGGGTAGAACGGGGCACTGACAGCGATGGGGCACCGACGCCCGCGGTCCGGTCAGGGGCGGCTGTCGCGGCTCACCTTCAGGGCCCACAGCACGAGCGGAGCCTGCAGCGGCAGCCTGGCCCAGGCCGCCTTCCGCAGCGGCGCGGGCCGGTCGCGCCAGTCGCGGGCCATCTTCACGTCGGCGGGGAGCACGGCGGTGAAGAAGCCGGCCGCCGGCCGCGCGCTCGCCCCGCGTGTACGCGGAAGGGCGATGCCGGCGGCCGGCGCCAGTTCCGCCGCGCCGCTGACGTGGGTCCCGGTGCGGGGCGCCCCGGGCAGGACGCGCGGGACGATCGCGTCGAAGGGCCGGGGCACCACGAAGTGCGCGGTGCCCGCGGTGGCGAGCAGTCCGGCCGGCAGCAGGGCGGAACGATCGGACGCGGGCATCGGTGCCTCCTGCGTTCTGCGCGGCGCTGCTGTGCTGTGCCGGGCGGCGATCGCCCGCCCACGGGGATCCGCCTGTCCGCCCGCTCACGAGGTGGTGGCGGCCGGTCCTGCGAACGCCGGCAAGCCCGCGAACTCCGGTGCGACCCGGAGCGAGACGGCGAGCTGGGCCAGGGTGTCCCGGACCCGGGTGAGGGGGTGCTCCGGGAAGTGCGCGTCGTAGTGGGGGGCGTCGCCCCAGTGGAAGGGGAGGCCCTGCCGCAGGTCTGTGGCGTACGGGTGGGGCATGAAGTAGCGCTCGGGGCCGAGTTCGATGAGCACCCGCGCCTCCCGGGCGCCGGTGGTGCCCTGCTCCAGGGCCTGCACCTTCACGACGGCGCTGCAGGAGGCGCGGGGCAGGGTGTAGCTGCCCAGGAACGCCTGCCCGGTGGGGCGGTCCGGCAGCGGGACCTTGATGACCTGGCGCAGCGTCGGGACCGTCCCCAGGTGGACGACGTCGGCCTCGATGAGGCCGCCGCCTGCCGCGGCCGTGTAGTGGGCCAGCGCGTGCCGCAGGCGCGGCAGGTCCTCCAGGGGCGCGGGTATGTCCGGCGGCACGTCGAACCAGTGCAGGCTGACGAGGTCGCCGTGGTCATTGGTCCAGGCGTCCGCCTCGATCTGCCGGTAGCCGGGGAGTTCCGCCCCTGCGATGGGTCCCATGGCCGAGGATCATGCCGTATGGACGAGTTGGGCGTCACGGCGGACCAGGGCGGCGTAGCGGCCGTCCGTGGCGAGCAGTTCGTCGTGGCTGCCGCGCTCCACGATCCGGCCGTGGTCGAGGACGACGATCTGGTCGGCGTCCCGGACGGTGGACAGCCGGTGGGCGATGGTGATGGTCGTCCGGCCCGCCGAGAGGGCGTCGATGGCGTCCTGGACGGCGTGCTCGGTACGGGTGTCCAGCGCGCTGGTGGCCTCGTCGAGGATGAGGACCGGTGGGTCCCGCAGGATCGTCCGCGCGATGGCGAGGCGCTGCTTCTCGCCGCCGGAGAAGCGGTAGCCGCGCTCGCCGACGACGGTGTCGTAGCCGTCGGGCAGGCCCGCGATGTGGTCGTGGATCTGTGCGGCGCGCGCCGCGGCGACGATCTCCTCGTCGGTGGCGTCGGGCTTGGCGAAGCGCAGGTTCTCGGCGACCGAGGCGTGGAAGAGGTACGTCTCCTGCGAGACGACGCCGACCGATGCGGCGAGCGTGTCGAAGGCCAGGTCGCGTACGTCGAAGCCGTCGAGGGTGACACGCCCCTCGCTGACGTCGTACAGCCGGGGCACGAGGTAGCTCAGGGTGCTCTTGCCGGAGCCGGTGGCGCCGACGACGGCGAGGCTGCCGCCGGCCGGGACCGTCAGGTCGATGCCGTCCAGGGTGCGTGCGGACGAGGCCGCGTCGTAGGAGAAGCCGACGCCTTCGAAGCGGATGTCGCCGCGGACGCGCGGCAGGCGCACGGGGTCGTCCTTCTCGGTGATGTCGACGGGCAGGTCGAGGTACTCGAAGATGCGCTGGAAGAGCGCGAGCGAGGTCTGCACCTGGACGCCGGTCGACAACAGGCTGACGGTGGGCCGGAAGAGGCCCTGCTGGAGCGAGACGAAGGCGACGAGTGTGCCGATGGAGACGGTGCCGCCCGCTCCGTGCACGGCGATCCCGGCGACCCAGTAGATGAGCGCGGGCATGGCGGCCATGACGACGCCGATGGTCGACATGCGCCAGCGGCCGGCCATGTTGGAGCGCACCTCGAGGTCGACCAGCCGGTCGGACTCCTCGGCGAAGGTGCGGCTGAGGGAGTCGGCGCGTCCCATAGTGCGGCCGAGGAGGATGCCGCTGACCGACAGCGACTCGGTGACGATGGCGGACATCGCCGCCATCTGCTTCTGGCGCTGGGTGGTGATCTTCTTGCGTTCGGTGCCGACCCGGCGGCTGATCCACACGAAGACCGGAAGCAGCAGGAGGGAGGCGATGGTCAGTCGCCAGTCCAGGGCGATCATGGCGACGACGGTGGCCACGACGCTGGTGAGGTTGGAGACCAGCGAGGTCGCGGTGGAGGTGACGGTGGCCTGCATGCCGCCGATGTCGTTGGCTATGCGGGACTGCACCTCGCCGGTGCGGGTCCGGGTGAAGAAGGCGAGCGACATACGCTGCAGCCGCTCGTAGACGGCGGTGCGCAGGTCGTGCATGACGCGCTGGCCGACCGTGGTGGAGATCAGGGTCTGCAGGACGCCGAAGACGCTGTTGAGGACGGCGGTGGCGATCATGCCGAGGGCGAGCAGGCTCAGCAGGCCGGTACGGCCCTGCGGGATCGCGGTGTCGAGGATCTCGCGCAGCATGAAGGGCGAGGCGACCGAGACGAGCGAGGCGGCGCCGACCAGGAGCCCGACGAGGGTGAGGCGGGCGCGGTAGGGACGGAAGAGCCGCAGGACGCGACGTACGTCGGTGGTGCGGGCGGGGTCCTTGGGCGGCGGGGTCCACCGCGGGGCTTCATCGGGGTGCAAAGGGCCTCCGAAAGGTCCGGGCAGGGCAGGACGATGAGAGTGTAGTTCATTGTTACCTATACTCACAATGAACCGCATCCTGATACCCTCTGACCATGGAATCCCGCACCCCTGCCGCGGACAGCGACGAGACCACCGGGCGCCTCGCCGACCAGTTGCTGTGGCTGACCCGCCGGCTGCACCGCGCGCAACGGCGGCACCTGGAGCCGGTGGGCGTCACGCCCGCCCAGGCGCGCATGCTGCGCACGGTCGCCCACATCCTGGGGAGCGGGCCCGCGCCGCGGATGGCCGACCTCGCCGAGCGGCTGGACGTCGTGCCGCGCGCGGTGACGAGCCTGACCGACGCCCTGGAGGAGCGGGGACTGGTCCGCCGGGCGCCCGACCCCGCCAACCGCAGGGTGGTGCGCATCGAACTCACCGAGGAGGGCGACGACGCCGTACGGCGGCTGCGCCGGGCCCGCCGGGCGGCGGCCGAGGAGCTGCTCGCCCCCCTGGACACGGACCAGCGCGATGCCCTGACGGCGTTGCTCGCCGCCCTGGACACCGCGCCGGGTCGCTGCTGAGGTCCGGGACCGGGGCCGGCACGCGGGGGCGTGCCGACCGGGGCCTCAGGAGCGCCAGGTGTCGCTCAGCGTCACCTTGCCGCTCGCGGGGACGGTCGCCGTGCGGTTGGCGCCGGATTCCCAGGTGACGTTCCCACTGCCGTCCTTCTTGACGTACTTGTACTCGAAGGACGTGCCCGCGCCCATGGAGACGTCGAGCTTCCACACCGGATAGGCCGCCGAGGACAGCGGCAGCGCGCTCCCGGTGTTCCAGTTGCCGAGCGCGGCGTTGTTGCCGACCACGTACACGTTCTGGCCCCACACCGTGGTGGCGTTGACCGAGAAGGACGCGCCGCTCGCGGGTGTGGTGCCGCCGCCTCCCGTGCCGCAGGGAGCGCCGGCGTAGAGCGCGACCGCGTCGTTGGCGCCGATGGTGGCGGTGAACCTTCCGTCGGATCCGACGGTGTAGGTGGCGCCGCCGTGCTGCACGTCGCAATAGGTGCCGGCGGGCAGCGAGGTGGTGAAGGTCTGCGTCAGCGGGCCGCTCTCGTGGTTGATCGCGACGTAGCCCTTGCTGCCGCGTCCGAAGGCGATGGCGTTGTTGCCGTTTGACCACCAGTTGGTCACCGCGGTGCCGGCCACCGCGTTGCGGAACCCGACCATCCCGGCGATCTGCGGCCAGGCGTGCTGGCACTTCCAGCCGTCGCTGTAGCAGGCGTTGACGGAGCCGCCGTTGGGCGGCCCGGCGTCGTTGTCGGAGAACTCGTAGCCGGAGTGGACGTTCGGCGACCCGTAGGGCCAGGCCAGCATGTAGACGTTGGCCAGGGTGTAGGTCGCGCCGGCCTTGTAGTTGAGGGTCGAGCCGTTGCGCTCGGTGTCCCAGTTGTCCACGAAGGTGCGGGAGCTGCCGCTCGGGAGGTAGCCCGCGCCCCATGAGGCGCCCCAGTTGCTGAGGTAGGCGAGCTTCTCACTGGTGAAGATGCGCTTGAGGTCGTACGCGCCCTGGAAGGCGTCGACGTCACCGGTGCCGGTGTACTCGCCGGGCTGCACGGCCTCCCCGGAGCCGTAGATGACCTCCTGCGCCCAGAAGACGGAGGGGTTGCTGAGCTTGGCCTTGACGGCGGCCAGGTCGGAGGCCGCGATGTGCTTGGCGGCGTCGATGCGGAATCCGTCGACGCCGAGCGCGATGAGGCTGTTCAGGTACGCCGCGATCGTCGAGCGCACGTAGTCGCTGCCGGTGTTCAGGTCCGAGAGCCCGACGAGTTCGCAGTTCTGGACGTTGTCGCGGTTGGTGTAGTCGGTGATGTTCGTCCGGCAGGAGTGGAAGTCCTGGTTCTGGTAGTACCCCGGGTAGGTGTACTTGCTGTAGGACGTACCGCCGGTGCCGGTGCCCGAGCCGGCGCTCATGTGGTTGACGACGGCGTCCACGACGACCTTCACCCCGGCGGCGTGGCAGGTGTCGACCATGTTCCGGAACGCCGTGCTGTCGCCCAGCCGGCCCGCTATGCGGTAGCTGACGGGCTGATAGGAGGTCCACCACTGCGCGCCCTGGACGTGCTCCTGGGGCGGCGACACCTCGACGAAGCCGTACCCGGCCGGCCCGAGGGTGCTGGTGCACTCCTTGGCGACCGAGGCGAACTTCCACTCGAAGAGGGTGGCCGTGACGTCCTTGCTTCCGGGCGGCGCTGCGTGGGCCGGCTGCTGCGAGACGCCGACGAGCCCGGCGGTGCCGAGCATGGCGGCGAGACCCGCGCGCAGAAAACGCGATCTCATGGTGCGGCTCCTTCGTGTTCGGGCACAAAGGTGCCCCGAAGACAGCCACGCGCCGGGCCATCGAGTGTGGGGGCGGGGTTCCCGCCCGTGGGAACTCCGGGTAGGAGACTGGCGCCACGGGCGGGTAGCGTCAATACGTCGCGTGGAAAAACTTTCAACTTCTTGCGGAAACAGGCTGCTTGGCTCTTGCGGCGGCTTTCCGGCCCTTGCGGGGCGTCCTATTGATCAGCCGTCAGGTCGTCAGGCCGTCAGGTGCGCGCGGTCCCCCATCACCACGACCGGGTGGAGCGCCGGGTCGAGCGTGCGCAGCAGGTACTCCATGTCGGCCTTGGACTGGCTGACGCAGGCCGACGTGCCACTGCCGTGGTCCATGTGCAGCCAGATGCTGCCGCCCTTGGACTGGCCCTGGGGGCGGGTCGGGTCGAGCGGGGAGGTGCCCTTGACCCGGTTGTAGTCGATGGCGATGACGAGGTCGAAGTCGTGCCAGTGCGACCGGGACCACGACCGCGGCGCGGCGAAGGCGGACGAGCGGTGGTACGGGAGCCGGGAGTCCGGCTCGGCCAGCACGCCGCCCGCGTCCGACAGCGTGAAGACGCCCACCGGGCTCTTCCTGTCGCCCTCGTGGTGGTCGGTCGTCCAGCCGCGCTTGCCGTTGTGCCCGGGCCACGAGCGCTCGCGCTTCCACAGGTCGCCCTGCCGGGTGTACAGCACGATGGTCGAGTCCGCGGAGCGCGCGCCGTCCCCGTACACCGCGACGACCTGACGGGCCTCGCCCGGGATGCGGTCCCGCAGCGCGGCGCCGACGCCCGGGATCGTACGTGTGGCGGCCGCCTGGGTCGCGCGCGGCCGCTGCTTCTCCACGGTCCGCCCCGACGCGTCCTGGTGCCCGTCGGTGCTCCCTGCGCAACCGGCGAGCAGCACCAGCGCCGCCGCGACCACCACCGTCCCCGCCCCACGCATCACTCGAACCGCTCCTCTTCCGTGCAGTCGCGTTCCATCTTCGCACCCTCCGGTGAGGACGGACGGGGGCCGCCGGCCGTTCCACCCGACGCGGGAAAAAACGGGTTGAATTCGTCACCTCGGTGACGCGACGCTGACACGTCCGCTCCCACTCCAGCACCGATGTCGGGACGTCATGTCGCTACGCGCTCTCCCCCATGCCGACCCGGGTGTCCCCGACGCCCGCTCCGGCTTCCGTCTCCTGCTCTGGCTGGAACGGCGCCAGATCGGCGGCCAGGTCAAGGCCGCACTGTGGGGCACCCTCCACATGGCGGCCGTCGCCTGCTTCCCGGCCGCCGTCGGCATCGCCGTTCAGGCCGTCGTCGACGGCTCCGGCGGGCGCCTGGCGCTCGCGGGCGGCCTGATCCTCGCCCTGGGCGTGGTGGCCGCCGTCGGCGACACCATGCTGCACCGCACCGCCGTCGCCAACTGGATCACCGCGGCCGCCCGGGTGCAGCTGCTGCTGTCGCGCAAGACCGTGGAACTGGGCTCGCTGCTCACCCGGAGGGTCGCGGCCGGCGAGGTCGTCGCGGTGAGCACCGGGGACGTCGAGAAGATCGGCTGGTTCGTCGAGGCACTGGCCCGCTTCGCCTGCTCCGTGCTGGCGACCGTGGGCGTCACCGTCGCCCTGCTGGTCTACCGGCCGGAGCTCGGGCTGATCGTCGCCGCGGGCGTCCCCGTACTCGCCCTGTCCGTCCTGCCGTTGCTCCCGCACGCGACACGGCGCGCCGACGAACAGCGCGCCAAGGCGGGCAAGGCCACCGAACTCGCCTCCGACACCGTGGCCGGACTGCGCGTACTGCGCGGCATCGGCGGCGAGGAACTCTTCCTGTCCCGCTACCGGCAGGCCTCCCAGGAGGTCCGCGGCGCCGCCGTCCGCAACGCCCGGATGTGGGCGCTGATCAGCGCCGTGCAGGTGGCCCTGCCCGGGCTGCTGCTCCTCGCGGTGACCTGGTACGGCGCCCGGCTGGCGCTGGAGGGACGGATCACGGTGGGCGAACTGGTCACCGTCTACGGGACGGTGGTCTTCCTGCTCTTCCCGCTGCGGGGCTTCGAGGAGATCGCGATGGCGTACTCCTTCTCGCGGCCGTCCGCCACGCGCGCCGCCCGGGTGCTGGCCCTGCGGAGGGACGGCGCGGGCGGCGACCGCGGGACCGTCAGGCACCCGGACGGGCTGCCCACGGGTGACCTCCACGACCCGCTGACGGGGCTCTTCGCGCCCGCCGGGGAACTGACCGCCGTGGTGTGCGGGGACCCGGACGCCGCAGGCGCGCTCGCCGACCGGCTCGGCGGGCACTCCCCGGACGGGTCCGGGGACACCCCCTCGGTGCTGCTCGGCGGTACGGCGCTGGAGGACCTGCCGCCGGCGGCGGCCCGCGCGGCCGTGCTGGTCCAGGACAAGGACCCGGTGCTGCTGTCCGGGACGCTGACCGAGCTGCTGGACGTGCCCGCCTCCGGCCGGGTCACCCCGGCCGAGGCGTTGGCGGCCGCGCAGTGCGGCGACGTGCTCGACGCGCTCGCGCAGGCCTCGGTGGACGCCGGCGGGGACCCGATGCGGTCCCGGATCACCGAGCGCGGACGCTCGCTGTCGGGCGGCCAGCGGCAGCGTCTGGCGCTGGCCAGGTCGCTCGTCGCCGATCCCGGGGTCCTGGTGCTGGACGAGCCGACCAGCGCCGTCGACACCCACACCGAGGCCCGGATCGCCCAGGGCCTGAAGGCGCTGCGCGCCCAGCGGACGACGGTGGTCCTCACCTCCAGCCCCCTGCTGCTCGACCGTGCGGACCGGGTGGTGTTCGTCGAGGACGGCGCGGTGCGCGCGTCCGGCACGCACCGCGAACTGCTCCGCACCGACCTCGGTTACCGCGCCGTCGTCACCCGCGAGACCGAGCCGGAGGCCGGGGAATCCGCACCACTCGAGAAGGCCGAGGAGACCGCATGATCGGCGTGGAACCGCCGCTGTACGACCCGGCCGCGCCGCGGCACGTCACGACCCTGCCGGTGGGCTCGCCCGCCACGGTGCGCGGCTACGTCGCCGAGCTGGCCCGGCGGCACCGGGGCGCGTTCGCCGTCCTCGTCTCGGTCAACGCCGTCGCCGTCCTCGCCTCGATGGTCGGCCCCTACCTGCTGGGCCGGCTCGTCGAGGACCTGGCGGCGGGCCACCGCGACCTGCACATGGGACGCACCATGGCGCTGTTCGCCGCGGCCCTCGCCGTGCAGACCGTGTTCGTCCGGGAGGTGCGGCTGCGCGGCGCGGTCCTGGGCGAGCGGATGCTGGCGGACCTGCGCGAGGACTTCCTCGTACGGTCCGTGGGGCTGCCCCCGGGGGTCCTGGAGCGGGCGGGAACGGGCGACCTGCTGTCCCGCATCACCACGGACATCGACCGGCTGTCCAACGCCATGCGCGAGGCCGTCCCGCAGCTGGCGATCGCCGTGGTGTGGAGCGGCCTGCTGCTCGGCGCGCTGACGGCGACCTCGCCGCCGCTGGCGCTGGCGGTGCTGGTGGCCGTCCCGGTGCTGCTCGCCGGCTGCCGCTGGTACTTCCGGCGCGCTCCGAAGGCGTACCGCTCCGAGGCGGCCGGCTACGCGGCCGTCTCGGCCGTCCTCGCGGAGTCGGTGGACGCCGGGCGCACCATCGAGGCGCACCGGCTCGGCGACCGCCGCGAGGAGCTGTCCCGTACGCGGATCCGGCAGTGGGTGGCCTGGGAGCGCTACACGATGTGGCTGCGCAGCGTGCTCTTCCCGGTGATCAACGCGACGTACGCGCTCATCCTCGCGTCGGTGCTGCTGATCGGCGGGACGCTGGTGCTGCACGGCCGGATGACGGTGGGCGAGCTGACGACGGGCGCGCTGTACGCGCAGATGCTGGTCGACCCGGTCAACCTCATCCTGCGCTGGTACGACGAGCTGCAGGTGGCGCAGGTGTCGCTGGCCCGGCTGGTCGGCGTCCGGGAGGTCGAGCCGGGCGCCGGGGACAAGCGGGTGACGCCGGTCGGCCGCGACGTCCACGCCGACGAGGTGCGGTTCGGCTACCGCGCCGGCAGCGACGTGCTGCACGGGGTGAGCCTGCGGGTCCGTCCGGGCACCCGGCTGGCCCTGGTCGGGCCGTCCGGGGCCGGCAAGTCGACGCTGGGGCGGCTGCTGGCCGGGATCTACAGTCCGCGGGCCGGCGAGATCACCCTCGGCGGCGCCCAGCTGGCCCGGATGCCCGCGGAGCGGGTCCGCGAGCACGTGGCCCTGGTCAACCAGGAGCACCACGTCTTCGTCGGCACCCTCCGGGACAACCTGCTGCTCGCCCGGGCGGGAGCGGGCGACGAGGAGCTGTGGGCGGCGCTCGCCGCGGTCGACGCCGACGGGTGGGCGCGGGCGCTCGACGACGCCCTGGACACCGAGGTCGGCTCGGGCGGCACCGCGCTCACCCCGGCCCAGGCGCAGCAGGTGGCGCTGGCCCGGCTGGTCCTCGCCGACCCGCACACCCTGGTGCTGGACGAGGCGACCTCGCTGCTGGACCCGCGTGCGGCGCGCCACCTGGAGCGGTCGCTGGCCCGGGTGCTCGACGGCAGGACCGTGGTGGCCATCGCGCACCGGCTGCACACCGCGCACGACGCCGACCTGATCGCGGTGGTCGAGGACGGCCGGATTAGCGAGCTGGGCAGTCACCACCAGCTGGTGGAGGCCGACGGTGCCTACGCGGCGCTGTGGCGGTCCTGGCACGGCTAGTGCGGACCGGCACGGCGCCGCGTCACGGCACGGCGGTGCAGCGTGGCAGGGGCTCTCAGCCGAAGAACAGGGCCCCGGCCGCGCCCACGCCACCGATCACGAAGAAGACCGGCGTCAGCACCTTGACCTCGACCTTGCTGCCGGCGCGGAAGCGCATGAACTTGGGCGGGCCGAGCGGGTACCAGCGCCTGCGGCCGATCGGGATGGGCCACAGCACGGGGCAGCCGGACACGGTCAGGGCGTCGCCGATGCAGTGCACGATGGAGCCCAGCACAATGGGGACGCCGATCCACAGGTAGTGCTGGCCGGGCTCGGTGAACAGCCAGGCCTTGCCGCTCTCGGTGCTGTCCAGGGCGTCCGCCAGCACCCAGGCGCTGGTCGCGCCGAGCAGCCAGACCAGGATGTCGCTGGAGACCCGGGCCTGCCGCCACAGCAGCCCCTCGACGGCCAGTACCGCGTGCACGAAGAGGATGACGAGCACCGCCCACCGGCCGCCCACCAGGGCCAGGCCGGAGGCCGCGGCGCCCATCAGGACCGCCCACAGCCATGTGTGGGTGAGGGTGCGGTGTCCGCCCTGGCGTACGGGGTCACCGGGCTTGCGGGTCCTCTTGTAGGTGGCGAACGACAGCTTGTCGATGATCTCGCACAGCCCGCGCGATATGGGGCCGAAGGCCCGCGAGATCGTCGCCGCCTTGTGGTCCAGGTCGGGGGCGAGCGCCGCGCCGGCGCAGATCAGCGCGCCGACCACGATGGTCGGCCACGGCATCGGATGACCGAGCCCCGCGGAGACTGCTCCCACGGACAGCCACGCTGCCGCTCCGGAGATGGAGTGTGCCGGTCCCATCATGGTGTGTGTCCCGCCCTTTCGGCCCGCTCTGACAGCGGACTTGACGCCCAGTCGACGGCACACCATACCGTCGGCTGATCTTCGTGCGCGCCGCCGGTTCACCCCCCGGTCCGGGAGGCAGGCAAGATGGTGGTGTGACCCTCATCGATCAGCTGCCTTCCGAGCCCGACCCCGACGCCCTCTTCGAGGCCTTCTCGTCCTGGGCGGAGGGCCGGGGCATCACGCTCTATCCCGCCCAGGAGGAGGCGCTGATCGAGGTCGTGTCGGGTGCGAACGTCATCCTGTCGACCCCCACGGGTTCCGGGAAGAGCCTGGTCGCGGCGGGTGCGCACTTCGCGGCGCTGGCCCGGGACGAGGTCACCTTCTACACCGCGCCGATCAAGGCCCTGGTGTCGGAGAAGTTCTTCGACCTGTGCAAGCTCTTCGGCACCGAGAACGTCGGGATGCTCACCGGGGACGCCTCCGTGAACCCGGACGCCCCCGTCATCTGCTGCACGGCCGAGGTGCTGGCGTCGATAGCGCTGCGGGACGGCAAGGACGCCGACATCGGCCAGGTCGTCATGGACGAGTTCCACTTCTACGCCGAGCCCGACCGGGGCTGGGCGTGGCAGATCCCGCTGCTGGAGCTGCCGCAGGCCCAGTTCCTGCTGATGTCGGCGACGCTCGGCGACGTCACGCGCTTCGAGAAGGACCTCACCCGCCGCACCGGCCGGCCCACCTCCGTGGTCCGCTCGGCGACGCGGCCGGTGCCGCTGTCGTACGAGTACCGGCTCACCCCCATGACCGAGACGCTGACCGAGCTGCTCGAGACCCGCCAGGCCCCCGTCTACATCGTGCACTTCACGCAGGCGGCGGCCGTGGAGCGGGCGCAGGCGCTGATGAGCATCAACATGTGCACGCGCGCCGAGAAGGACGCCATCGCCGAGCTCATCGGGAACTTCCGCTTCACCACGACGTTCGGCCGCAACTTGTCCCGGTTCGTCCGGCACGGCATCGGTGTGCACCACGCCGGCATGCTGCCCAAGTACCGGCGCCTGGTGGAGAAGCTGGCGCAGGCGGGCCTGCTGAAGGTCATCTGCGGCACGGACACCCTCGGCGTCGGCGTGAACGTGCCGATCCGCACCGTGCTCTTCACCGCCCTCACCAAGTACGACGGCAGCCGCGTGCGCGTGCTGCGGTCCCGTGAGTTCCACCAGATCGCGGGCCGCGCGGGGCGCGCCGGCTTCGACACCTCGGGCTTCGTGGTGGCCCAGGCGCCGGAGCACGTGATCGAGAACGAGAAGGCCCTCGCGAAGGCCGGCGACGACCCGAAGAAGCGCCGCAAGGTGGTCCGCAAGAAGGCGCCCGAAGGCTTCGTCGCGTGGACGGAGAACACCTTCGAGAAGCTGATCGCCTCCGACCCCGAGCCGCTCACCTCCCGCTTCCGGGTGACCCACGCCATGCTGCTGTCGGTCATCGCCCGCCCCGGCAACGCCTTCGACGCGATGCGGCGGCTGCTGGAGGACAACCACGAGGACCGCAGGTCCCAGCTGCGGCACATCCGGCGGGCCATCGCGATCTACCGCTCGCTGCTGGCGGGCGGGGTCGTGGAGTGGCTGGACGAGCCCGACGAGGAGGGGCGCATCGTCCGGCTGACGGTCGACCTGCAGCAGGACTTCGCGCTCAACCAGCCGCTGTCCACCTTCGCGCTGGCCGCGTTCGAGCTGCTGGAACCGGAGTCCCCCTCCTACGCGCTGGACATGCTGTCGGTGATCGAGTCGACGCTCGACGACCCCCGGCAGATCCTCGGCGCCCAGGAGAACAAGGCGCGCGGCGAGGCCGTCGCCGCGATGAAGGCCGACGGGGTCGAGTACGAGGAGCGGATGGAGCGGCTGCAGGACGTCTCCTACCCCAAGCCGCTGGAGGAGGTGCTGTCGCACGCCTACGGCGTCTACCGCAAGAGCCACCCATGGGTCGGCGACCACCCGCTGTCGCCCAAGTCGGTCGTGCGCGACATGTACGAGCGGGCGATGACCTTCTCCGAGTTCGTCTCGTACTACGAACTGGCCCGGACCGAGGGCATCGTGCTGCGCTACCTGGCGGGGGCGTACAAGGCGCTGGAGCACACCGTCCCGGACGACCTGAAGTCCGAGGACCTGCAGGACCTCATCGCCTGGCTCGGCGAGCTGGTCCGCCAGGTCGACTCCAGCCTGCTCGACGAGTGGGAGCAGCTCGCCAACCCCGGCGAGATGACGGCCGAGGAGGCCCAGGAGCGGGCCGACCAGGTCAAGCCCGTCACGGCCAACGCCCGCGCCTTCCGGGTCCTGGTGCGCAACGCCATGTTCCGCCGGGTGGAGCTGGCGGCGCTGGAGCGGTTCGGCGAACTCGGCGAGATGGACGCCTCGTCCGGCTGGGACGCGGACGCGTGGGCCGAGGCCATGGACGCCTACTGGGACGAGTACGAGGACCTGGGCACCGGGCCCGACGCGCGCGGTCCGAAGCTGCTGCAGATCGAGGAACGTCCCGGCGAGGGGCTGTGGAAGGTCCGCCAGACCTTCGCGGACCCGGAGGGCGACCACGACTGGGGCATCTCCGCCGAGGTCGACCTCACCGCCTCCGACGAGGAGGGCCGCGCGGTGGTCAAGGTGACGGCGGTGGGGGCACTGTGACCTCGGGGAGGACCTCAGGGGCCTCCGGGGACTCGCGACCGGCCACCCGCACGAAGGAGCGCACCCGATGACCAACCCCGCCGAGCGGCTGGTTGACCTCCTCGACCTGGAGCGGATCGAGGAGGACATCTTCCGCGGGCAGAGCCCGCAGGAACGCCTCCAGCGGGTGTTCGGCGGCCAGGTGGCGGGCCAGGCGCTGGTCGCGGCCGGACGTACGACGGATGGCAGCCGTCCGGTGCACTCCCTGCACGCGTACTTCCTGCGCCCGGGGCGTCCCGGGGTGCCGATCGTGTACCAGGTGGAGCGGATCCGCGACGGCCGCTCCTTCACCACGCGGCGCGTGGTCGCGGTGCAGCAGGGCCGGACGATCTTCAACCTGACCGCCTCCTTCCATGTGCCGGAGCCCGGGTTCGAGCACCAGCTGCCGATGCGCGAGGTCCCGGACCCGGAGAGCCTGCCGAAGCTGAGCGACGAACTGCGGGAGCACCTCGGCGAACTCCCCGAGCAGCTGGAGCGGATGGCGCGGCGGCAGCCGTTCGACATCCGCTACGTGGACCGGCTGCGCTGGACCGCCGCGGAGGTCGAGGGCGCCGAGCCGCGCAGCGCGGTCTGGATGCGCGCGGTGGGCCCGCTCGGCGACGACCCCCTGGTCCACACCTGCGCCCTGACGTACGCCAGCGACATGATGCTGCTGGACGCGGTGCGCGTGCCGGTCGAGCCGCTGTGGGGGCCGCGCGGCTTCGACATGGCCTCGCTGGACCACGCGATGTGGTTCCACCGGCCGTTCCGCACCGACGAGTGGTTCCTGTACGACCAGGAGTCCCCCGTCGCGACCGGGGCACGCGGCCTGGCCCGCGGCCGCATCTACGACCGCGAGGGCCGCCTGCTGGTCTCCGTGGTCCAGGAGGGACTGTTCCGCAAGCACGGTGACTGAACCCCCGCGCCGGGGCCCTGGACTGCACCGGGCGTCGCTTCCGTCGGCCGGCCGCACCTGCTTTTCCGCGCACACGGACCTCCCGGACACCGTCAGGGGAGGAGAATGCGCGGCATGGCAACGCTGTTCTCGGTACCGGGCGGCGAACGCGAACTGCCGGAGCAACCGGTGGTCGAGAGCTGGGACGCGGCCGGTCGTCCCGGCCAGGTGAGGCTGCGTTCCTTCCTCGGCACCGTGGTGGAACTGGTCGGTCCCACCATGAGCGAGCGGGACGGCGATCTCGCCCTCGCGCTCACCGTCGGGCTGGACGACAAAATCCCGCTGACCCGTGGCGGGCACGACCTCGACAACTATCTCTTCCCCGTCGTCCGGGCGCTCGGCCCGGGACGCTTCGCCGCGGTCTTCGCTCGCAAACACCATGCCCCCTGCTCCACGATCGCCATCGGCCCGGCCCTACCGGTCGATACCGCTTCGGGCTGGCAGGGCGAACCCCAGTTGTCGGTGCGCACGCAGGTGTCGGCCTCGTCGGTGGCCTGGAAAGCGGCGATCCATGAGGCCTGCCGCGCCACGCGACCTTCCGTGCCTCCCGACGTCCCGGTCGAGCTCCATCTCTGCTTCGAGGTGTCCGCAGGCCGCAATTGGTCCACGCTGTGGAAGCCGGCCGTCGACGCACTGGGGCCGCTTCTCGGGATGCCCGAGCCCGACCGCCCCTACCGGCCCCACGACGACCGGATCGTCAGCCTCGCGCTGCACCGGGTCCTCGACGAGTCGATCGGTCACGACCTCGTCGTCACCGCCTGGTGGCGCACGCTGTGACGGCGGCCCCGGTCACCCCAGTCCGAGGAGGCGGCGCCAGCGGCTGGGTGGGGTGGCGGGCTGGGGCGGGGGCTCGGCCGGGGGCGGTGGGGTGGCCGGGCGGGCGGGGGTGGGGGGTTCGCCGCGACCGGGGTGCGGGGCGGGGCGGGCTGCGCGGGCCCTGAGCAGGGCGTCCGCGAGCGAGACCTGGGCGAAGGTGACCTCGTCGGGGTGGGAGGCGACCGTCTGGGCCTCGATCAGCTCGCGGGTCGCGTACGAGCCCGGGCTGCCGGCGGGGAGCGCCGGGCACAGCCGGCGCAGGTAGGCCCGTTCGCGGGCGTCGGGTACGGCGTCGGCGGCCGCCTGCGGGCCCAGCAGGGCGGACCATGCGGACGCCTCGGCCCAGGCGTCCTCGGCGTCCCGTACGAGCTCCTCGACGCGTCGGGCCCGCCAGCCGCGGGCGCGGTGGTCCTCGCCCTCGTCGAGGGCGTCGCGCAGCTCGGCGGGCAACCGGCCCTCCAGCAGCTCCGGATGGGCCCGGGCGAACCTCCGCACGTCCTCGGCGAGGTAGAGCCACACCACGGCGCGGTAGCGGTTGACGTACCAGCGGACGGGGCGGAGGAAGCCGCCCCTGGCTAGCCGGGCGAAGCGCTCCCGGCTGATCCCGATCAGCGCCGCGCCCTCGATGCCGCCCACCAGTTCCAGCCGCGCGCGCAGGCGGTCGGGAAAGCCCTCCTCATCCCGCAGCCGGTCCACGTCCTCACGGACGACGCGACGGCGTCCGCCGACGGCCGGCGCCGTGCGCACCTCGCCGGTCTGCAGCGCGACCTCGAACTCCGCTGCCTCCAGGCACAGTTCCTCCCGGACGCGCTGCATGCCGAGCGCCTCGCGGGCGGCGGTCTCCTTGACAACCATGCCACTCCCCCTGACCTTCCGTAGCGACTCATCACTGACAGTCACGACGATAGGTCCTCACGGCGACATCCGCCGGGGCCTGTGGATAACTCCCGTCACACCCCGTGGTCGTACACGGTCACGGGGATCCCGCGGCTCACGAGCCGCTCCTCGACCGACGGCGCGACCCGCTCCCACCGGCCGCCCGCGAGCCCGCACCCGATGCGGGGCATGTGCACGGACGCCCCGAGCTCCGCCGCCTTCCGCGCCACCAGGGCCAGCCCGGCGTCGATCGCCTCGTACCGCACGGGAACGCCGTTGCTCCCCCTGCGGATGCCGCGCTGCCCGACGAGGTTGGCCACCCAGATCCACTCGCCGACCCGGACGAACTGGACCGCGCCCAGGGCGAAGTCGTTGCCGGCACGCTCGCGGTGCCATCGCCGGTACGCGGCCTCGGGCTCCGGCCAGCGGCGCGAGAGCGCGAGGACGAACCCCTTGCCCCAGCCGCCCACGTCGTTGCAGACGTGGACGATCAACTTGACGCCCTTGCCCTGCGGCACGGTGGCGTCCCCCCGGACGTACGTGATCCCCTCCATGGGGTCACCGTACGTCCGGGGTCCGACAACGCCACCGGGCCGGCGGCCCGGTTCACAGGGCGCGCAGGCCGTCGATGACGTCCTTGAGGAGCCCCACGTCGGGCAGCTCGGCCGGCGGAACGGGCCGGATGGCCCGCAGGTGGCCGTCCCGGAGGAGGTCCCCGAGCAGCACGCGGACGACTCCGAGCGCGAGGTCGGCCTCCGAGGCCAGTTCGGCCACGGTGAGCGGGCCGTCCCGGCACAGGTCCAGGAGGGCCAGGTGCTCCTCGTCGAGGTCGTCGTCCGGGGCCGTGCCGACGGCCGGGACCATGACGGCGATCAGGTCGACGTCACCGTCGGAGTCCGGCCGGGTGCGACCGCCGGTGATGGTGTAGGCGCGCACCATCGGACCGGCCTCGTCGTCATACCAGAGCGCGCCCTCGTCTCCCGGCGGGCTCGGGTTCATGCTTCATCACTCCCCCGGTGCCGCCGCGTCGTGCCGGCGCGGCGTGACACCGAGGTGTTCACCGACCCGGTGGACCATGAGGGTCATCTCGTAGGCGATCTGCCCGACGTCCGCCTGCACCCCGCTGAGCACCGAGAGGCAACTGCCCTCGCCCGCGGCCGTGACGAACAGGAAGCCGTCGTCGAACTCGACCATCGTCTGGCGTACGCCGCCCGCGTCGAAGTGCCGGCCCGCGCCCTTGGCGAGGCTGTGGAACCCGGACGAGACGGCGGCCAGGTGCTCGGCCGTGGCACGGTCCAGACTGGTGCTCGCCCCGGTCACCAGACCGTCGCCGGAGAGCACCAGCGCGTGCCTGACGTGCGGCACCCGCTCTGTCAGATCGTCCATCAGCCACGTGAGTCCACTGCTCACCGTCATCCCCCGTTCTCCCCGGTCTCCGCTGTCCCTTGCGGTGCTGCGGCGTCCCTGCCGCGGGCCAGGCCGCGGGCGAACGCCGTGATGGTGGAACGAGCCTCTTCCGGAGATCGTTCCCTTTCGTCTCCCCCGCCCGGCGGCTCCGCCGGGCTCTGGTGCACCCCGTCGTCCCTCAACTGGGCCACGAGACTCGCCTGCCGCTGGCGCTTCGGCAACCCCGTACCCGTGCGACCTTCCTCACGCGGCCGGGTCGGTCCGCGCCGGGGCCTCGGCGTGCGTGGACCCGCGTCCGCGCGGTCCGGCCCGGGCGGTTCGGGCACGGCTCGCGGCCGGAGCACGTGCTCGCCGGTCTCGACGTCGTCGCCCGAGGCGTCCACGAGCACCGACTGCGGGACGAACACCACCGCCACGGTGCCGTCGAACCGTCCGCGGCGCAGGGTGACGCGCACCCCCTGCCGGGCGGCGAGCCGCCCGACGGTGAACAGTCCGAGACGGTCGGTCTCGGGGAGCTCCGTCCCGCCGCCGGCCTCACCGAGTTCGTTGTTGGCCTCGGCGAGCCGCTCGGCGCTCATGCCCAGACCGCGGTCCTCGACCTCGAGGACGTAACCGCCGGCGACGACCTCGCCGCGTACCTCGACCTTGGTGTCGGGCGGCGAGAAGGCGGTGGCGTTGTCGATGAGTTCCGCCAGCAGGTGCAGCACGTCGGCGACGGCCGGGCCGGTCAGCGCCACCCGGGGCATGCGCCGGACGGTGACCCGCTGGTAGTGCTCGACCTCGCCGACCGCGGCCCTCGCGACCTCCGCGAGCCGCACCGGGCGCCGCCAGGCGCGGCCGGGTGCGTTGCCCGAGAGGATCAGCAGGCCCTCGGCGTGGCGGCGCATACGGACGGCGATGTGGTCGACGCGGAAGAGGTCGTCCAGGTCCTCCGGGTCGCCGGAGCGGCGCTCCATGGCGTCGAGCAGCGTCAGCTGGCGGTGCAGCAGCACCTGGCTGCGGCGGGCGAGGTTGGTGAAGACGGCCGAGACGCCGCGGCGCAGCTTCTCCTGGTCGACGGCCGCCTGGACGGCGGCCCGCTGGGCGTTGTTGAAGGCCCGGCCGACCTGTCCGATCTCGTCGGCGCCGAAGCGCAGATCGGGGGCGGCCCGGGCGACGGCGTCGTCGTCGAGTTCCTCGCCGGCGCGCAGCCTGCGCAGCACCTCCGGCAGGCGCTTCCCGGACAGTTCCAGGGCCTGGTTGCGCAGCAGCGTGAGCCGGCGGGCGATGCCGCGCCCGATGAGCAGGGAGATGACGACCGACAGCACGACCAGGAACAGTCCGGCGAAGCTGACCGCGCCGGTCCGCACGAGCACGTCCATACCGTCGTCACGCGCCTGCTCGCCCACCCTGGCGGCGGCGGCGATGTTGATGTCGCTGAGCTCGGTGAGCGCCCGGTCGGCGTTCTGCCGCCAGCGGTCACGGGAGACGACGAGGCCGACGTCCTTGGCACCCGCCGAACGGGCCGCGGTCTCCATGGAGTCCAGCGTCCAGGCAACGCTGCCGCCCTCGAACTCGTCGAGCCTCTCCTTGGCGGCCTTCGTCAGCTCCGGGTCGACGATGGAGTGCAGCAGCTTGCGTCCGTCGATGGTGCCGATGAACTCGCGGTACTGACTGGCCGTCATCGGCGGGCCGACCTGCGCCGCAGTGAGCATGGCGTCCTCACGGGACAGCAGTTCCCTGGCGCGTACGAGGTCGATGACGAAACCGCCCTGCCGGGCCACCTCGCCGCTCTGGAGCGCGGCGAGCGATCCGCGCAGCCGGAAGATGGGGTCGATCACAGCCGAGTAGCGGTGGAGCGTCATCGACCAGCCGACGTCGCGCTGCCTGACGTCCTCGCGCAGCGGCTCCAGGTCCTTGGCGGCGGTGATCAGCTCGCTGAGCCGCTGCCGCTGGGCGAGGTCCAGTTCGGTGCCCTGCGCCTGCCGGCGCGCGTGCTCCCGGACGACGGCGAGCAGCCGGTCGGTGGTGCGCTCGGCGCTCTCGAGTTCCGTACCGCCGGTCTCGCCGTCGGACGCCACATAGGAGACGGCGAGCCGCCGCTCGACCTGCAGGGCCCGCCCGAGGTCGTCCGCGGGGGTTCCGTAGTAGCGGTAGGTGTCCGCGATCCCCATGAGGGCGAAGGCCCCGCGCACCGAGGTGAGGGTGCTGTATGTCCACAGACCCGCCAGCGAGATCAGCGGCACCAGGAGAAGTACCACGAGTTGCGTGCGGATGGTGCGGGGGCGCAGGCGCATGCGTGAGGTCCTCGGTCGACCATGGGTTCGATGGGGAGGGGCACAGTCTGACCCAAGAATGCCCCCTTGGTGACGCCGACTGTGACATCTCACAATCCCTTTCCCTGCGGCGCTCTCAGGTGCGGCACGCGAGGGACCGGCGTACCCTGCCGCGTTCCGCAGGGCCGCAGCAAGCGCGTTCACGTCGCCCTAACGGCGCGGCATTGCGGGGGAAACCACGCTGCCGCACGCTGGACGCATGGAACAGGGACAGGTCCTGCGCCAGGTCCACGGTCCGGCCCGGGACGCCGAGGACGGTGCACAGGGCGTCCCTCTGGTCCACCGGGACATCCACGGCTACCGGCGGGCGTTCCGGCTGGGCGGCAGCGGGCCGCCGCTGCTGCTGATCCACGGCCTCGGCGACTCGTCGGCGACGTGGGAGCACATCCTGCCCCGCCTGGGGCACCGGCACACGGTCATCGCGCCCGACCTGCTGGGTCACGGCGACAGCGAGCAGCCTCGCGCCGACTACGCGGTGGCGGCCTACGCGTGCGGCATGCGGGACCTGCTGGGCGTGCTGGACGTCGACCGGGTGTCGGTCGTCGGGCACTCGCTCGGGGCGGGCGTCGCCATGCAGTTCGCCTACCAGTTCCCGGAGCGGTGCGAACGCCTGGTGATCGTGGGCGGTGGCGGTCTGGGGATCGAGGTGCACCCGCTGCTGCGGCTCGCGGCGGGCCCGGGTTCCGAGGTGACGCTGCCGCTGGCCACCTCGCCGCCCGTGCGCAAGGCGCTGCGGCTGCTCGCACCGCTGCTGCGGAGCACCGGCGGGCTCGGGCTGGGCCGGCACGACTTCGACTACATCCTGGAGCGCTACCTCATGCTGGACAGCTCCATGGCGCGTCAGGCCTTCCTGCGCACCCTCCGCGCGGGCGTCGACGTGCGGGGCCAGGTGATCACGATGATGGACCGCAGCTACCTGACGGCGGGACTGCCGACGCTCATCATGTGGGGCGAGCACGACGGGGTGATCCCGGTGTGCCACGCGCTGCGGGCGCACACGGCGATGCCGGGCAGCCGGCTGGAACTGTTCGAGGACGCGGGGCACTTCCCGCACCATGACGCGCCCGCGCGCTTCGTGGACGTACTGGAGGACTTCCTCGCGACCACCACGCCGCAGGAGTACGACCCTGTGCTCTGGCGCCGGCTGCTGCGGCACGGGCGGGTGGACGTGCCGCTCTACCAGGAGGTCGAGCCTCCGCACCCCTCCAGCGGGTCCTGAGGCCGCCGGCCGCGGTCCGGGGCAGGATGGGGGCATGGGACACAGGATGACCGAAGAAGAGTGGCGGGCCTTCGTCTCCGCCGGGACGCGCACGGGGAAGCTGGCGACGACGCGGGCGGACGGCACGCCTCATGTGGCGCCCGTCTGGTTCCTGCTGGACGGCGACGACGTCGTGTTCAACACGGGCAAGGCCACGGTCAAGGGCCGCAACATCACGCGCGACGGCCGGATCGCCCTGTGCGTGGACGATGACCGGCCGCCGTTCGCGTACGTGGTGCTGCAGGGGCGGACCGAGGTGAGCGAGGATCCCGGTCCCCTCCGGGAGTGGGCCACCCGCATCGCCGCCCGCTACATGGGCGACGACGTCGCCGAGGCGTTCGGGGCCCGCAATGGGGTGCCCGGTGAACTCCTCGTGCGGATGCGGATCGACAAGGTGCTCGCCGAGTCCGGTGTGGCGGACTGAGCCCCTCGGGCCGAAGCCCGGCCGGCGTCAGCGGATCGGCTTGCCGCCGTTGGCCTTCTTGCCGTTGGCGCCCATCGCCCACCAGGTGCCGCCCACGCCGTGGCCGTTGGTGTCGCCGGGCTTGGTGTCGCCGACGTACCAGTAGACGGGCCAGCAGTTGTACGACAGCTGCTTGGTGCCGTCCGGCCGGGTGTAGGTGCTGACGAGCTTGGGGTTGAGGCCGGCGGCCTCGGCCTGCGCCTTGGTGACGGGCTTGGCGGCCGGCCACTTCTTCAGGCACTCGCCGGTGCAGTTGGACACCATCGGCCAGTCGGTGTCCTTGTCGAAGCGGTACAGGGTACGGCCCTTGGCGTCGACGAGGATGTCGCCGAGCTTGGCGTCGTTGACGACGGAGAGGATGGGCCACTTCTTGTCGGAGGCCGCGTCCGTGGTGCCGCTGTCGGAGCTGTCGTCCGTACCGCCGGCGTATCCGTCACCGGTGCCCGAGGAGGGGTCGGCCGAGGTCTCGCTGTCGTACCCGTAGTCGCCCGAGGAGGACCCGGTGCCCGGCTGGGCGGACTGGACCGCGTCCTGCTGCTGGGCCGCCGGCGCCACGCTGCTGGCCTGGTTGTAGCCGTTCGACCCGCCGCAGGCGGTGGCGAGGAGGAGGGCAGCGGCCGTTCCGGCGACTGCGGCACCGATCCGCTTGTGCATCTGGACTCCTTGAGCGGTAGGGGCGTCGGGGCCCGTGCGCCCCGTCTGGCCACCTGTACGCACCCGGTTCGGCCCTCTCTCAATGCACTGTGAATTCCTTCACCGCGGGTCCCGTTCTGCTAAGGTGCCCCGCCCCGCGCAGGGGGCGTCAGCGCACCGACTCCAGGAGACGGGCAGCGTGCATCCGCCCCGCGTGCTCGACGAGGGCGATCAGCACCTCCTTGCCCGAGGCCCGGTCCCGGGCGTCGCATAGGACGACCGGTGTGCCGTCCTGCAGGTCGAGGGCGCGCGCGATGTCCTCGGGGCGGTGCTCCAGCGCCCCGGGGAAGC
Source organism: Streptomyces sp. NPDC008238 (assembly GCF_042956445.1). NCBI lineage: Bacteria > Bacillati > Actinomycetota > Actinomycetes > Kitasatosporales > Streptomycetaceae > Streptomyces > Streptomyces sp. NPDC008238. The sequence continues at coordinate 77,113 of NZ_JBIBGK010000001.1, read as the reverse complement.
GGTTGACGGCGACGGCGAACGGGATCTTGCGGTGCTCGAAGAAGTCCACGGCCGGGAAGCAGTCCTCCAGGCGACGGGTGTCGGCCAGCACGACCGCGCCGAGCGCCCCTTGTGACAGTTCGTCCCACAGGAACCAGAAGCGGTCCTGGCCGGGAGTGCCGAACAGGTAGAGCGACAGCCCCGCCCGAATGGTGATCCTGCCGAAGTCCATCGCCACGGTGGTGGTGGACTTCCGCTCGACGCCCAGGGTGTCGTCCACATGCCGTCCGGCCTCGGTCAGCTGCTCCTCGGTGCGCAGCGGCCGGATCTCGCTGACCGCGCCCACCATGGTGGTCTTGCCGACCCCGAAGCCCCCCGCGATGAGGATCTTCAGGGCCATGACCGGCGTCTCAGAGTGCCCGGAGTCCATCGATCACCTCTCGCAGGATGCGCTCGTCGGGTAGGTGCGCCGGCGCCACGGGGGTGCTCACCCGTACGCTGCCGAGCGTCAGGAGGTCGCCGAGGAGGACGCGGACGACCCCCAGCGGCAGGTCGGTGTCGGCCGCCAGCTCCGCGACCGAAAGGGGCTCGTCACGGCACAGCGCCAGCAGCGCGTTGTGCTCCGGTTCGAGCGCGGGATCGTCGGCGGCGCCGGGTTCGGCGAGCACCAGGGCGATCAGGTCCAGGGCGGCGACCGCGGTGCCGGGCCGGGTGCGGCCGCCCGTCAAGGCGTACGGACGCACCAGGGGCCCGGCCGCGTCGTCGTACCAGCGGCCGTCCGGCCCACGCGGGTAGCCGCGGTCCATCACCCGTACGCCGGTCAGCCGGCGGCCGGTCCGGCGGCGCCGAGGCGCGCCGGGGTGTGCAGGTGCTCGCCCACGCGCTTGACGAGGCGCGCCATCTCGTAGGCGATCAGGCCGACGTCGGCGTCCGCACCGGTGAACACCGCGAGGCACGATCCCTCGCCCGCGGCGGCCACGAAGAGGAAGCCCTGGTCGAGTTCGACCAGGGTCTGCCGGACCCGGCCGGCCGCGAAGTGGCGTCCGGCGCCCTTGGCGAGGCTGTGGAAGCCCGAGGCGACGGCCGCCAGGTGTTCGGCGTCCTCCCGGGTCAGCCCGCGCGACGAGCCCACGGCCAGGCCGTCGCCCGACAGCACCACGGCGTGACGGACGTGGGCCACCCGGTCGGTCAGGTCGTCCAGCAGCCAGTCCAGTTCAACGGACCGGTTCGATGCGTCGATCATCCATGCTCTCCTTCGCGGGGTGCCGGGTCGGTGGTGCGGGCGGCGTCCTGCTCGCCGTCCCCGTCCGTTCGGTCCGGGCCGTGCACGTGGCCGGGACCTCCGGGTGCGGGCCGGGTGCCGCCGTGGTCCGGGGCGGGCCGCGGAGGGCGCGCGCCGCCCGGCCCGCCGTCGGCGGCGTCGCGGGCTCCGGCACCGCCGCCGCGGATCCAGCCGCGACGGAAGGCGGCCATCGTCGAACGCGCCTGCTCCGCCGTCCGCTCGGGGACGTCGTGCCCCGTCTCCAGCGGCCCCGGGACGTGTTCGGGTGCGCGGGGCTCCAGGAGCTGCGGAGCGAGGCTCGCGCGGCGTACCCGGCGCGGGAGTCCGCCGTCCGTGGCAGGCGCGGCCCCGGGGGCGCCGACGGCGACGGGAGCGGGCGCACCACCGCGGGCGGGGGAGGGTACGGACGCCGTCGCGGGCTCCGGCCGGCGGACGGGCCGGGGCGTGGAGGGGCGCGGCAGCCCGTCGCCGTCGCCGCGCGGGGAGGCCGCCGCCGGGGGCGGGACCTCCGCGGCCCCCTGGCGGGGGCCGTGCGGGCCGGACACCGCGCCCCCCGTCCCGGCACCCCGTGGGGCGCGGGCCTCGGGTGCCCTCATGTCGAGCAGGGCGGTGGGCAGCAGGACGACGGCGGTGGTGCCGCCGTACGGGGAGGAGCGCAGGGACACCTTGACGTCGTGCCGCCGGGCGAGCCGGCTGACGACGAACAGTCCCAGCCGGTCGCTGTCGAACAGGTCGAGCGCCTGGGTCTGCGCGATGCGCCGGTTGGCCTCGGCCATCGCCTCCTTGCCCATGCCGAGGCCGCGGTCCTCGATCTCCAGGGCGTAGCCGTTGCCGACCTGCTCGCCGTAGACGCGCACCTTGGTGTGCGGCGGGGAGAACTGGGTCGCGTTCTCGACGAGTTCGGCGATCAGATGGGTGAGGTCGGCGACGGCGGAACCGACGACCGCCGCCAGGGGCAGCCGGCGTACCTCGACACGGGCGTAGTCCTCGACCTCCGCGACGGCGGCGCGCACCACATTGGTGAGGGGCACCGGCCTGCTCCAGGCGCGGCCCGGAGCGGAGCCGGAGAGGATGATCAGGCCCTCGGCGTGCCGCCGCATGCGGGTGGTGAGGTGGTCGAGCCGGAACAGGTCCTCCAGCTCGCCCGGGTCCTCGGTGCGCCGTTCCATGCTGTCCAGCAGCGCCAACTGACGGTGCACCAGCACCTGGCTGCGCCGGGCGAGGTTGACGAAGACCCCGGAGACCCCGTTGACGAGTTCGGCACGCTCCGCGGCGGCACGGAGCGCGGCGCGCTGCACGGTGGCCAGCGCCTCGGCCACCTGGCCGATCTCGTCGGCGCCGTGCCTGCCGAGGGGCGCCTCCTTGCCGAGGTCGATCTCCTCGCCGGCGCGGAGCCGCCGCATGGCCCGCGGCAGTTTGCGGCGGGCGAGTTCGAGCGCGGTGTTGCGCAGGCCGATCAGTTCGACGACGAGGCCGCGGCCGATCCGTACGGAGATGAAGAGGGAGGCGACGACGCCCAGGAGGCCGAGCAGGACGGCGATGCCCGAGGTGTTCAACAGCCCCTGGACGACGGTCCGGTCGGCGGGCGCGGCGGAGGTGGCGACCTTGCCGAGTCCGGACAGCACCTGTGCCGCGGCCTGGTCCCAGGAGTCGGACGTCACCCCGGCCGCGGCCGCTTTGCCGGGCCCGGCGCCGAGGACGGCGTCCTCCATGGCCTCGAGGTCGGTGTACGCGGTGGAGCGGGCCAGCCGTTCCCAGGCGGTTCGGGTGTCGCCGCCGAGGTCGGCGACGGAGCCGGCGAGCAGGACGCGGCGCGCGGTGACGGCGCCGCTCAGGTCGCGGTAGCGGTCCGTGGGCAGGTCGCGGGTGAGGGCGGCCGCGGCGAGCAGGGCGTCCTCCCGGGACAGCTGTTCCGCGGCGCGGCCGATCTCCAGGGCCGTGCGCTCGCCTCGGGACGTCGCAAGGGCGCCGCCGATCGCGAAGCCGTCGGTGACGGCGTCGGTGTAGGAGCGGTACGTCTGCCGCCAGTCCGCCGCTCCGCGGGTGATGCCGGGGCGCAGTGCCCGCAGGCGCCGCAGGTCGCCCACGAAGGTGCGGACCCGTACGGCCGCGGTGCCCGGCAGACCGGTGCCGTCGGCGACGGTGTGGCCGCCGCCGAGTTGCAGCAGGGCGGCGGCCCGGTCGGTGGCCGTGGCGCGTCTGCTCAGTTCGGCGGCGGCCCCGCTGGTGGGCCGGGCCAGGTAGCGGGTAGCGGCGCGGCGTTCGGCCTGCAGGGCGGTCACGGTGTCGGCGACCGGCTCGCGGATCGTTTCTGCAATGTGCTGTGCACGCAGCCGCCCGGAGAGGTCCTGGGCCGTGGTGACGGCGGCGAAGGCCCACAGCGCCATCAGGGAGACGACGGGCACCATCAGGAGGGACACGATCTTCGCGCGTACGCTCCGCGGCCGCAGGCTCAGCCGGCCCCGCGTCCCCTCGCCCCCTGCGCCCTCGGCCATGCCCGGGGCCTCCTCGTGCGCGGGGAGCCCGGCGTGCGCTCTGCGGCCCCGTGGCGGCGTCACAGGGCCCCCTCGCCGACGCGCTGGGCGGTCGCGGAGGCGATGCGTTCCCTCGCCGTCGGGGAGAGCGCGACGAAGGCGGAGGTCAGGAAGAGGTAGGAGCCGAGACCGACGATGAGGGGGAAGAGGAACGCGGTCGCGCCGGAACCGGGCAGCACCTCCGCCGAGGGCCGGACCCGGACCTGCACGGCCAGCATCCCGGTGTAGTGCATGCTGCTGACGGCGGCGCCCATCACCAGGGAGGCGCCGGCGACGACCACGGGGCGGCGGATGGTGAGCGCGGCCCACAGGGCGGCGGTCGCGGCGGCCCAGGCGATGACGACGGACAGCGCCACGAGCCACGGTTCGTAGGACACCGCTCCGTGCAGCCGGACGGCGGCCATGCCCAGGTAGTGCATGCTGGCCACGCCGACGCCCGTGGTGAGGCCGCCGGCCACGAGGGCCCGGAAGCGGCCGCCGCCGTAACCGACGGCGAAGACTCCGAGGCCGACCACCACCATGGCGACGACGAGGCTGAGGACGGTCAGGGGGACGTTGTAGCGGATCTCGGTGCCGGTGACGCGGAAGCCGAGCATGGCGACGAAGTGCATCGTCCAGATGCCCGTGCCGAGGGCGCTCGCCGCAGTGAGCAGCCAGTTGGGCCGGGAACGGCCGGTCGCGGCCAGGGCCCGTACGGTGCAGCGCAGCCCCAGCGCGGCGCCGACGCACGCCATGGCGTACGAGAGCAGCGGGGTCAGCCAGCCGAAGGCGGCGTGGTCGATGTGTCCCATGGCCCCGGGACGCTAGTGCGGGGGTGGTCGCACGCTCGGGCCATGTCGTAACCCTGCCTTATTTGACAGCGTGCTTTCAGGATGCGGTCCCCGACGATCGCGTGCGGCACGAACCTGCACAAGGGAAGCGTGTTTCAGCCACCGCGCGGCGCGTACATGATGATTCCCACGCCCACCAGGCACACCAGGGCGCCCGTCACGTCGTAGCGGTCGGGCCGGAAGCCGTCCGCCACCATCCCCCACGCGAGCGAGCCCGCGATGAACACCCCGCCGTAGGCGGCGAGGATGCGGCCGAACTCGGCGTCCGGCTGCAGGGTGGCGACGCACCCGTACAGGCCCAGGGCGACGACGCCGGCCCCGATCCACGCCCATCCCCGGTGCTCCCGCAGCCCCTGCCAGACCAGCCAGGCGCCACCGATCTCCAGCAGCGCGGCGAGCAGGAACAGGACGACGGAACGGAACGGGATCATGCGACCATGATGCCCCGCGTCCCGTGCGCCCCGGGGTGCGCCCCGAACCGGAGGTGGACCGCCGTGCACACCGACCCCGCGCAGATCCGCGCGTTCTTCGCCGCCCGCGCCGCCGACTGGGAGACGCGCTACCCCGACGACGCGCCCGCCTACCGGGCCGGCGTGGCCGAACTGGGCCTGCGGAACGGCCAGGCGGCGCTCGACGCCGGATGCGGCACCGGCAGGGCGCTGCCCTTCCTGCGCGCGGCCGTGGGCGCCTCAGGGACGGTCGTCGGCGCCGACCTGACCCCCGAGATGCTGGGCGCCGCGGTACGGGCCGGGCGCCGGGAACACGGCGCCCTGCTGCTGGCCGACTGCGCCCGGCTACCGCTGCGCGACGCCACCATGGACGCCGTCTTCGCCGCGGGGCTGATCGGGCACCTGCCGGAACCTCGTTCCTGCCTGCGGGAGCTGGCCCGGGTCACCCGGCCCGGCGGCCGGCTGGCCCTCTTCCACCCGATCGGCCGGGCGGCGCTGGCCGCCCGGCAGGGCCGTGAGCTGACCCCGGACGACCTGCGCGCCGAGCCCAACCTCAGGCCCCTGCTGGAGTCCTCGGGATGGACCATGACCTCCTACACCGACACCGACGAGCGGTTCCTCGCAATGGCGACGGCGACGGCGTAGGCGGCGGGTTGCCGACCACGATGTCGTGACCGGCGCCGGCGACCGGGAGCGGGACCGTCACGACGGTCGCGCCGCAGTTTCGCCCGCACCACCGCGCGGGCGGAACTCGGCTGAACGCCGCCTCCCCCTCGCCCCGCCTCCCCCTCGCCCCGGCGCCCCCGGCGGTAGCCTGCGGACGTCCGAACGACGAGGAGTGCGAGGCCACCCGTGACCCGAGAGCTGTACAACGTCCGGCTGGTGCCCCGCGAGGGGGACCCCACCCCGCTGACGGACGAGGAGGAGCAGCGGGCACGGTCCGCGCTCTTCAACGACCTCGGCCGCGCCGTCTCCGACCGCGGCTGGGTGCGCTTCCCGGCGTACTCGCCCGAGGAGCGGCGACGGCTGGTCGACGTCGCCCACCGGCTGAGCGCCTACTGGGGCACGGAGGTCGGCGTGGAGGCCGAGGACCACTGCTCCATGCGGCTCTTCCTCCCCGGGTACGGCCCCCGGGAGTCCGCGGCCACGCCCGCCGTGGAGGCGCGGGGCTGACGGGCCCGGACGGGGCCCGGCACCCGGGCGGCGGGCGCCTCAGACCTCGGGGAGCCCGAGCAGCGACCGGGCGACCACGCGCGGCGGGACGCCGCGCTCCTGGGCGAGCACCACGACGGCGCGCCGCGCGAGTTCACTGATCCCGAACATCAGCGCCTCCGGTGCGACACGCGCCGAAGCGGCCTCGACCGCCTCCTCGTCCCCTTCGACGGAGGCCGCGACATGGGCTGCCGCCGCCTCGAAGAGGTTGCGCTCGCGGGAGGCTCGGCGTGACGGCTCCGCGCCGGGCGGCGGGGGCTTCGCGGACCTCCCGGGCGGCCGCGCGTCGGTGAACCTCCGGAGCCAGGTGGCCATCCGCATCACCCCTCTCACCCAGGGGAGTTCCCGTCCGCGGGCAGCCGGAACCCCGGGAGGCCGGGGTCGCCGCCGCCCGCGGTGAGCACGAGGGGGGTTCCGCGGACGGTGGGATCCCAGCCGGCGGAGAGCGCGTGCTCGACGAGCAGGCGCACGTCCCGCGGGGTGGGATGGGCGGTGTCGGTGACGCAGTACCCCCACGGTCCGGGCCCGGAAGCCGACACGAGATCGGCGACGAGGGCACGGCCACCGGGGGCGGCGGCGTCCGTCACGCGGACGAGGACCGCACGGCGGCAGGTGCCGTCGGATTGGCCGGCGTGCCCGATGCGGGCCGTCCACACGAACTCGCGGCCGTCGAAGCGGAGGCGACGGCGCCGTTTCCTCACGGGCGGCCGCCGTGGTGGGGGCGGGAGTTGACCATGCCGTGAGCGTAGAAGGCGGCGATCCGGCCGCCGAACGGTTTTCCACAGGCGCGGCCCCGGTCTCGACGCGGGTGTTACCCGGTGGTTAGGGTGCGCCCACCACTGCGAACACACCGGAGAGGGGATGCCCGTGTCCGCGACGGACGACGAAGCGCTGTTCGTGCTCACGGCGGCGATGCTGACGCCCGCGCAGTTCCCGGGCGTCCTGGCCGACGACTATCCGGCGGCCTGCGCCGAACTCGGGCTGCAGCCGGTGGACGACGGCTACGGCCTCGTCTTCGGCCAGGACGGGGCGGGCGCCCGGTGGACGGTGGCGATCAGCGACACGGCGATGGTGGCGTGCGCCCTCGCCGCGTGGGACTGCGGGCTGGAGTACGACCTCTCCCCCGACGCGCGCTCCGTCGTCGCCGCGCTGCCCGGGTGGCCGCTGCCGGTCGCGGTGGCGGCGCCCGGCGTCCCCGATCCCCATGATCCGCCGGAGGAGGAGAGCGGCCCGCCGCTCGCGCCGCCGGACACCACGACGTGGGGCCCGGCGCAGCGTCGCCTCGGCGCCGACGAGATAGCGCTCCGCTGGCGGGTCTGGCGGGAACAGCTCGACGCGGGGGACGAGTCGGACACCTCGGACACCTCGGACGAGGACGGCGAGGCGAAGGACACCGGCGGCACCGTCGGATCCGATGCGCCGGGTACGACCGCGCAGGCCGGCAAGGACTCCGGGGAGCGGTCCCCTGAGCCGTCCGGGAAGGACTCCGCCGAAAGCTCCGGCAAGAAGCCCGACGGCACCGGGTCCGCCGGCACCGGGTCCGCCGGCACCGGCACCGCCGGCACCCAGCCCAAGGCCGCCGAACGCGAGCCCGCCGAGCCCGGTGCCCCGGAACCCGGCGCCGGCGGCCTCCACCCCGGGGTCCGCCGCGCACTGGAGGCCGCCCAGGGGTACCTGCGGACGCCCCCGCCCCCCGGCCGCATACGCTCGACCGCCGCCGGCGAGGGCGTCCGCACCCTGCGCGTGGACGGCGAGGACTGGAGCCTGGTGGCCCGTACGGACGACATCGCCTTCGTGCTGCTCGACGAGGAGCCCGGCGAGGTGCTGCCGGTCGGCCGGGGGCCGGAGCTCCCCGGCCTGCTGGAGTCCCTGGAGAAGCTGGCTGTACGCCCTTCCTGAGCGCGCACGAGTACGGTCAGGCGCCCTGGCCGTCCGCCCAGACCTTGCCGTCGACCTTGCGCGCGGCGATCAGGACCGGGTCCCACACCGGCGAGAACGGCGGGGCGTAGCCCAGGTCGAGCGCGGTCATCTGCTCGGCCGTCATGCCCGCGGTGAGCGCCACCGCGCCGATGTCCACCCGCTTGCCCGCGCCCTCGCGGCCGACGATCTGCAGCCCGAGCAGCCTCCCGGTGAGCCGCTCGGCGATGGCCTTGACCGTCATCGGGGCGGCGCCGGGGTAGTAGCCGGCCCTGCTGGTCGACTCGATGACCGCGGTGACGTACTGCAGCCCGGCGGCCCGCGCCTGCGACTCCTTCAATCCCGTGCGGGCGATCTCCAGGTCGCAGACCTTGCTGACGGCGGTGCCCACGACGCCGGGGAAGGTGGCGTAGCCGCCGCCGATGTTGGTGCCGATGACCCGGCCCTGCTTGTTGGCGTGGGTGCCCAGCGGGATGTGCTGCATGGCGCCGGAGACCAGGTTGAGGACCTCCACGCAGTCGCCGCCGGCCCAGATCGCCTCCTCGCCGCGCACGCGCATCGCGCGGTCGGTGAGCAGCCCGCCGTACGCGCCGAGCGGCAGACCCGCGTCGCGGGCGAGGCCGGTGCTGGGCGCGACGCCGAGGCCGAGCACGACGACGTCCGCGGGGTACTCGCCCCCGTCGGTGGCGACGGCGCGGACCCGGCCGTCCGTCCCGGTGAGCACCTCGCGCACCGGCGCTCCGGTGACGACGGAGATGCCGAGCCCCTCCATGGCCTCCCGCACGAGCCGGCCCATGTCCGGGTCGAGGGTCGCCATGGGCTGCTCGGCGGCTTCCACCAGGGTGACCTGCAGCCCGTGCCGCAGCATGGCCTCGGCCATCTCCACGCCGATGTAGCCGCCGCCGACCACGACGGCGTTCCGCGGGGACCTGTCGGCGAGGGCGTCGATGATGTCCTCGCCGTCGTCGAGGATCTGCACCCCGTACACGCCGTCCGCGTCGATGCCGGGGATCGGGGGGCGCTTGGGCACGGCGCCGGTGGCGATGACGAGCTGGTCGTACCCCGTCCACTCCTCGGCCCCGAGTACGTCACGGGTGCGCACCCGCCCGCGGTCCCGGTCGATCTCGACGACCTCGGTGCCGAGCCGGACGTCGATGTCGTGGGAGCGGTGCTTCTCGGGGGTGCGGGCGATCAGCTTCTCCGGTCCTGCGGCGTCGCCCGCGATCCAGTACGGGATACCGCAGGCCGAGTAGGAGGTGCGCCGCCCGCGTTCGAAGGCGATCACCTCCAGTTCGTCCGGCCCCTTCCTCCTGCGCGCCTGCGACGCCGCCGACATCCCCGCGGCGTCCCCACCGATGACCACCAGCCGTTCCCTCATGTCCCGCAGCGTATGCGCCGCCCCCGGTGTCCCGCCCGGTCAACCCGTTGCCGCAGACTGGGCGGCATGGACCTGCAGATCACCGCGACCTCCCCGGACCATCCGGCGACCCTCCTCGACCTGCCGTGGAACGTGCCGCTGGAGGAGTGGCCCGAGGAGCACCTGGTGGCGCTGCCGCGCGGCATCTCGCGGCACGTCGTCCGCTTCGCCCTGGCCGGCGACGAGGTCGTGGCGGTCAAGGAGGTCGGCGAGTGGGCGGCCGTCCGCGAGTACGGTCTGCTGCGCGACCTGGACCGCATGGGCATACCCGCGGTCGACGCCCTCGCCGTCGTCACCGGCCGCACCGACGACCGCGGCGAGCCCCTTGAGCCGGTGCTGATCACCCGCCACCTGGGCGGCTCGCAGCCGTACCGCTCGATGTTCGAGACGACGATGCGCCCGGGCACGGTCAACCGGCTCCTGGACGCGCTCGCGGTGCTGCTGGTCCGGCTGCACCTGGCGGGCTTCGCCTGGGGCGACTGCTCGCTGTCGAACACCCTCTTCCGCCGTGACGCGGGCGCCTACGCCGCCTACCTGGTGGACGCGGAGACCGGGCAGATCCAGCCCACCCTCTCGCGCGGCCAGCGGGAGTACGACATCGAGGTGGCCCGGGTGAACATCGCGGGCGAGCTGATGGACCTGGAAGCGGGCGGATCGCTGCACCCGTCGGTGGACCCGGTCACCTTCGGGCAGGCCATCGCGGACCGCTACGAGGAGCTGTGGCACGAGCTCACCCGCGAGTCGGTGTACCCGGTGGCGAAGCGGCACTACATCGACCGGCGCATCCGGCGGCTCAACGAGCTCGGCTTCGACGTGGCGGAGATGCAGATCCAGAAGTCGCCCGACGGCGACGACGTCACCTTCCTGCCCAAGGTCGTGGACGCCGGGCACCACCAGCGCCAGTTGCTGCGCCTCACCGGCCTGGACGCCGAGGAGAACCAGGCCCGCAGCCTCCTCAACGACCTCGAGACGTGGATGGCGAGCCAGGAGGACTACGCCCCGGGCGACCCGCTGGGCGCCCGCCCCGAGGTGCTGGCCCACCGGTGGGTGCGCGACGTCTTCCGCCCGACGGTCCGCGCCGTGCCGCGCGAGCTGCGCGGCTCGCTGGACACCGCGCAGATCTACCACGAGCTGCTGGAGCACCGCTGGCTCATGTCGGAGCGGGCCCAGGGCGACGTGGGCCTGGACGCGGCGGTCGAGGACTACATCCACAACGTGCTCCTCGCGTCGCCGCAGGGGCCTGCCGTTCCCCTGCCGCCGGACTAGGCACGGGCCGTATTCTCGACGGGTGGGCGACCGGAGTTCGCTGAGGGGCGTCTTCGACGAGGACGCCGAGCTGTACGACCGGGTCCGCCCCGGGTATCCCGGCGTGGTCTTCGACGACCTGGCCGGGGTCGCGGGGCTCGGTCCCGGCGCACGCGTGCTGGAGATCGGCTGCGGGACCGGGCAGGCCACCGTGCCGCTCGCGGAGCGCGGCTTCCGTGTGACGGCCGTCGAGCTGGGCGCGTCCATGGCGGCGGTTGCCCGGCGCCGGCTCGCGGGGTTCCCCGGGGTCGAGGTGGTCGTCTCGGCGTTCGAGGAGTGGCCGCTCCCGGACGAGCCGTTCGACGCCGTCGTCTCGGCCACGGCGTTCCACTGGATCGACCCCGCCGTGGCGGTCGTGAAGTCCGCCGACGCGTTGCGCCCCGGCGGGGTGCTGGCCGTCATCGGCACCCACCACGTGGACGGCGGCACCCGGTCCTTCTTCGCGGACGTCCAGGAGTGCTACGAGCGCTTCGACCCGGCGACACCGCCGGGCCTGCGGCCACGCGCGGCGGCCCTCGTGCCCGCCGACAGCGGGGAGACGGACCGCTCCGGGCGCTTCGGGCCGGCCGTCTTCCACCGCTACGAGCGCGAACTGCCGTACAGCACGGACGAGTACCTGGACCTGTTGCTCAGCTACTCCAACCACCGCGCCCTGTCCGCCACCCGCAGGCAGGGGCTGCTCGGCTGTATCCGCGCGCTGATCGACGGCCGCCACGGCGGCCGCGTCGTCAAGCGGTACCTGACGGAACTGCGCATGACGCGGCGTCTGTGACGGACGCACGCGGCCAGCGCCCACACGGAGCACGGCACCGGCCGCGCGCCCGGCCCGACCGGCCGCCAGTACCGCGTGATTCACAGGCCCACGTCCTACCCGGCTGCGGAGACCTCCCGCCGCAGCCCCACGATCAGCGCCGCCTCCGCCACGTCCGGGACGGGGTGGCCGCGCAGGGCGGTCAGCTCGGCCGGCCAGGGATCCGCCCACCCGCTGGATCTACCGCCGTGGTCGACGAGGCGCACGGCCAGCAGCCCCGCGACGGCACTCGTGCGCCCGCCCAAGTCGCGGGCCACGTCGAGCATCGGCCCGAACGGATCAGGGGCGCCGGAGACCGGCTGGGGGTAGGCGCCGGAACCGAGGGTGTCCGGATGCCGCTCGGCGAGCCGCACACAGCGGTCCCAGCGGGCCAGGCCGCCGTCTCCCTCGCGCACCGCCGTGAAAGCCGCCTCGTAGGCGACGCGGGTGGCTGCCCCTGGCAGCCCCGCCCGTTCGAGGGCGTCGGCGTACGCATCGTGCACCGCCGCGACGGGTGGCCGCCGGCCCGTCGCCAGGGAGTGGAGCGCGGACAGCTCCGCCTGCTCCACGAGGGCGTCCAACGCCCTCCGCAGCTCGGCGACAGCGGGCCCGGACCGGGCGAGCGCGCCGAGCACGGTCCCGGCGACGAGCCGCTCCTCCCGGGAGCGGGCCTCGTCGGCGAGCGCGGCCGCAAGCGCGGCGGCGACCGCCTCGTCGGCGCCCTGCGCGCCGCCGGTGTTGCCCAAGGCAGTGCAGGCCGCGGTCACGACCTCCGTTGCACCGCCTTCACGCACCACCTCGGCCAGGAAGCGGTTGTACGTCACCCGGGCGGCCGGCGCGAGGCCGGGGCGGCGGCGCAGGACCTCCTCACGTACGGACTCGTGGGCCAACCCACGGCGCAACCGGGCCGCGACCCCGGGGTGTTCGAGGCGGCGGGTCAACGGGGCCGCCAGCACGGCGAGTACGTCACAATGCTGGTCCGGCACGTCCCAGGCGGCGAGCACGACGCCGAAGGCCTCCTCGCCGGGCCGTTCGCCGAGGGCGCGCGCCGCCTCCTTCCGTGAACCGACCGGCGCCCGCGAGTCGCGCACGATCCCACCCAGTCTTTCGAGGGCCTCCGCGTCCGGGACCTTGTCGAGAAGTCGGCGCAGCCCCGCCATCGCGGCACGGCCGCGGACCCAGCCCAGGGCGGCGTGCTCCAGCAACGGCTCGAGCGCGCCGCGGTCCGCCACACGTCCGAGGGAAGTCAAAGCGGCGGCCACGACGGGCTGTGGTGCCCCGTTCGCGACCAGCCGTCGCAGAGCGGGGGCGTCCCGCAACAGGACCGCCGCATCGACGCGCCGCCGCAGGGGAAGCTCGGGGTCATCGGCGACGGCCGTGAGGCGGCGGACGAAAGCGGCGCGCTGCGCGGGCAGCCAGCGGCCCGCGGCGGTCTCCGGAAGCCGGGGCGCCCGGGCACCGCTGCCCTCGACCGACAGCAGTGCCTCGAGCAGGTCGGTGCGGCGGCGCACCACCGTCCACAGCACGCGGGGCACGTCGGTGAGCGGCCGCCCGGAGGCAAGGAGCCGGGCGACGCGTTCCTCGCGCTTCGCGGGGTCGGCCAGCCATGCCTCGGCGGCGCGCGCCCGGACGGCGGGGTCCTCGTCCTCGAGCGCGGTGCGGGCGAGGAGGGCGTCGCATCCGGGGAGCGCGGAAGCGTGTCGTTCCAGCAGCACGGCGAGCCCGAGCACCTTCCCGGATGCAGCGCCCTCCTGTGGCGCCGCCGACCAGATCGCCCGGGCGGTGGCGCGGTCCACGACGAGTGGTGCCCGCGCCCCCTGGTGACGTGGATCCGCGACGACCTGTGCGAGCAGCAGCGCGACGGCCCCGGCACGACCGTGGTCGCCGTGCGCAGCGGCGCCCAGGACGACGCGTCGCAGCAGGCGATCCGCGCACTCCAGGGTGTAGGCGGTGGAGTCCCCGGACTGGACCGTGGTGAGGGCGGCGTCCCGCAACGCCGCATAGGGGACGGCGGCCAGCAGCCGGGTGGGAGCGGCGCCCGCCTGCGCGAGCGCGGCCTGGCGCACGCCGAACTGGTCGTGCCAGGCACGCTCGCAGGAGGCGAACACCCGCCCGTACTCCGCGGGGTCACCGTGGTGCGCGGCGGCGGCGAGCAGCGCGGGCCAGGCGTCCCGCCGCACGTGGGGGGCGAAGCTGTCGGTGGCCTGCCGATACAGCTCCTCGGCCTCGGGGAGTGGCAGCAGCGTGCCGATGACCGGCCAGAAGCGGTCCCGTCGACCGGGACGCGCCCGCAGCATCGGCCGCACGAGCGCGGCACGCTCCCCGGGCTCCAGCGCGGCGATGCTGCGGAAGGGAATCGTCTCGCGGCTCTCCGGGGCGGGCATCCGCTCCCGGACGAGACCGGCCCGCAGGCCGGCGGGCAGGAGGACGAGGAGCGGATCAGCGGTGAGCGCGTCGGCCGGCCCTGGAGGGCACTCGTCCGGGGTGCGGAAGACGGAGGCGAGGGAGGCGAGTTCCTCCGGCGTCAGGTCGCGGAGCGCGCGCCGGACACGCCGGGACAGCGGCGTCTCCTGGAGCGGCAGGCTCTCCGGGCGCGCCCGGCGGACGGCGGCGAGCAGATCCCGGGGCCGGCGCAGCGCGGCGGCGGTCACCACGTCCGTCGTGAAGTGCGGTGCCTTCTCGGCGAGCAGTACCGCGGCTGCGGGGTCCCGGCGGGCGACGGTCTCGGCGAGCTGCCAGTGACGGCGCATGACGGTGTACCAGGAGTAGTGGTCGTAGGACTGCTCGCCGAGCCCGACCAGGTGGTCCGCGACCGCTCCGGGCGCGGTCCGGGCGAGCGGCACGAGCACGCCGTGGGGCACGTCGAGGCGGGGCAGCCACTCCGCCGCGACGTCGGGCGCACACGCCGGCAGCAGGTGGGCCGCCTCGCTGTCGCCGTGGCGCTCACGCACCTGGGGCAGCAGCCGGGCGGCGAGTCCGCGGCGCCGGGAGAGCCGCAGGACGCGGAAGGTGTCGTGCCGTACGTCCCTCGTCCCGTCCAACGCGAGCCGGGCCAGGGCCTCGCCGGGGACGGGGAGCCGGATCGCGGCCGCCAGGGCGCGGCGGCGCAGCAAGGGGTCTTCGAGAGCGGCGGTCACGGCAGCGAGGTCACGGCGGACGACGGCGAGGAAGAGCGCGAGGTGCCGGTCGTCCGGGCCGCCGGCATCGAGGGCGGCGTGCGCGGCGCGGTAGGCGGCGTCGTCGAGGGAGCGGACGTGGTCGGCGACGGCCCGCATGCGGGCCGGGTAGGGCAGGTGGTCGAAGCCGGTGTACAGGGTGCGGACGTCTCCTCGGAAGCTCCTCCGGCCGTCCGCGGCTGCGTACGGTCACGGGCCGCCCGTGCCGGGCGGCGCAGGGGTGATCGTTCCCGCGGGGAACCGTGGCCGCAAGTGAATTACGCTCTGGCGGCGTCGGGGCCGCGTGTCGCGGAGACGGTGAGGCGGACGTAGTCCACGACGGGCTCCGGCAGGCGCTCGGCGACGGCGTGGACGAAGGCCTCGTGCTCCTCGGCGGGGAGACGTTCCAGGTGTCCGCCGAGGACGACGACGGCCAGGTAGGAGAGCAGTTGCGGGCCGGGTTCGAGCCGGGCTGGATCGGGCACGAGGGCGACGTCGACGTCGGTGAAGCCGGCGTCCAGCAGGCGCCGTTCGGTTTCCTTGGCGCCCGCGAAGTTCCAGACGGCGGGCCGCCGGCCGAGGACGTCGTCGACGGCGGCCGACACGGCGGCGATGTTGCCCTGCCCGCCGCATTCGGCGACGAGGCGTCCGCCGGGGCGAAGGACGCGCGCGATGCCACGGAAGAGCGCGGCGTGGTCGGGGATCCAGTGGAAGGTGGCGACGCTGGTGACGGCGTCCACCGGGCCCGTCACGGGGAGAGGGCCGGTGATGTCGGCGTGCACGACCTCGACGCGGTCCAGCCGCCCGGCGAGGCGGTCGCGCAGCCGGTCCAGCATGCGAAGCGAGCCGTCGACGGCGACGACACGACCGTGCGGGAGCAGGCCGAGCAGCGCTTCCGTGTCGCGTCCTGTGCCGCAGCCCAGGTCGAGCACGCGCTCGTCGCCGCGCGGCGCGAGGCGGTCCAGGGTCCTGCGGCCCCACTGGGTGTGGGGCAGCGGCAGGCTGTCGTAGGTGGAGGCGTCCCATTCCCGCGTCATGACCTCCACCGTAGCCACGCTTGTCCACTGAGCGACACACGCGTCTCACGTAGTGGTAATCCGTATCCGGAGCAGCGGCAACCGGTCGAGGACGGCGACCGGGTCCCCCGAGGAGCAGGTGGCGGCGGACGCGACGAGAACCGGCTCGACCGGCTGGAGGGTGTCGCGTTGCAAGATCTTGCGGGGCGACGGGCTGGAGGTCCACGTCGCGGGGATGGACGCTGCGGACTGCGCGCCGGTGCCGGACCTCAAGCCGCGGATGGCCGAGTTCGGGCCCCGGGCCGCGGCTTTCCGGGCGGACCGGGCCGCCGGGTCGACGCGTGACCGCTACGGGGCGTCCGGCTGCGCGACCCCTTTACCGCCCTGTCATGTCCCAGTAATCTCATGAAGCTTCTTGCAGCAACTTGCAGGAGACTCACGGCCGTTCCTTTCGTGGCGCGCGGGAGGGCCTGCCTCACCCGCACCGGCCGCCGTCCCGGCGGCCCCTGCCCGAGGAGCCCCCGTATGAACCGACCCGCGCGCCCTGGACGCCATCGCGCGCTGCGCACCGTGCTGTTGCTCGTCGGCGGTCTACTGCTCGGTCTGCTGCCGGCGGGCCTGTCCTTCGCCGCCACCACGGCGACGGTCTACTACCGTCCCGCCTCCGCCTGGACCACCGTCAACCTCCACTACGCACCCACCGGCGGCGCCTGGACGACCGTGCCGGGCGTCGCCATGGAGGCGGCCTGCCCCGGCTGGTACTCCAGGACCGTCGACCTGGGCGGGGCCGGCGGGCTCTCCGCCGCCTTCACCAACGGCAGCGGCGCCTGGGACAACAACGGCGGCGGCGACTACCGGCTCGGCACCGGCACCAGCGCCGTCTCCTCCGGCGCGGTGACCACGGCCGACCCCTGCGCCGACGCCGCACCGACCGCCGCCACCGTCTACTACTCGACCACCAACCGCAACTGGCCGTCGTACAACCTGCACTGGGCGCCCACCGGCGGCTCCTGGACCACCCCGCCCGGTACGCGGATGGCCGCGGCCTGCACCGGGTGGGTCAGGCTCACCGTCGACCTGGGCACCGCGACGACCTGGCAGGCCACCTTCACCGACGGCAACGGCACCTGGGACAACAACGGCGGCGGCAACTACCGGCTCGGCACCGGCACGATCACGGTGAATGACGGCACCGTCGCCCACAGCGACCCGTGCAGCGGCACGGGGGAACCGTCCGGTCACGGCGCGACCGTCTACTACGCCACGGACACCGTCGGCTGGGCCACCTACAACCTGCACTGGGCGCCGGCCGGCGGCGCCTGGACGGCCGTCCCAGGCGTCGCCATGGAGGCGGCCTGCACCGGCTGGGTGCGCGCGACGGTCGACCTCGGCACCGCGACGACCTGGCAGGCCGCGTTCAACAACGGCAACGGCACCTGGGACAACAACAACGGCGGCAACTACCGGCTCACGGAAGGCATAAGCACGGTCAGGAACAGGGTCGTGACACCGGACGCCGACGACCCGTGCGCGGACTCCGAACCCGACACGGCAGCGCCCACCGCCCCCACCGGGGTGACCGCGAAGGCGACGGGCACGTCGGTCGTGGTGAGCTGGACCGCCGCCACCGACGACACGGCCGTCACCGGCTACGAGGTCACCCGCACCGGCGGCACCAAGGGCACGTCGATCGCCCACGTCGCCTCGACCGTCACGAGCCAGACCGGCCTGGAGGAGCGCACCGCCTACACCTGGACCGTCAAGGCGCTCGACGCCGCAGGGAACGTCTCGGCCGCCTCCGCCCCCGCCGCGGTCACGACCGGCGAGGCCCCGCGGACCACCCCGGGCGAGCCGTTGGGCGGCGACCCGCGCAAGGACCCGATCTACTTCGTGCTCACCGCCCGCTTCTACGACGGCGACACGTCCAACGACCGCGGCGGCAGCCAGCACGTGAAGTCCGGCAACGCCGCGGGCGGCGACCCCATGTTCCGCGGCGACTTCAAGGGGCTGGTCGACAAGCTCGACTACGTCAAGGGCCTCGGCTTCTCCGCGATCTGGATCACGCCCGTCGTCCTCAACCGCTCGGACTACGACTACCACGGCTACCACGGCTGGGACTTCTACCGGGTCGACCCGCGCATGGAGTCGGCCGGCGCCTCCTACCAGGACCTGATCAACGCCGCGCACTCCAAGGGCATCAAGGTCTACCAGGACGTCGTCTACAACCACAGCTCGCGCTGGGGCGCCAAGGGCCTGTTCACACCGACCGTGTACGGGGTGCGCGACTCCCAGTGGAGCTGGTACTACGACCAGAAGCGGGACGGCTTCGAATACGACGGCCTGACCGTCGAGCCGGTCGCCGGGAAGTCGTACTACAACGGCGACCTGTGGTCGACCGCCGAGCCCACCGGCAACACCTGCGTCAACTGGGGCGTCCCCACCGGGGGAAGGAGCCCCGAGGGCTACACCCTCTACAACTGCCAGTGGCCGAGCCCGACCTCGGGCATGTTCCCCTCGAAGTACTACCACCAGTGCTGGATCGGCAACTGGGAGGGCGAGGACTCCCGCAGCTGCTGGCTGCACGAGGACCTGGCCGACCTCAACACCGAGAACCCCCAGGTGCAGAACTACCTCATCGGCGCCTACGACAAGTACATCGGCATGGGGGTGGACGGCTTCCGCATCGACACGGCCGTGCACATTCCGCGCGTCACCTGGAACCGCCGTTTCCTACCCGCCGTGTACGACGCGGTCACGGCGCGGTTCGGCGCGCAGAAGGCGAAGGACTTCTTCGTCTTCGGCGAGGTGGCGGCCTTCGTCAACGACAAGTGGAACCGCGGTTCGGTCAACCACTCGGCGCAGTTCTACACGTGGAAGGAGCGCAGGACGTACAGCGACGACGACACCACCGCCGCGCTGGAGCAGTACACCTACGAGGAGCAGCTCGGCACGGGCAACCAGCCGGTCTCCGACAACGCCTTCCTGAACGGCAACAGCTACCACGCCCCGGACCACAGCCGGTTCTCCGGGATGAACGTCATCGACATGCGGATGCACATGAACTTCGGCTCCGCCTCGAACGCCTTCAACAACGGCAAGGACTCCGACGACAGCACCAGTGACGCGACCTACAACGTCGTCTACGTCGACAGCCACGACTACGGTCCCAACAAGTCCTCCTTCCGCTACGCCGAGGGCACCGACGCGTGGGCCGAGAACATGTCGCTGATGTGGACCTTCCGCGGCATCCCGGCGCTCTACTACGGATCGGAGATCGAGTTCCAGAAGGGCAAGCAGATCGACTGCGGTCCGACCTGCCCGCTGGCGTCCACGGGCCGCGCCTACTACGGGGCGCACCTGGAGGGCGACGTCACGGCCGCCGGCTTCGGCAGCGTGGCCTCGGCGTCCGGGCAGGTGGCCACGACGCTCGCGCAGCCGCTGGTCAAGCACGTGCAGCGGCTGAACCAGATCCGGCGCGCGGTCCCGGCGCTGCAGACGGGGCAGTACTCGACGGCCGGGGTGAGCGGAGAGATGGCCTTCAAGCGCCGCTACACCGACGCCGCCACGGGGGTGGACAGCTTCGCGCTGGTGACGGTGAGCGGCGGCGCCACGTTCACCGGGATCCCCAACGGCACGTACAAGGACGCGGTGACCGGCGCGGTCAGGACGGTGACCGGCGGAAACCTGTCGGTCGACGCGCCCGGCAAGGGCAATCTGCGCGTGTACGTCCTCGACCTGGGCGGGGACAACGCCGCGCCGGGCAAGGTCGGCTCCGACGGGCCCTACCTGAAGTGAGGACCGCGCCCCACCGGCCCTCCCCCGCAGCGGAGGGCCGGTGGGCGCGGGAGGACATCCGGGCGTCCCGGGCGGCGGAGCCCCCCGGGACACCGCGGACTCCGGGGCACCCGCCATGGCATCCGGGTGAGGTCCGCGGGCCGCCCGGCGTGTCCCCTCCACGCAAGCCGGTCATATGAGCTGATGTTCATTTCATGGGTTCACACCGTGCGGCCAAGCACGCGCGCCGCCGCGCGGCCGGACGTCCGCGGCCTACCGCACGCGTCTGGGCGACGGCCGCGGGGACGGCCGGTGTCGTCGCCGTCGCCGCCCTCGGAGTGCACAGCGCGATCATCCACATCGACCCGCCCTCCGTGTACGCCCGCCCCGCGCCGAGCCCCCAGCTCATGCCCTTCCCCGACCTGGCCGCCCGGGCCAGGCTCCAGCGCGTACCGCTCTACCCGGCCCACGAACCCGCCATCGTGCCGCGCAAGAGCTGGGGGGCCGACGAGTCGCTGCGGACCGAGCCCCCGCACTACAGCACCACGGTCAAGGCCGTGTTCCTGCACCACACCGACAGCGGCAACGACTACGCCTGCGAGGACGTGCCCCGGATCATCCGGGACATCTACTCCGGCCACATCCAGAGCCGTCACTGGGACGACGTCGCCTACAACTTCTTCGTCGACAAGTGCGGCACGATCTACGAGGGGCGGGCCGGCGGCTCCGACCGCCCCGTCACCGGGGCGCACTCGATCGGTTTCAACAAGGACACCATGGGGATCGCCGCCATCGGCACCTACGACGCCAAGGGCAGCGTCCCGCAGGCCATGGCCGAGGCGATCGCCCGGATCGCCGCCTGGAAGCTCGGACTGTCCGACATCGATCCCCGGGGCGAGGTCACCCTGGTGTCCAGCAACAGCAAGAGCCGCTTCAAGAAGGGCGAGCAAGCGGTCTTCCACGTCATCGCGGGCCACCGCGACGCCTACATGACGGACTGTCCCGGCCAGGACCTGTACTCCAGGCTCCCGGAGATCCGCACCGAGGCCGCCAGGCTGCAGGGCCGCCCCCCGCTGCACGCCGCGAAGAGCAAGGGCTGACCGAGCCGCCCCGGGTCACCGGGGCGCGAGCGCCAGCAGTGCGACGTCGTCGCCCACCGCGCCCGCGTACCGGCGCAGGTCCTCCCAGACCCCGTCCACGATCCCCTCCGGGGAGGGGTCGGCGCCCTCCGCCAGCCGGGCGGCGAGGCGTTCGGCGAGCGGGTAGAAGGCGCCCGAGGCGTCCCGCGCCTCGGTGACGCCGTCGGTGTACGCGAGGATCACGTCCCCCGGTCGCAGGGGCACCACCGAGGGCAGGGCCGGTGCCTGTCCGGGCAGGCCGGCGCCGAGCGGCGGCCCCGGATCGCACTCCAGCTCCCGCACCTCGCGGCCACGCAGCAGCAGGGCGGGCGGATGACCCTGGCAGACCAGCCGGACCCGCGACCCGTCATGGGGGAACTCCAGCAGCAGGGCGGTGGCGAACAACTCGGCGTTCCCCGCCGCGTCCAGGGAGAGGCGCCGTTCGAGGCGCCCCGCCACCCCGCGCAGTTCCGGCTGGTCCAGCACCGCCTCCCGGAAGGCGCCGAGCAAGGCCGCGACGGTGCCGACCGCGGCGAGCCCGTGCCCCTGGACGTCGGCGACCAGCGCGCGTACGCCGTGGGGCCCGGGCCGTACGTCGTAGAGGTCGCCGCCCACCAGGGTGCCGCGCTGCGCTGCCCGGTACAGGGCGGCGCAGCGCACCTCCCCCACCGTGCCGGGCACCGGGGCGAGGACGGCGAGTTGTGCGGCCTCGGCCACCGACCGGGCCAGCACCAGGCGGCCCCGGAAGCGCTGCTGCAGCGCGGCGATGACCACGCTCAGGGCGCCGATGAGGACGACGGCGCCGAGTTCGGCGCCGGCCAGCGTCCCGGAGCCCACCACGGGGAGCTCCATGACCACCACGACGGCGGCCGCCAGGACCGCGGTGCCCGCCACGCCGTAGGTGAGCGCCGCGAGCGGGGCCACGGCCGCGTAGTAGGCGCCGAGCTCCACATCGCCGGGGGTGACGCCCTGGGCCAGGATCAGCGCGGCGAGCAGGACGACCGGGAGCAGCCGCAGCCAGCGCGGCGGCGCGCCGATCCGCAGTGTGCCGTCCTCGGCCGTGGCCGTGCCCATGCAGGCACCGTAACCGCGGGCGGCGCGGCCCGCGCGTCTCAGCCGGCGGGCGCGGCCGCCGCCCCGACGAGCTCCGGGTGGTGCCTGCGGGCGACCTCGGGGTGGGCGCGCAGCCAGCCCTTGAGCTCGTTGCGGCCGTACTCGGCGAAGAGCGGGTTGGCCGGGTCCCGGGTGGCGCCGGGCGCGCGGTGTGCGTGCTCGAACGGGAGCGGGGCGACCCGCGCGTCGAGGCGGGGGTTGTAGAAGAAGGGCACGGAGTAGCGCTCGCGAGCGCCGGCCGGGCTGACCACGCGGTGGTTGGTGGCCTTGAGGTAGCCGTCGGTGGCGACCTCCAGCAGCTCGCCCAGGTTGACGACGAAGGCGCCGGGCAGCGGCGGCACGTCGTGGAAGCGTCCGTCGGAGCGCTCCACTTGCAGGCCGCCGACCCCGTCCTGGAGCAGCAGGGTGAGGAAGCCGTAGTCCTTGTGCGCGCCGACGCCCTGGTCGCCGCCGGCGGGTGCGGTGCCCGGGTAGCGGACGAGCTTCAGGTGCAGGTGCGGCTCGTCGGCGAAGGCCTCGTCGTAGAAGTCCTCGGGGGCGCCGATGGCGGCGAGCAGTTCGTGCAGCAGGCGGTGGGCGACGCGGCTGAGCCGGTCGATCCAGGCCAGGGAGAGTTCGCGCAGCTCGGGCAGGGCGGCGGGCCACTGGTTGGGGCCCTCCAGCCACCAGTACGCGGGCTCGCCCGCGGCCGGTACGTGCTGCGGGCGTTCGGCGCCGATGTCGAGCTGGTCGCGCCAGTCCCGGCTGCCGCCGGTGCGCTCGTCGCCGGTGCGGGTGTAGCCGCGGAAGTGCGGGGAGTTCAGGTTGCCGATGGCGAGCCGGTCGGCCTCGGGCAGGGCGAAGAACGCGCGGATCGCCCGCATCAGGGCGGCGGTCTCGTCGGCGGTCACGCCGTGGCCGGTGAGCTGGAAGAAGCCGACCTCGTGCGCTGCGGAGTGCAGTTCGCGGTGGAGACGGGCACGTGCCCCGGGGCCGCGGTCCGCGGCGGAGAGGTCGATCACGGGAAGCTGGAGCGTCATGTGTGGTGTCCGCAGGGTGAGGACCCGGCACGCCGGTGGTGACCGGGGGCCGCGCCACGGGGCCCTGGTGGGGCGGCGGCGCGTGGGGCCGGGTGGGAGGAGGGGGCGGGGTGGGATCAGCCGCTGCGGCGACAGGACATGCTCGTGACGCGGACGAAGTCCACATGACGGCGACGCACGAGCATGAGCATGGGCCAAGGGTACTGCGCAGCGTCATGCTGGACGGTGACGCATGTCACGCGGCCCCATGAGCCGGCCGGTACGGGCGTGGGGCGACGCCATGGTCGCGCCCGGGAGGGGCGGGCCACGATGTGGCGCAGCCATCCCCGACGTGCCATTGGAGGCTCCCCATGCGCCCCTGGAGAGGCGTCCCCCTGCTCGCCGCCGCCCTGCTCGCGCTCGGCGCGGCCGCGGTCCCCGCCGGCGCGCAGGCGACCGCGGGTACGGCTGGGCACTGCGCCCGGCTGGAACGGGTCACCGTGCCCGGCGCCGCACACCAGCAGAAGGCCTGCCTGCCCGACATGACGACCACCGCGCTGGCGGGCACCGCGTACACCGACACCGCCGACCAGGCGGGCCTGGCGGCGGCCGGCACCGCCCGCCCGTCCGGCGTTCCGGGCGTGCAGGTCGACGGCTACTTCCCCGACACCTCGGGCTTCAACACCACGCACGGCTGGCAGCACGACGCCCAGTTCGTGCTGCGGCTGCCGGACCGCTGGAACGGCGGCCTGATCGTCACGGGCGCGCCCGGCACCCGCAAGCAGTACTCGCTCGACGTCCTGATCTCCGACTGGGCGGTCGCACAGGGCTACGCCTTCGCCTCCACCGACAAGGGCAACAGCGGTCCGGACTTCTACACCGACGGCCGCCGCCCCGGTGACGCGATCGCCGAGTGGAACCGCCGCACGACACAGCTCACGGTGGCCGCGAAGGCGGCGGTGGCCACGCGCTACGGCCGCGCGCCGCACCGCACCTACATGACGGGCATCTCCAACGGGGGCTACCTCACCCGCTGGCAGCTGGAGCACCACCCGGCCCTCTACGACGGCGGCGTGGACTGGGAGGGCACCCTCTGGACGGCGGACGGCCCCAACCTGCTGACCTCGCTGCCGGTCACCGTGGCCCGCGCCCAGGGCCGGGCCGACGACTCGGACCTGCTGGCGGCCGGGTTCGCGCCCGGTTCGGAGTTCCTGTGGGCGTACCACCAGCAGGCCTACTGGGGTCTGACGCAGAAGGTGTACCGAGCCGAGTTCGACCCCTCCTACGACCCTGCCTGCCCAGGTGCGAGCGCGGGCGCGACCGTGCCGGAGATCCTGGCGCCCTGCGCGTCGGACGCCGACTACGACTACGCGGCGCGCCCGGCCGCCGTGCACCGGGCCGTCGGCCGGGTGTCCCTCGGCGGACGCATCGGCAAGCCGATGATCACCCTGCACGGCACCCTGGACACGCTGCTGCCGATCGCGACCGACTCGGACGTCTACGACCGCATGGTCGACTCGGCGGGCCGGGGCGGACTGCACCGCTACTACACGATCGAGGGCGGCAACCACGTCGACGGCCTGTACGACACGTACCCGGACCGGCTGCGGCCGATCCTGCCCTGCTACCGGGCCGCGTTCGACGCGCTGACCTCGTGGGTGGAGCGCGGCCGTACGCCGCCGTCCGACCGCACGGTGCCCCGGCCGGCGAGCGGTGACGTGGTCAACTCCTGTGCGCTGACCTGAGGTCAGACCCGCTCGAGCGGACGGTGCGGCCCTTCGGGGAGCTCGACGGCGATCGGGTCGCCGGGCCGCACCTCCCCGCCGTGCAGGACGACGCCCATGATCCCGCCCTTGCGGACGACCGCGCCGTGCTCGTCCCGGCCGACGACCTGCTTGAGCAGGCCCTGCCGGAAGGCGTCGATCTGCAGGCAGGGGTTGCGCAGCCCGGTCACCTCGACGACGGCCTCCGCGCCGAGCCGCAGCCGCGTCCCGACGGGCAGTCCCAGGAGGTCCACACCACGCGTGGTGACGTTCTCGCCGAGCTCGCCCGCGGCGACCTCGAAGCCCGCTGTGCGCAGCTCGTCGTGGAGTTCGCCGTGGATGAGGTGGACCTGGCGCAGGTTGGGCTGCGTCGGGTCCTGGGCCACCCGCGACCGGTGCTGCACCGTCACCCCGAGGTGGGCGTCGCCCTCCACGCCGAGCCCGGTCAGCAGGCGGATCCTGTCGCGGGTGGGCTTGCTGAAGTGGTGCCCCTCGTCGCGGCTGACGGCGGTGACGGTCGCGGTCATGGTCGCCTGCTTCCCCTCGGTCGGTGCACTGAAAGCCCGGTCATCCTACCGCCGACATTCATTGAACTTTCAATGATGTCGGCGTAATCTGACGCCATGCCTGTTCGCCGTCTCAACCACGCCGTTCTCTACATCCGCGACGTCGCCCGGTCCGTCGAGTTCTACACCGCCGTGTTCGGCTTCCGGATCGACGCGGAGATCCCCGGCCGCGCCGCCTTCCTGAGCGCCCAGGACACGCTCAACGACCACGACCTGGGACTGTTCGCCCTGGGCCCGGACGCCCCCGGCCCCGAACAGGGCCGCGTCGGCCTCTACCACCTGGCCTGGGAGGTCGGCACCCTCGGGGAACTGGCCGACACCGCCCGGCTGCTCACCGAGCGGGGCGCGCTCGTCGGCTCCAGCGACCACGTTGTGTCGAAGTCGCTGTACGCCAAGGACCCGGACGGCAACGAGTTCGAGGTCATGTGGCGCGTCCCCCGCGAGGACTGGCCCGAGGACCAGGGGATCACCCGCCCGCTCCCCCTCGACCTGCAGGCCGACCTGGACCGCTGGGGCCCCGACCTCAGGACCGGCGCCGCCGCGGGCTCCGTCACCTGAGCCGCGGGCCCGTCGCCCTGGGGCGGGCCCCGTCACCGGAGGGGCCGCCCGGCCCCGTCCGCCGTCACTTGCCGATCTCACGCCTCCCGGCCCGGCGCAGCCTGCGTCGCTGGGAGGGGTCGAGGGTGAGGTAGGCGGCCACCGGGACGCCCACGATGACCAGCAGGGCCAGCCACGCGGGCAGTACCCACAACAGGATCAGGCCGACGGCCACGCCGCCGACGGCGACCTTCGCGCGATTGGACATCTTCCCGCCTCCGTCCGCGGCACGTGCCGCGCTCACTGGGGTAAACGCGGCATCATCCGCGGCGGTTCCCCGCGCGGTCGCGGGGGGGCCCCGGGGGGGGGGGGGGGCGCCCCCCGGGCCCCCCCCGGGGGGGGGCCCACGGGGGGGGGGGGGGGGCGTGGGCCGGGGGGGGGGGGGGGGGGGGCCGCGGCCGCCCCCCG
>NZ_JBIBGK010000001.1:0-50880 GCF_042956445.1 Streptomyces sp. NPDC008238 | reverse complement strand
TCCTTGGGGGGTTTGGGATTGTGCCCCCCCGCGGGCGGGGCCCGGGCCGGCGCCGAGTGGTTAACCGGGGCCCCCCCCGGGGGGGGCCCCCGGGGGGGGGGCCCCGGGGGGGGGCGGGGGCGGCCCGCGACCGCAGGGCCTCACTCGTGGCGTCTCACTCGTGGTGGCGTTCGGTCAGTTCCCTGGGTTCCTGCGGGGGCGTCTCCGGCGCCTTCGCGCGCTCGGGGGCGGTCTCCGGCAGGTCGGCGACGGCTCGCCGCTCCCGGTCCCGGGCCGCCTCGGCGCGCACGAGCGCGCCCACGGCCGCGTAGATGTCCACGGGCATGATCGGTTCCTCCTGCGGTCTGATGACGGGCATGGCTGCGGTACGGTCCGCCGCACGGGCGGCGGCCGCAGGGCGCCGTCAGCAGCGCAGGACGAGGTGGAGGTGCTCGGGTCTGCCCGCGGGGGCGACGTGCCGGGCCGGACCGCGGAGCGCGGCGCCCACGGGGTCCGGGGGGCAGGTGTCGTGGACGACGTCCGCCGCGTGCCCCTGCACGGTTCCGGCACGTTGCTGGGGGCCGGCCTGCGGAACGGCCCGCCGCCCGACGCTCGCCGGGGGGTGGTGCGTCTGCTTGCCCCGGTCGTCCGTGGCGACGGCGACGGCCGCCGTGGGCTCCAGCGGCTGAAGGGCCGCGACCCCTGGTGCGCACAGCGCGTGGAGGAGGCAGACCAGTGCGGCGAAAAGCCCGACCGCGGCCCCTGCCGGGACCCGGCGGGGACGTCCCGCTGCGGCATGCGGCATGCGCGGCTCCTCCGGATGCGTACCCCTCACTCTTAACCGGGCACGCACCCGGACCCCGTGGGTCACTACGCCGTTCGGCGCACGCGTTCACCCGGTGGGCGCAATGCGGGGGGCTGCGCGGTGACTGTGTGCGGCGCCGTTGTGGTTGATGTCGTGGCTTCCCCGTCCTCCCCCAGCCTTCGGCAAGGGGGCACCCCGACACCCACCTCCCAAGGTGTACGGGCGCACAGCGGGACGAGGCCGGTCCGGGGGCACCGCGCCCGCCGGTGTGCCGGTGGCTGCTGCGTCTTGGTCGGTGTCCGTGCTGTGATGGCTCCTGCCGCTCAGGGCACGATCGGCGCAGGGGACCGACAAGGGGGGCGCCATCATGACGGGCGGGCACAGCACTCAGGTGACGGGCTCCCGTAGCGGGCCGCTGTCGACGCGCGCCCTGGAGCGGGAGTCGGACCGGGCCCAGCGGTTCCTGGCCGGTGGGGAGTGGCGGCCCACCGATGCGGATGCCGACGCCGCGGCCGGGGTCCTGGCCCGCCTCACCGCCCCGCTCCCCGTTCGCGGAGCGGCCGGCGCGCGGGCCCGGGCCGAGGACCGGGACCGACGGCTCCAGCGGATCTGGCGCAGCGCGGTCCACCACCTCGACGCGGGCGCGGTCAGCCCGCAGGCCACCGCCCTGCTGGCCGCCGTCGCTCGCGTCTACCTGCCCTGGTACGCGTCCCCCACCCCGCCGACCGCCGCGGCGGCTCCGCGCTATCCGTCTCATCAGGCGGTCCCGCCGACCGAGGCGGGCGAAGACCTGCTCCCCGGCCTCACCGCGCTCTTCGCCGCCCTGGCCGCCCCGCGCCCGCCGGGGACGGCTGCCCTGACGCCCCCCGCCGTGCCGTGGCAGGCCCGGTACGCGGGGCGGTTCCGGCATTACGGCAGACCTGCCCGTGACGTGTGGACGGCCGACACCTTCCACTGCCCCGGGTGTGCGCGGGCGGACGGCCCATGGAGCGTGGCCTGCGACTGGCGCCGGATCGCACTGGGCTGCCCGTGCGGCGTGGTGACCGGGGAACACGGCCTCAGGTTCTCCGAGGTCTGGCTGCTCCTGCCGGACGCGTGAGCGGACGACCGCAGCGGCAACGCGCCGGGACGGGCCCTCAGGGGCCGTACCCGGAGCAACCGGTACGATCGAGCGCGGCACGCCGCCCGGAACCTCGCGGCCGTGCCCCCGCCCCCCGTGTGCCCGACCGGGACGGGGCGGCGGCCGGGTCGCCGCCGGGTACCGCCACAGCGGAGGACGGGGCGCTCGGCACCTCTCCGCCGCTCAGGCTCCCCGGTACCGGGTGAACGCGGGGAACGCCGCCGCCAGGCCCAGCATCGCGACCACGACGAGCACACCGCCCGCGGTGACCGCGGTGCGCGTGCCGAACGCGGAGCCGGCGGTACCGTGCAGCAGGTCGGCCACGCGGGGACCGCCCGCCACGACGACCGTGAACACGCCCTGCATGCGCCCGCGCATGTCGTCCGTGGCGACCGACTGCAGGATCGCGCTGCGGAACACCATCGAGACCATGTCGGCGAATCCGGCCAGTGCCAGGAAGGCCGCCGCCCACCACAGGCTGCCGCTCAGCCCGAGTCCGGCGATGGCCGCGCCCCAGCCGCAGACGGCGATGACGACCATCAGACCGTGCCGCTTGGAGCGGGAGAAGGTGCCCGAGAAGAGCCCGCCGGCGACCGCGCCGATGGGGATGGCCGCGAACAGCAGGCCGAGGGCGAAGCCCTCGTGCCAGGAGGCGTAGGTGGTGTCGGCGAGCTGCGGGAACAACGCGCGCGGCATGCCGAAGACCATGGCGACGATGTCGGCGAGGAAGGACAGCAGGAGGATGCGCTGCGCGGTGATGTAGCGGAAGCCGGCGCCCACCTCGCGCCAGCCGCCGCGGCGGGCGACGGGCGCGCCGTTCGCCTCCAGGGGCGGCAGGGCGGGCAGCCGCCACACCGCCCACACGGTGGCGGTGAGGGCGATCGCGTCGATGAGGTAGAGGTCGGGCAGGCCGATCACGGGTATCAGCACGCCGGCGAGGAGCGGGCCGACGACCAGACCGGTCTGCATGACGGTCGAGCCGAGCGCGATGGCGGCGGGCAGTTCCTCGACGGGCACCAGGCGGGCGATGGCGGCGCTGCGCGCGGGGGCGTTCATTCCGGCCGCGGCCTGCTGGGCGGCGAGCAGCACCATGAGCAGCCAGACGGAGTGCGCTCCCGCGAAGGCCTGAACCCAGAAGAGCAGCGAGGTCACGGCGATGGCGATGTTGGTGTACAGCATCAGCTTGCGCCGGTCCACGCTGTCGGCGACGGCCCCGCCCCACAGGGCGAAGACCACCAGCGGGACCAGCCCGGCGATGCTGGAGTAGCCGACCCACGCGGACGAGCCGGTGATGTCGTAGATCTGCTTGGGCACGGCGACGGCGGTGAGCTGGCTGCCCACCGCGGTCACGGTGGTGGAACTCCACAGGCGCCGGTAGGCGGGGTGGCGCAGGGGACGGGTGTCCATGAGCCAGCGGCTCCGGCGGGTGCCGCGCTCGTCCTGGGTGCCGGGCGCCGTGACGCGGTCCGCGGTGGGTTCGTCGGCGGGCGCGTCGTCGGCGGTCTTCTTGGTGCTGTCCACGGGTGCTGTTGCTTCCTCGTACAACTATCGCTGACCCGCTGACACTACCCGCCCGCCCTCGCCGGGTGTGAGGGCGGACGGGCAGGGCCGGGTCAGCGTCCCGCGGGGACGGTGCGGGCGGTGTGGCGCGGGGCGGGCGGGAGGGCCGCGGCGCGCTGTGCGGCGGCCGTGTGCGGGGCCGGGGCGGCCAGGCCGTGCGCTCCGCCGACGAGCGGCAGCAGGGCACGTGAGCGGGCGAGGTCGAGGGTGACGGTGGGGGTGGTGTCGGGGGGATCGATCATCCCCGCGTCGGTGCCGGCCACGATCAGTGCGAGCCGGTGCCCGGCCGGGACGACGTGGTCGGTGGCGCCGAGGGTGACGGTGACCGGGTAGGACCGGCCCGGGACGAGGGGGCGGCCGTGCCACGCGGAGGCGGCGTGGCCGAGGTCGGCCCAGCCGCGGCTCACCACGGTGTGGGTGACGTCGGCGGTGTCGGCGGCGGTGTCCGTGAAGCAGGCGCTGTCGCCCGCCGTGCTCTCGCCCCAGCAGGAGCGGGTGGTCAGGTCGACGATGCCCTCCTTGGCGCCCAGGAAGTCCCGGACGGTGGCCGGCCCGAGGTCGACGAGGACCGCGGAGAGGTGGGCGCTGGTCGTGGAGGAGGACGCGGTGACGGTGACCGTGCCGCTGCCGGACAGCCGCAGGTCGCGGGTGAGGGTGCCGGTGGTGAAGACGGCCCTGGACGCGCTCGGGGTGTCCGCCCCGGCGGCCCAGTCCTCCTCCCACTCCTGAGGCGCGTCGGTGAAGACCGCCGTGCTGCCGGGCACGGCGGGGCCGGTGCTCAGGGTGCCCTGGCCGGGGACGGTGCCGGGCCGCAGGCTCAGCCCGGTGTTCCGGGTGCCGGCGGGCGGCCAGGAGCGGTCGGTCGTCCAGTGGCCGGGGGCGCGTTCGACGTCCGCGCCGGGCTCTCGTTCCACGCCGTTGCGTACGCCCAGCAGGTAGTGGTCGAACCAGCGGTGGAGGGTGGACACCCAGGCCCCGCGCCGGAAGTCGAAGGGGTCGACGTGGCCGGTCTGGGACAGCCACACCTTGCGCTCCACGCCATGCGCGGCGAGCGCGCTCCACCACTGGCCGAAGTGCTTGGTGCGGACGTTGAGGTCCTGCATGCCGTGGACGGCGAAGACGCTGGCGCGGACCTTCCCGGCGTCCTTGGTGTAGTCGCGTTCGCGCCAGAAGGCGGTCAGGTCGCCGCTGCGCGGGGCCCCGTCGACGATGCGCTGTTGCACGGCGGCGCAGCGGGCGCGGGCCGGCTCGCTCTCGACGTAGTCCGACAGCCAGTCGGGGCCGGAGTCGTAGAGGGCGGCGCCCTGCTGGAAGTAGTAGTCGTACCAGGAGCTGATGGCGCTGATCGGCACGATCGTGCGCAGCCCGCGCACCCCGGTCGCCGCGACGCCGTTGGCGATCGTCCCGTCCCAGCTCTTGCCGATCATGCCGACGTCGCCGGTGGCCCAGCGGGCGTTCGCGGGCCGGGAGCCGGTGCGGGAGGTGTAGCCCGCGGCCCGGCCGCCCAGCCAGTCGATCACGGCCTTGGCCGAGCCGATGTCGGAGGGGCCGCCGACGTCCACGCAGCCGTCGGAGCGGTTGGTGCCGGCCAGGTCGACCAGGACGACGGCGTAGCCGCGCGGCACGAAGTAGTTGTCGTAGTACAACGGGGCCTGGACCATCCGGCCCTGGTCGTCGTAGGTCTTCGCCTGGCCCTCGTTGCCGCGTCCGCAGCAGGAGTAGTAGGGGCTCGCGTCCATGATCACCGGTACCTTGCGGCCGGCTGCCGCGGGCTCGCGGGGCCGCACGATGTCGGCGGCGACCCGGTCGGTGCGGCCGTCGCCGTCGTCGTCACGGCCCGTCTCGACCCAGACCGCCTCGCGGACGGCGTCGGCGTACGAGTAGTCGGGCCGGCTCAGCCCGTTCCGGACGGTGCCCGCGGCCGAGACGGCCTGCGCGGTGGTCACCGGGAGGAGGACGGCAGCGAGGGCGGCGATCACGGCCGCCACCAGGGAGGTCGTCCGTATGCGGTCGTGGTCGGTACGGGGGCGGGTGGTGCGCGTGGGTGTGGGCACGCGCGGACGGTAGTCGCGGCCCCGCTCGCGCGGCCAGAGCGATACCGGTCAACTTGTGCGGCTGGACGGCCACTTGTGGCGGGTCACGGCACGGGGCGGGGCGCCCGCTTCACGCGTTCGGCGCATCCCGGCGATCCCCCGAACACGATCTGTGATGACCTGGTTACGCAGCTGGGAGTGGGGCGACGGCGTTGACCGTTCCCTGCCGGGGCACGGCGCCCGGACCCGCCCCCGCGGCCGCTCACCGATGCCGACCAGCCCCGCGTCTCGCAACGGGCGGAAACGAAGGCGTGGCGATGAAAGCTGTCCCGGCCACCGGCCGAATACCCGGGCGCGGCCTGCTCTGCGTGATCGCCGTGCTGATCGTCTTCGGGACGCTGCTCGCCACGTGCACGGCGGTGACGCACACCCGCAGGACCGCGGGGCCCGCTCCCTCGGGGGCCGCCTCCCCGAGCCCGGCCTCCGGCACGATCCGGCTGGACCTGCGGCGCTACTACACGCAGGACCTGCGCTGGCGGCCCTGCCCCGACAGCTCGTTCCAGTGCACGAGTCTTCGGGTGCCGCGGGACTACGCGCACCCCCGGGCCGGCGACATCTCCCTGACCGTGATCCGCAGGCCCGCCTCCGGCCGCGGCGCCGCGCGCATCGGCGCGCTGCAGATCAACCCGGGCGGGCCCGGCATTTCCGCGGTCGACGACCTGCGGGACTACGCCGACACCTACTCCGCGTCGCTGCGTGCCGCGTACGACCTGGTCGCGGTCGACCCGCGCGGGGTCGGCCACAGCACGCCGGTGGACTGCGGCGCCGCCGGGGCCCCGGGCGCACGGACCCGCGGGACGCCGCCTCGGGACGAGGCCACGGTCATCGACACGTGGGCCGCCTACCACGCGGAGGTCGCCGCGGACTGCGCCCGGCACGCCGGGCGGCTCCTGCCGTACGTGGGCACCCTCGACGCGGCCCGGGACATGGACGTCGTCCGCGCCGCGCTGGGCGAGGAGCGCCTGCACTTCCTCGGCTTCTCCTACGGCACCTACCTGGGCGCCACCTATGCGGAGCTCTTCCCCGACCGGGTCGGCCGGGTCGTCCTGGACGGCGCCGTCGACCCGGCGATGGACGGCTACCACGCCTACCTCAACCAGGCCCGCGGCTACCAGATCGCCTGGGAGTCCTTCGCGGCGGACTGCGCCCGCCGCCGGCACTGCCCGGTCGGCCGCTCCGTCGAGGAGGCGGGCCGCACCCTGGACGCGCTGGTGGCCGACCTCGACCGGGCACCCGTACGGCGGGGCAAGGACGAGCACCTCGACGGCGAGGACCTGCTCGGCGCGGTCGTCAGCACGCTGCGCGCACCCGACTGGGAGACGCTGCGCACGGTGCTGGACGAAGTGCGGACCGGGGACACCACCGTGCTCGGGGAACTCGTCGGCGACGAGGACGAGACGGCGCCCGGCGACGCCTCCATGACGGCGGTCAACTGCCTGAGCTCCGCGCTGGAGTCGCGCTCGACCCCCGCCCAGACCCTCGCCGCGCTGCCCGAGTTCCTGCGGGCCTCGCCCCAGTTCGGGGCGTTCTACAACGAGGACCTGTCGACGTGCGCGCACTGGCCGGCGCGGCCCACGCAGCTGCCGCGCCGGGTCAGCGCCCGCGGCGCGCCGCCCATCCTCGTGGTCGGCACCACCCGCGATCCGGCCACCCCCTACGACCAGGCCCGGGCACTGGCCACCCAGCTCTCCTCGGGCCGGCTCCTCACCTGGGACGGCGACGGGCACACCGCCTACCAGCGAGGCAGCCGCTGCGTCGACACGGCCGTCGACGACTACCTGTTGCGCGGTCTGCTCCCGCCCGACGGCGCGGTCTGCCGCTGACGCGACCACCCGCCGCGCGCTCCGCGCGGCGCACAGAAAGGCGTGGCCATGAACGCACCCCGACGCAGGCTCCACGGCTTCGTCGCCGTGCTCGGCAGTTGCGGGCTGCTGCTCACCGCGTGTGCGGCGGGCGACCTCCGGCAGAGGCCGGCGGGGGCGCCCGCGCCGGGCGCGGCCACCGCGGCACCGGCGGGACTCGCCCGCTACTACGGGCAGAAGCCGGGCTGGAAGCCCTGCGACGAGGTGCCGTCGTTCCAGTGCGCCACCATCGCGGTGCCGCTGGACTACGGGCGCCCCCAGGGGGGTGACATCACCCTGGCCGCGATACGTCAGCGGGCCACCGGCAACGGCGCCGCGCGCATCGGCTCGCTGCAGATGAACCCCGGTGGGCCCGGTTCGTCCGCGATCGCCTACCTCCTGGGCAACGCCGGCTCCTTCTCCCCCGCGGTGCGCGCCGCGTACGACCTGGTCGCGGTCGACCCGCGCGGCGTCGGCGCCAGCACCCTGGTGGACTGCGCCGCGGACACCCCGGCGGCCGCCCCGGACCGGGGTGCGCGCCGGGCCGACATCGACGCCTCGGCCGCGGCCTACGCGCAGGTCGCGGCCGAATGCGCCCGGCACGCGGGAGGGTTGCTGCCGCACGTGGGCACCCTGGACGCCGCCCGCGACATGGACGTCGTACGCGCCGTGCTGGGCGACGAGCGGCTCCATTACGTCGGCTTCTCCTACGGCACCTACCTCGGCGCCACCTATGCGGAGCTCTTCCCCTCCCGCGTCGGCCGCATGGTCCTCGACGGGGCCGTCGACCCCGCCCTGGACGGCTACGACTTCACGATCGGCCAGGCCCGGGGCTACGAGGTCGCGTGGGAGTCCTTCGCCGCCGACTGCGTCACCCGGCCCGACTGCCCCGTGGGCCGCTCGGTCCAGGAGGCCGGGCGCGTCCTGGACTCCCTGGTGGCGAAGCTGAACCGCACCCCGCTGCAGCAGGGCAAGGACGTCACCGTCACCGGGGACTCGCTTCTCGGAGCGGTCGTCCTGGCGCTCAGGACCCCGGCCTGGGAGGCGCTGCGCGCCGCGCTCGCGGAGCTGCGGGCCGGTGACACCACGGCGGTGCAGGTGCTCCTGGGCGCGGGCGAGGAGACCGACCCGGGCGACCAGTCGTACTACGCCGTGTCCTGTCTGAGTGCGGCGCTGGGAACCTGGTCGACCGCCGCACAGGCGCGGGCGGCGCTGCCCGAGTTCCGGCGCGCCGCGCCGCGGTTCGGCGCGTACTACGCCGGGACCCTGCCGATGTGCACCCGGTGGCCGGTCCGTCCGGACCAGTCCGCGCACCCGATCGCCGCGGCGGGCGCGGCGCCGATCCTCGTCGTGGGCACCCTCCGCGACCCGGCGACCCCGTACCCCTGGGCGCGGGCGCTGGCCGGGCAGCTCTCCTCCGGGCGGCTGCTCACCTGGGACGGCGACGGGCACACCGCCTACCACCGGGGCAGCACCTGCGTCGAGAGCGCCGTCGACGACTACCTGACACAGGGTCGTCTGCCTTCCGCCGGCACGGTCTGCGTCTGACGGGCGGTGGCCGCCGTGCGGGCCGCGAGTGTCCTGTCCGGCCGGGGCGGGCGCCTCGCCGCCGGGCTGCTGAGCGCCTGCCTGGTGCTGACCGCCTGTTCGCCCCAGCGCCCGCACCGGCCGGCGGGCGCCGAACCGTCGGCGAACGGGGCCGAACCGGTCCGTTCCGCCGCCTCGGCGGCGGCGTCCGCGGCGGCGTCCGCGGCCGCGGCACCGGATCTCTCCGGCTACTACCGGCAGCGCCTGGAGTGGCGGCCCTGCCGGGCGGCGGAGTCGTTCCAGTGCACCTCGGTGCGGGTGCCCCTGGACTACGCCCGTCCGGAGGCGGGTGACATCCGGCTGGCGGTCGTCCGCCACCGCGCCACCGGTCCGCGCGCCGCCCGCGTCGGATCGCTGCTGATCAATCCGGGCGGCCCCGGCATCTCGGTGGCGGACGACCTGCCGGCCGTCGCCGGCGGCTTCTCCCCCCGAATGCGCGCCGCGTACGACCTGGTCGGCGTCGACCCCCGGGGGGTGGGGCGCAGCTCCCCCGTCGACTGCGGGAGCGACACTTCGCCGCCCGTCCCCGAGGCCGGTCTCGGGGCCGGGGCCGGGGCCGAAGGCGGGGCCGGGACGCCCGAGTCGGGCTTCGCCCTGATCGCCGACGCGTGCGCACGGCACGTGGGCGGGCTCCTGCCCCACGTCGGCACCCTGGACGCGGCCCGGGACATGGACGTCGTACGGGCGCTGCTCGGCGACGACCGGCTGGGCTTCCTCGGCCTCTCCTACGGCAGTTACCTGGGCGCCACCTATGCGGAGCTCTTCCCCTCGCACGTCGGCCGCATGGTCCTGGACGGCGCGATCGACCCCGGCATGGACGCCTTCCGCGCCACCCTCGGGATGGCGCGCGGCTACCAGGTCGCCTGGGACGCCTTCGCCGCCGACTGCGTCGCCCGGCCCGGCTGCCCGGTCGGCCACTCGCTCAAGGACGCGGGCCGCGGCCTGGACGCACTGGTCGCGGAACTCGACGGGGCCTCCCGGGAAGGCGACGACCACGGCGGTTCCGCCACCGGGGACGACCTGCTCAACGCGGTCACGGCCGCACTCGCGGCTCCGGCGTGGGGCGAACTGCGTTCCCTGCTCCGCGAGGTGCGGGCGGCCGACGCCGCCACCCGGCGGCAGCTCCTGGGCGCCGACGGCGCCCAGGAGCCGGGTGAGCAGTCCCTCGTGGCGGTCAACTGCCTCAGCTCCGCGCTGGGTCCGCGGTCGACCGCCGCCCGGACGCGGGTGGCGCTGCCCGAGTTCCGGCGCGTGGCGCCCCAGTTCGGCGCGTACTACGCCGGGTTCCTCCCGATGTGCGCCCACTGGCCGGCCAGGCCGACCCAGGTGCCGCACCGCATCACGGCGCGCGGCGCGCCGCCCATCCTCGTCGTCGGCACCACCCGCGATCCGGCCACCCCCTACGACCAGGCCCGGGCGCTGGCCACCCAGCTCTCCTCCGGCCGGCTCCTCACCTGGGACGGCGACGGGCACACCGCCTACCGGCAGGGCAGCACCTGCGTCGACACGGCCGTCGACGACTACCTGCTGCACGGCCGGCTCCCGCCCGACGGCACCATCTGCCGCTGAAGGGCTCCACGTCGCGGCGTCACCAGGCCGCCGACCCACCACGTCACCAGAAGGGCAGGGCGATGGACGCCGTCCGGCACACCGGCCGCGTACGCGGGAGGCGACGACACCGCACGGTCGCGGTGCTGGCGGTCTGCGCCCTGCTGGCCACCGCCTGTTCCGCCCTCCACGGGGGCGGCTCGCCCGGCGCGGCCCGCCTGGCACCGGCCGGCCCGACGCACTCCGGGGACGCGCCGCCGGAGCGGGCCCGCCATGCCGCGCAGCGGATCGTGTGGAGACCGTGCGAGGACGAACCGTCCTATGAGTGCACGACCCTCAGGGCGCCGCTGGACTACGCCCGCCCCGAGGCGGGCGACATCACCCTGGCCGTCACCCGGCTGAGGGCCACGGGGAACGCCTCACAACGCATCGGTTCGCTGCTGTACAACCCCGGTGGTCCCGGCGACTCCGCGATCGGCGGCCTGCGCGACCTCGCCGGCGGCTTCTCCCCCGCGATGCGCGCCGCCTACGACCTGGTCGCCGTCGACCCGCGCGGCGTCGGTGCCAGCACCCCGCTGGACTGCGGCACCATGGCGCCGGAAACCGGAGCGGACTCCCGTCCGGTCAGTGCCGGGGCGCCCGACTTCGAGGCCCTGGACGAGGCCCGCGCGCGGACCGCCGACGCGTGCGAGCGGCGCGCGGGGTGGCTGCTGCCGCACGTCGGCACCCCGGACGCCGCCCGCGACCTGGACCTGGTGCGCGCTCTCGTCGGCGACGACCGGCTGCACTACCTCGGCTTCTCCTACGGCACCTATCTCGGCGCCACCTATGCGGAGCTCTTCCCCTCCCGCGTCGGCCGCATGGTCCTCGACGGCGCCGTCGACCCCGCCATCGACGACTACCGCCGTTTCCTGGACCCCGCGCACGGCTACCAGGTGGCCTGGGACGCCTTCGCCGCCGACTGCGTCGCCCGGCCCGGCTGCCCCGTCGGCCGGTCCGTCGAGGAGGCCGGACGCGTCCTGGACGCCCTGGTAACCCGTCTCGACCGCAGCCCGCGGCGGGAGGGCAAGGACCTCACCGTCACCGGGGACGACCTGCTCCGCACCGTCCTGGCGGCGCTGAAGCAGCCCGCGTGGGACGAACTGCGCCGGACGCTGGGCGAGGTGGTCTCCGCGGCCGGCGGCAGCTCCGCGCTCCAGCGGCTGTCCGCGGCGCAGGAGGAGGCAGTCGCCGACGTGGGGTTCACGGCGGTCAGCTGTCTGAGCGCGGCGCTCGGGCCCGTGTTCACCCCCGCGCAGGCCGAGGCGCTGCTCCCCGCGTTCCGGCGCGCCTCGCCCCAGTTCGGGGCGTACTACTCCGCGCTGCTCACCACCTGCGCCCACTGGCCGGTCGGCCCGGACCGCGCGGTGCGGGCCGGCGCGGCGCCCCGCACCGCGCCGATCCTGGTCGTCGGCACCGTGCGCGACCCGGCCACCCCGTACTCCTGGGCGCGCTCGCTCACCCGGTTCCTGCCCTCCGCCCGCCTGCTCACCTGGGACGGGGACGGGCACACCGCCTACCTGCAGCCCGGCAGCGGGTGCGTCGACGTCACGGTGGACCGGTACCTGCTGAGCGGCCGGCTCCCGCCGGCCGGCACGGTCTGCCGCTGAGGCTGCCGACGGGACCGCCGCTGGACGGACGCCGAAGGCGCGCTCCCCCGGTCCGCCGGGAGAGCGCGCCTTCGGCGTGCGGGCTCAGCCGCGGCGGCCGTTGCCCCCGCCGAGGCCCTTGTCGAGGCCGGCGCGACGCAGGGCGTCGGCCATGGCGCCGCCGGGGGCCGGACGGTCACGGTCGCGGTCGCCGCGCGACTGGCGGGGCGGGTTGCCGCCGCCCCGCCGGTCGGGACGGGGACCGCGCTCCTGGCGGCCGCCGCCGGCGCCCTGAGGCGCGCCGGCGCCGCCCTTGGGCGTGCCGGCCTCGTCCTCCAGGCGCAGGGTGAGGGAGATGCGCTTGCGCGGGATGTCGACGTCGAGCACCTTGACGCGGACGATGTCGCCGGGCTTGACGACCTCGCGCGGGTCGCTCACGAAGTTCTTCGACATGGCCGAGACGTGCACCAGCCCGTCCTGGTGGACGCCGACGTCGACGAAGGCGCCGAAGGCCGCCACATTGGTGACGACGCCCTCCAGGACCATCCCGGGCTTGAGATCCTTGAGTTCCTCGACGCCCTCCTTGAAGGCGGCGGTCTTGAAGGCGGGCCGCGGGTCGCGCCCGGGCTTCTCCAGTTCCGAGAGGATGTCGGTGACCGTCGGCAGACCGAAGGTGTCGTCGACGAACTCCTGCGGCCTCAGCCCGCGCAGCACCGTGGCGTTGCCGATGAGCGCCTTGATGTCGGTGCCCGCCGCCGTGCTCATGCGCCGCACCACCGGGTAGGACTCGGGGTGCACGCTGGAGGCGTCCAGCGGGTCGTCGCCGTCGGGGATGCGCAGGAAGCCGGCGCACTGCTCGTACGCCTTGGGTCCGAGCCGGGCCACGTCCTTCAGGGCGGTGCGCCGCCGGAACGGGCCGTTGGTGTCGCGGTGGGCGACGATATTGGCGGCCAGGCCCTCGGTGATGCCGGACACGCGGCGCAGCAGCGGTACGGAGGCGGTGTTGACGTCCACGCCGACGCCGTTCACACAGTCCTCGACGACCGCGTCCAGGGAGCGCGAGAGCTTCACCTCGGACAGGTCGTGCTGGTACTGGCCGACGCCGATCGACTTGGGGTCGATCTTGACGAGTTCGGCGAGCGGGTCCTGGAGCCGGCGGGCGATGGAGACGGCGCCGCGCAGGGACACGTCCAGCTCGGGGAGTTCGGCGGAGGCGTAGGCCGAGGCGGAGTAGACCGAGGCGCCGGCCTCGGACACCACGGCCTTGGTGAGCCGCAGTTCCGGGTGGCGCTTGACGAGGTCCGCGGCGAGCCTGTCGGTCTCGCGGGAGGCGGTGCCGTTGCCGATGGCGACGAGGTCGACGTCGTGGGCGGCGGCGAGCCGGGCGAGCGTCGCGATGGAGGCGTCCCACTGGTTGCGCGGCACGTGCGGGTAGATGGTGTCGGTGGCGACGACCTTGCCCGTGGCGTCGACCACGGCCACCTTGACGCCGGTGCGGAAGCCCGGGTCCAGGCCCATGGTGGCGCGCGTGCCCGCGGGGGCGGCGAGCAGCAGGTCGCGCATGTTGGCGGCGAAGACCCGCACCGCCTCGTCCTCGGCGTCCTGGCGCAGCTGCACGCGCAGGTCGAGGCCGAGCCGGACGAGGAAGCGGGTGCGCCAGGCCCAGCGCACGCCGTCGGCGAGCCACTTGTCGGCGGGGCGGCCGCGGTCGGTGATGCCGAAGTGGTGGGCGATCTTGCGCTCGAAGGTGGAGGGGCCCTCCTCGACGGGCTCCTCCGGCTCCATGGTGAGGTCGAGGATCTCCTCCTTCTCGCCACGCAGCATGGCGAGCACACGGTGCGACGGGAGCTTGGTGAACGGCTCGGCGAAGTCGAAGTAGTCCGCGAACTTCGCGCCCGCCTCCTCCTTGCCCTCGCGCACCTTGGCGACGAGCCGGCCCCGCTCCCACATCCGGGTGCGGAGTTCGCCGACGAGGTCGGCGTCCTCGGACCACCGCTCGGTGAGGATCGCTCGGGCGCCCTCCAGTGCCGCCGCGGCGTCGGCGACGCCCTTGTCGGCGTCGACAAAGCCGGCGGCCTCGGCCTGCGGGTCCAGCGACGGGTCGCCGACGAGGCGGTCGGCGAGCGGCTCCAGGCCGGCCTCACGGGCGATCTGCGCCTTGGTGCGCCGCTTGGGCTTGTAGGGCAGGTAGATGTCCTCGAGGCGGGCCTTGGAGTCCGCGGCGAGGATCTGCGCCTTCAGGACGTCGTCGAGCTTGCCCTGGGACTCGACGGACTCCAGGATCGCGGCCCGCCGCTCGTCCAGTTCGCGCAGGTACCGCAGGCGCTCCTCCAGGGTGCGCAGCTGGGCGTCGTCGAGGCCGTCCGTCGCCTCCTTGCGGTACCGGGCCACGAACGGCACGGTCGCACCGCCGTCGAGCAGCCCGACGGCCGCTGTGACCTGACCTTCCCGTACGCCGAGTTCCTCGGCGATCCTGCGCTCGACCGAGACCGTTGTCGTCACGATGTGCGACCTGCTTTCTGGCTGGACTACCGGTGCATTATTGCGGAGCCCGGCCGCCCGGCCGCGAGCCTGGGCCTATGCCGCGCCGGAGGGCGGGCCGAGACGCTTCTCGAACCAGTGGTCGGCGTACCGTTCGCCGTTGTAGTCGTCGATCTCCCGGTACCCGAGCTTCGCGTACAGCGTCCGTGCCTCCACCAGGTCGGCCCGTGTGTCGAGGCGGATCACGGCGGCGCCCAGGTGTTCGCGGGCCGCGTGTTCGGCGGCCGCGACCAGCCGCGCGGCGCCGCCGGTGCGGCGGGCGGCGGGGACGACCCAGACGCGGCGGAGTTCGGCGACGCCGGGGGCGAGGAGGCGGACGCCCGCGCAGCCGGCCGGTACACCGCCGTGGCGGCCGACGAGGAAGTGCCCGCGGGGGCCGGCGAGGTCGTCACTGGTGTGCTCGGCGAGCAGGTCGTCGATCTCCCGCGGGGTCATCGGCCTGCCGTAGTAGCGGCTGACGATGTCGTCGTAGTACCTCCACAGCAGGTCCCTCGACACCGGGTCGTCAACGGCGAGCGGGGCGATCTCCCATACGGGCGAAGCGTGGACGTTCGGTCGCGGTACGGTCACGCGGCCCATCGTGGCAGCACCCGCCGTCGCGATCCTCCGAATATTCGTTGGCACGTCAACGACGTACGGGGGCACGACATGACGCGGCACGCCGCGCGGAAGAGCCATCCCATCGCCACGGCCGACCA
This sequence comes from Streptomyces sp. NPDC008238, assembly GCF_042956445.1. NCBI lineage: Bacteria > Bacillati > Actinomycetota > Actinomycetes > Kitasatosporales > Streptomycetaceae > Streptomyces > Streptomyces sp. NPDC008238. The sequence continues at coordinate 35,480 of NZ_JBIBGK010000001.1, read as the reverse complement.
GTCCTGCAACGACGTCCTGGTCTTCGACCCCGAGGCCCGGGACTGGTCGGGGCCCGACGCCGTGACCTGGCGCTGGAGCGCGCCGGGCGGGGCCGGCACGAGCTGGCAGCACCTGTCGGACGTGCGGCTGCGCAGGACGCAGGCGTACGGGCGGGTGGTGCTGGTCGCCGCGTCCGGCGGGCGGGCGGCCATGGTGCGCGAGGACACCGGGGCGATCGTGTGGCAGACGGTGACCCCGGCCGACAGCCCGCACGCCATCGAGCGCATCCCGGGCGGGGTGATCGTCGTGGCCTCGGGGGCGCCCGGGCGGCTGCGGCTGTACGCGGACACGCAGCAGGCCGCGCCGTTCCGCACCGTGCCGCTGCCGAGGGCGCGCGGGGTCCTGTACGACCCGGAGCACGCGGCGCTGTGGGCGATCGGTGCCGAGCGGCTGGTGCGGTACGCGGTGTCGGGCCGGGGTACGGCGACGACGCTGACCGAGCACAGCGCCGTCGGCTTCGAGGGCGAGGGCCGTGACCTGCAGCCTGTGTACGGCGAGCCGGGGGCGCTGTGGTTCACCGACACCTACGGGGTGTACCGGCTGGACGTCGCGACGCGCAGGTACCGGCAGGTGGACGGGGCGAGCGGGGTGAGCGCGTACACCAGCCAGCCGACGGGGACCCGCATCCGGGCCCGTTCGCGGCCGTCCGGCCCCCGGGGCTGGGGCGGCCCGACGATCGAGTTCCTCGACGCGGACGGGACGCCCGCGTACGCCAGGACCCGTCCCGGCGCGGAGTTCGCCACGGTGCGCCTGTGGACCCCGGACTTCCGCTGAACCGGGGCGCGGACGGGCCGCGGGGGGACCGGGGGGACCGGCCCCCGCGCCGGCCGGGGAACGTGCAATGATCAGATGTATTTGCCCCTGCCACCTTTTCTGCGGCCGACGCCCGCCCGGGCGCCGAGCCCCCGGCATGCCCCGGTGCGCCCGCACCCGGGCCGGCCGGCATTCACGGACACGCCAACGGAGGCTTCGCTCCCATGGAATACCGCCATCTCGGCCGTAGCGGCCTGGTCATCAGCGAGATCGCGTACGGCAACTGGCTCACCCACGGCTCGCAGGTGGAGGCGGACGCCGCCACGGCGTGCGTGCGCGCGGCGCTCGAGGCCGGCATCACCAGCTTCGACACGGCCGACGTCTACGCGGGCACGCGTGCCGAGTCCGTCCTGGGCGAGGCGCTGAAGGGCGAGCGCCGCGAGGGCATCGAGATCTTCACCAAGGTGTACTGGCCGACCGGCCCGGGCCGCAACGACCGCGGGCTGTCGCGCAAGCACATCATGGAGTCGATCGCCGGCTCGCTGCGCCGCCTGCAGACCGACTACGTCGACCTGTACCAGGCGCACCGCTTCGACGTGGACACCCCGCTCGAGGAGACGATGGAGGCGTTCGCCGACGTCGTGCACTCGGGCAAGGCCCTCTACATCGGCGTCTCGGAGTGGCCGGCGGAGCAGATCCGGCGTGCCCACGCGATGGCCCGGGAACTGCACGTCCCGCTGGTGTCGAACCAGCCGCAGTACAACGCCCTGTGGCGGGTCATCGAGGGCGAGGTCGTCCCGGCCTGCGAGGAGCTGGGCATGGGCCAGATCGTCTTCTCGCCGATCGCGCAGGGTGTGCTGACCGGCAAGTACCGGCGGGGGCAGGAGCCGCCGGCGGGCTCGCGGGCCACGGACGACAAGGGCGGCGCGAACATGATCTCGCGCTGGATGGGCGACGACGTGCTCGACGCGGTGCAGCGGCTCCAGCCGCTCGCCGCCGAGGCCGGGCTCTCGCTCGCCCAGCTGGCGGTGGCGTGGGTGCTGCAGAACTCCAACGTCTCGGCGGCCATCGTCGGCGCCTCCCGACCCGAGCAGGTCGCGGAGAACGCCAAGGCGGCGGGCGTCGTCCTGGAGAAGGACCTGCTGGCGCGGATCGAGGAGATCCTGGCGCCGGTCGCCGTCACCGACCCCAAGCGGGTCCACGACAACGTTCCCGCCTCGCGCCGTTCCTGAGCCGGTGCGTCCCGGCCCCGCGATCCCTTCGGGTCGCGGGGCCGGGACGCGTGCCGTCGCGGGGGCCGGGGCGCGCGTCAGGCGGTGTGGCAGTGGCCCTCGCCGCGCGGCGTCTCCTTGGGGAGGTCCAGCGAGGGGTTGCGGTCGAAGAAGCCGGTCGGCTTGAGGGTGAACCCGCTGTGGTCGACGGGCATGACCGGCCACTCCTCCAGCCGCGGCAGGTGGGTGGGGCCGAAGGTGTGCCAGACGGTCAGCTCGGTGTCCTCCAGCGACTCTCCCGCCGCTGTCCAGCGGGGCAGTCCGGCGCCGCCCGCGTTCTGGTTGGGGTAGTCGCCCGCGGGGAAACGCCGCTCCGGGCGGTGGCGGGTGACCCACACGTGCTTGGTGCCGTAGGCCATGCGCCGGGCGACCGCCGAGCCGGGCTGGGCGAGGACGACGGGGCCTGGCTGCGGCACGAGCGTGTACGCCACGGGCTTGCCCATGCGGTTGAGGGAGCCGGGGTTGGTGATCCGCCAGCGGCGGCCGGCCAGCGGGTCCGCGAGACGGCCGCCCTCGGCGCTGTCGGCGAGCGGGGTGACCCGGGTGGTGAAGACGTTGCCGTTGGGGTTGTCCGGGCCGCCGGGCACCGGGACGACGTCCACCTCCTCCACGGTGTTGGCGTGGCCGTCGACCGCCGCGTCCAGCCGTACGCAGAACAGGTGCTGGTGGAACGGGGCGAGCAGGCCGGGGGCGACCTCCGTGCCGACCGCGTCGGCGGTGCCGGGCTCGACGGCGGAGGTCTGCACGATGCCGGTGGACTTGGCCTCGAAGCCGATCGTGCCGTCCTGGTGGAAGTACCAGTAGAAGCCGTAGTCGTAGTTGCCGACGGTGGCGATGTAGGAGACGACCAGGCGGCGCGCGCGGCGGCTGTTGGCGGCCATGTCGTTGAAGATGTCGGTGTGCTTCCACAGGAGGCCGTAGTCCTCCTCGTGGATGCAGATCGCGTTGCGCAGCGTCTCGGGGTTGCCGAGGTCGTCGGAGAGGACGGCGTCGAGGTAGGTGATCTCGCCGAGGCAGTCGCAGCCCAGCTTCAGGGCGTTGGCGTTACGGCCGAGGGAGTACTCGCCGGCGTCGAGGAAGGCGACCCAGTTGCGGTCGTCGCCGGGCTCCGCGTAGGCGACGGCCATCTCGGCCAGTGACGCGCGGTGCAGGACGGGGCGGACGCGGTCGCCGTCCTCGTAGCCGATCTGGTGGAGGACCAGGCCCTCGCGGCCGTTGAAGTCGATGCGCAGGCGCCACTTCTGCCAGGTCAGCAGCCGGCCGCTGAGCGAGAAGGACGGCCCTTCGGGCTGGGTGATCTCCAGCGGGCGCAGGTCAGTGCGGGCCGGTCCGTTGAACTCGGCCTCGTAGCGGCCGCATTCGGTGGGGACGGGCACGGCCCCGGTGTCGATCAGGCGGACGACCTTGCGCTCGATGACGTCGACGTCGGCGACGAGCCCGGCCACCGGGTGCGCCCAGGGGCTGTCGGAGGCGTCGCAGCGCAGCCAGGTCAGGGAGCGCATCAGGCGCGCGCCGGGGCGGTCCGCCAAGCGCAGCGGACCGGCGCCGAGGGGCGCGGCGACGGCGAGGTCGAGGTCGGTGACACCGCGCTCGGCCATGGCCTTGCGCCAGCCGGGATCGGCCTTGACGACCTGCTCGACGATCTCGTACTCCTCGAAGGTGACCGGGGGCTGGCCCTCCTCCGCGGTGTCCAGTGCGCGGTGCGCGACGACGACGCCCGCCGTGATGTCGACCAGTGCCTCGGCGGCGGCGCCGGTGGCCGAGTCCAGCAGGGTGACGCGCAGCCGGCGCACCACGGGGTCGCCGTCGCGGTGGGCGTCGGCGGTGTGCCGGTCGGGCTCGTCGAGCAGGACGAGCGGGAAGCGGGTCGTGTCGGTGACCCGGCCGTCCTCGGCGAGGATGCGGCGGGCGGCGGATATCTCGTCGGCGGTCAGCGGGTCGAGGGGGTGGGGCGCGGCGGGCGCGGCGTCGGCGTCGGTGTGGCAGCAGGAGGACATGGGACAACCCTCTGGTGGATGTGAGTCGTTGCGCTACGGGGCGGACGGCACTGCGGACCTGGCTGCGGCCCGCCGCCCCCCGGAGGGTGGCGGCGGGCCGGGCACGGTCAGGAGGCGGCGGTCTCCGCGTCGGCGCCCGAGGTCTCCCTGGCCTGCTCGATCCGGAACGCCTCGTTGCCGAGGCCGATGCGGGCGTGCACCTCGGGACGCGTGGCGCGCAGCACCGCCCCGTACACCAGGCCGGCCACGACGGCGGCACCGATGATGCCGGGCAGCACCCAGGAGACGGCGGAGCCGTCGCCGGCGACCAGGACGTCGAAGTCCTTGACGGCGTAGACGGCGATGACGACGAGCGCGACGCCCGCGAGGGCGGAGGCGACGATGCGCGGCGCCTGGGTGCGCAGCGCGCCGCGGCGCACGAAGTAGCCGATGACGGCGAAGGACGCGGTCGCCAGCAGCACGATGACGCCGAGGGCGCCGACGTTGCCGAACCAGGTGAAGAGCTTCAGCACCGGAGCGGTCGGGTCGTGGTCGGCCGCCGCGCTGCCGTCCGTGACGGCGAAGGCGACCACGAAGCCGAGGGACACCAGCGTCTGCAGCAGCGAGCCGAACGCGGGTGCGCCGCTGGTGGGGTTGGTGCGGCCGAAGGCGGAGGGCAGCAGGCCCTCACGGCCCATGGCGAAGGCGTAGCGGGCGACCACGTTGTGGAAGCTGAGCAGGCAGGCGAACATGCCCGTCACATAGAGGACGTGCAGGATGTCGGTGAAGGCCGTCCCGATGATCGACTCGCTGAGGCCGAAGAGCAGCCCCGGGCCCTGCTTCTGCGACTCCTCGACGATCTGGGACGGGCCGGCCGCGATGCTCAGCGCCCAGGAGCTGAGGGCGAAGAAGACCGCGACGAAGGTGACGGCCAGGAAGGTGACACGGGCGACCACGACCTGCGGCCGGCTGGTCTCCTCGGCGTAGACCGGCGACTGCTCGAAGCCGACGAAGCTGGCGATGCAGAAGCACAGGGCGGTGCCGAGGCCCGCGCCGCTGAGCGTGCTCGGGTCGAAGGCGTGCAGCGACAGTCCCTCCTTGGCGGGGCTGCCGACGGCGGCGACGTCGAAGATGACGACGAGGGCGATCTCGATGAGCAGCAGGACGCCGAGCACCTTGGCGTTGACGTCGATCTTGAGCCAGCCGAGCGCGCCGACCAGGAGGACGCCCAGGACGGCCGGGATCCACCAGGCGATCGTGGTGTCGAGGTAGGTCTGGAAGAGACCGGAGATCTCGAAGCCGAAGAGGCCGAAGACCGCGAACTGCATGGCGCTGTACGACACCAGGGCGACGAGCGACGCGGCGGCGCCCGCGGTGCCGCCGAGCCCGCGGGCGATGTAGGCGTAGAAGGCGCCCGCGTTGTGGACGTGGCGGCTCATCTCGGCGTAACCGACGCTGAAGAGGAGCAGCACCACGCCGAGGATGACGAACAGCAGCGGCTGTCCGACGATGCCCATCACGCCGTACGTGGTGGGCATGACGCCCGCCACCACCATCAGCGGCGCGCTGGCCGCGACCACCGACAGGAGCAGGCCTGACATGCCGAGACGGTCGGCCCGCAGGGCTCTCTCCTCGCCTTTGAACGTGCTGATCCCGCTGTTGCCCGTCAGCATGGCGGTTCCTTCCTGGGAGGGGTTGGGTGGTGCTGGTGCGTCATGTGGGGCGGGCCCTAAGCGGAGCCGGGGCCGAGGACGGCCTCCCGCGCGGCGCGGAAGGCCTTCTTGGGGTCGCGGTCCGGATAGGCCCACGGGATGCGGGTGGCGTGGGCGCCGATCCGGTTGAACAGGGCCGCGGCCTCGGCGCTGCGGCCCTGCAGGAACTGCGCGTGGACGAGGAAGTTGAGGTCGAGTTGGAGGCGCGGGTGGTCGTGCCCGTCGTCGTCGAACTCCAGCCACCAGTCGAAGCCCCGCTTGAGCGCCTGCCGGGCCCGCCAGCCGTCCCAGTGCCCGGAGGCGGCGGGGTCGGCGGACAGGGTCCCGGCGGTGGCGAGGACGCGGTACAGCTCGGCGTGGGCGACGACCGGGAGGACCGCCAGCGGTGAGCGGGCGGGTGCCTCGCCCGCGGCCCAGTCGGCGAACTCGTACACCTCGTGGAAGGCCTCGCCGTCGGCGGCCGCCTGGGGGCGTTCGGCGAGGCAGGCGGCCATCAGGTGGTGCCCGTGGTGGTGGCTGCGGTGCCGGCCGCGGACCTGGTCGAAGGCGCGTATCTGCTCGTCGTCGCTGCCGGTGTGGCGGGCCAGGATCAGCAGGCAGAGCCACGGGGTGGGGTCGGCCGGGGTGAGCGCGGCGGCGGCGAGGCAGGCCTCGCGGGCCCGTTCGGGCTTCTCCTTGCCCGCGACGACGCGGAACACCGTGGCGCAGGCCAGCAGCGCCGCCGCGTCGGAGCTGCCGGGTTCGGCGAGCTGCCACTCGCGGGCCCAGGTGGCGCTGGCGCCGCCCTCGCCCAGGACGACCATGCGGTGGCCCCGGCGGTCCCAGTCGTCGCCGGTCTCGGCGAGCAGGCTGCGTACGGCGGGCCAGCGTCCCTGGGCGAGCGCGGCGCGGGCGTCGGCCAGGGGCTCGTCGTCCAGGGCAGGGTCGAACCGTAGGTCGTCCCGGGAACGGGAGAAACCGAACGGGGGTGGAGGAGGAGTCATCCTCGGGGTGCCTCCACGGCGCGCACGTGATGTCCGGCCCGGGGCGGGGTTCCCGTTCGGCGTCCGGTGATCGCTTGATCACACAAAGCCAACCGGTATGAGCAGGTCCACTTCAAGCCCGGGCCTGTTGTCTCGATGTAGTCCCGCACGCGTGTCCGAGCGCGGGCGTACGCCCCCCTGACGGACGGGGGGCGGATCGGGGACGGATCGCGGCGATCGCCTGCGCGGCACGGGTCCCGCCTGATATTCGAACCTACGAACATCAGACGAAGGAGCAATGCCGTGGCGGACGACACCGCGCCGGCACCGTCCCATCCCCTGGCGTCCGTACGGCGCAGCCACGGCTGGAGCTACCAGGACCTCGCCCGGGTCGTCGCCGACAACGCCCGTGCCCTCGGCGTGCCCATGGCGGCCCGGCGGGAGAAGGTGTGGCGCTGGGAGCACTGGGGCGTGGTGCCGGAGAGGGACAGCCAGCGCGCCCTGGCGCGGGCACTGGGCGTACCGCTGCGCGAGGTCGACGCCCGCCCCTGGCCCGGCTGGTTACCGTCGTTCGAGGGCATCCCCGACGGGCTGCCGTGGACCCGGACGGGCGGTCTCGACGCGCTGGACGCCCTGCTGGACGGCGGCGGACGCGACCCGCGCGGCCACCCCGTGCTGGAGGGGGCGGAGTTCCGCGACGCCGTCGCCGACTGGACGGCGGGGACGGACGGCGAGCGGAGCGCGCCGCCGCAGGGCGGCGCGGGTGCGGCCGCCGGGCGGGAGGGTTCCGTCGCCGACGAGGAGACCGTGGCGTGGCTGGAGCGCGGAGTGCTCGGGCTGCGCCGGCTGGACGACCGGCTCGGCGGCGAGGCCGTACGGCACCGGGTCGAGGCCGATCTGCGGATCGCCCTGGACCTGCTGCGCCGGGGCCCGTACCGGGGCGTGCTCGACGCCCGCCTGCTGCGCGTCGCCGCCGGCCTGGCCCAACTGGGCGGCTGGGCGGCCACGGACTGCGGACGGCACGGGGCGGCGCAACGGCACTACCTGACCGGGCTGCGCCTCGCGCACGGCGCGCAGGACCGGCCCCAGGCCGCCAACCTGTGGGCGGGGCTGAGCCTCCAGGCGGTGTTCGCGGGCCGTCACGACGACGCCCTCGCGGCGTCCCGGGCCGCGGAGTCCGCGGCGGCGGGAGCGACCTCGCGCACCCGCGCGATGCTGGCCACCCGCCGTGCCCGGGCGTACGCGGGGCTCGGCGAGGACGCGGCGTGCCGGCGGTCGCTGGAGGAGGCTGGGCGGCTGCTGGACACCGCGCCCGGGGACGACGACCCGTCGTGGATCTACTGGTTCGACGAGGCGGAGCTGTCCGCGCAGAGCGGGATCGCGCTGCTGGACCTCGGCCGGGCGGAGGAGGCGGCCCCGCTGCTGGAGAAGGCGCTGGCGATCCAGGACCCCCTCTACCGGCGCGACCGCACGCTCTACACCGCGCGCGCCGCCCTCGCCCGCGCCCGGACCGGCGACCTCGACACGGCCCGCGCCCTCACCGGTGACGCCGTGGACCTCGCCCGGGACTGCGGGTCGCCCCGGGTGGCCATCGCGCTCGAGCAGGCCAGGACGGCACTGACGCAGACCCGTTGACGTCCCCCGTGCGCCGCCCGGTGGCGAGGCCGCCCCGCACACCGGGCCGCCGGGCCGGCGCTGGTGCCGTGCGGTCGCGTCCTGCGGGTCGTGGCAGCCCGATGTGCGTCACCGGGCCCCGAGCCGTGTCGTCACATGCTCTCCCCAGCCTTCGGCATGGGGTGCCCCACCCGGCGGAGCTGGAGGAGCTCATGTGACGACACGGCCCACGTGACCACCGGCGGGCCCCGCCTGGCGACCAGATCAACCACGCGGCTCCCTCGGCCGCCTCGCGGCCAGGCGGCGCAACCCGAGCACACGGCACCAGCGGTGACCAAGCAGCTCCCGACCCCCGCACCCCACGCCGAGCGACCCTCCGGCACCGGCGGCGACAACGGCAACCGGGCCGGCCACGCGCTCCGTCAGCCGCTCACAACCGGGCAGCGCCACCTATGCGTCCAACGCCGACAGCGCGATCGCGGCACCAGCGGCAACCACGAGCCCCCCGACCGCCGCTACGCAACCCCGCGCACCAATCACCGCACCCCACGCCGAGCGACCCTCCGACACAGGCGGCGACAACGGCAACCAGGCCGGACACGCGCTCCGTCGGCCGCCACGCAACCCGGCGGCACCACCCAAGTGCCCAACGCCTACGACGCGAGCGCACGGCACCGGCGGCAACCACGAGCCCCCCACGCAGCCCCGCGCAGCCGCTCCCGTCCCACCGCCCGGCGGCAGGGCGGCGGTTCGGGCCCCGGCCGCCGCACGAGCATCGGGGCCACAGTGCACGGGCCGCGGCGGCGGGCGGTCTGGTGCGGGGCCGTGGGGTCGGCTAGGTTGCCGCGCCATGACGCCGATGGGGACGATGAGACGGGTGTGGACGGCGCTGCTGTGCGGGGCGGCGCTCGCCGCGCTGACGGCGGCCCCGGCCCGCGCGGCGGGTGAACGGCCCGGTCCGCGCTGGGAGCTGAAGGAGACCGGCAGCACGGCCCGGTTCCGCGGGCTGGCGGCGGTCAGTGCGAGCACCGCCTGGGTGGCCGGTTCCGAGGGGAAGGTGCTGCGGACGGTGGACGGCGGGCGCCGCTGGGCGGACGTGTCGCCGCCGGGCGCCGCCGAGTTGCAGTTCCGCGACGTCGAGGCGTTCGACGCGCGGCGCGCGGTGGTGCTGGCGATCGGCGAGGGCGAGGCCTCCCGGGTGCTGCGCACCCAGGACGGCGGCGCGACCTGGACGGAGGCCTTCCGCAACACCGACCCCCGGGCGTTCTACGACTGCGTGACCTTCTTCGACGACCGGCACGGCCTCGCCGTCAGCGACCCCGTCGACGGCAGGTACCGGATGCTGTCCACCGCTGACGGCGGCCGCAGTTGGCGGGTGCTGCCCTCGGCCGGGATGCCGCCCGCGCTCGCGGGCGAGGCGTCCTTCGCGGCGAGCGGTCAGTGCCTGGTGAGCCGCGGCCCGCGCGACGTGTGGCTGGCGACCGGCGGGGCGTCGCAGGCCCGCGTGCTGCACTCCCGTGACCGGGGGCTGACCTGGACGGCCGCGGCGTCGACGGTGCCGGCGGGCGACCCGGCGAAGGGGGTGTTCGCGCTGGCATTCCGCGACGCGCGGCACGGCATCGCCGTGGGCGGGGACTACCGGCCCGACCAGGCCTCCCCCGAGGCCGCCGCGGTGTCCCGGGACGGCGGCGCCACCTGGACGGGCTCCGGGCGTCCCCCGGCCGCGTACCGTTCGGGGGTGACCTGGCTGCCGCACTCCTCGCGCGTGGCGATCGCGGTGGGCCCGTCGGGCAGCGACCTGAGCCTGGACGGCGGCCGGAGCTGGCGGACGTTCGACACCGGGTCGTACGACACCGTCGACTGCGCCGCGGACCTGGGCTGCTGGGCCGCCGGTGAGCAGGGCCGCGTCGCCCGCCTGGGGATCGGCCGGGGCGGGGCGGTACTCCCGTAGCCTTCGCCCGGTGAACCGCAGACGTCGCAAGAAGCTGAGCCGGGCCCTGGTGGCCGCGGCGGGGTCCGGTTCCCTGCGCGCGGCCGGGGAGTTGTTGCGCCGGGGGGCGTCCCCCGAGCACGCCGACCCGGACGGGACGACCCCGCTCTACGCGGCGTCGGTCAATGGCGCACCCGCCGTGGCCGCACTGCTCCTGGCGGCCGGGGCGCGGCCGGACACCGAGAGCGGCCACGGCGACGAGGGCACCCCGTTGTGCGCCGCCGCCTGCTGGGGCCACGTGGCGACGGTGCGTCAGCTCCTGGCCCACGGCGCCGACCCGGGGCTGCGCGAGGACCACGGCACCGGGCTCACCCCGCTGGAATGGGCGGAACGCGCTCCGCACCCGGAGACGGCCGAACTGCTGCGCGCGGCGGCAGCGCGGGGGACGGCCCCTTCGGAGCGGTGAACGCGGACGCGCCGGTACGGTGCCGCCGGGGCACCGTACCGGCGCGTGACCGGGTCCGTGGTCAGGCGACCGGGCGGCCGCGTCCCCGTCCACGGGTGAGGCTGTAGCCGGCGATGCCCGCGAGCGCGCCGAGCACGCCGCCGGCCGCGGTCCAGATCCAGCGGTCGGACCACCAGCCGCCGCCCCAGCCGTCCTCGGGCTGGGCCAGACCGGCCGGCACCGGGGAGGCGCTGGGGTCGGCCTCGTCGTCCGCGGCCTCGTCGGACTCCTCCGTGGCGGACACGGAAGGCACGGCGTTGGGGTCGAGTGTGGCCCCGGCCTTGGCGACGGGGGTGAGCGGGGCGGCGAGTTCGCCGTCGACGGCCTTGGAGCCGCCCGCGTCCGTCGAGGTGGTGCCGACCTGTGCCTGGACCGGCAGGCCGAGGTCCTGGTCCGGGAGCCGCAGCACGGTCAGGCGGATGTAGTACGCGCCCGGCAGCGGGTCGTCGGCCCACGCCTCGGACCACGCGCGGACGGTGCGCAGCCGGCAGCTCAGCTCCAGCTGGGTGTCCTGCGCGGACGCCGTCCTGGTGGGCTTGCCCGAGGTGCACGCCTGACGGCGGCGCAGACCGTCGTAGACGTCGAGCTGCCAGGTCTGGCCGCCGTGCCGGGACGCGGACTCCGGCAGGGTGACGGTCGCGGAAACCGTGGGCACCTCGCCCGCGGCGGCGGGGAAGACCCAGTAGAGGTAGTCACCGGTGGAGGCGCTGGACGGGGCGGTCCGCACCCCCGGCCGGAGGTTGCCCGCGGTGCGGAAACCGGTACCGGGCTGGACGGTCTCCTCGGCGGCCCCGTTGCCGCTCGCGGACGGGCTGGGTGTGGCGTCGTCAGCGGCAGCGGTGCCCGCCCCGGCGGCGAACAGGGCCGCGCCGGCGAGCAGTACGGCCGCCGCCCGGCGCGCCGTTCGGATGGTACGCATCAGTTGGTCCTCCAGACGGCGACGCGCCAGCGCGAGATCCAGCCCCACAGCACACCGGCGACCAGGCCGGTGACCACCAGCAGGGCCAGCAGCCACCAGCCGCGGCCCAGGCCGAAGGAGGCGACGTCGGACGGCTCGTCGGGAGAGGAGACCAGGTCGACGCTGAGTTCGAGCGGCAGGCCCGGGGTGCGCTTCACCGCGTCGGGCGCGGAGAAGGAGTTGCTGACCTCGATGCACACGGTGCGGGCGGTCGCGGCGGCGTCGTCGTCGGCTTCCGGCCAGGCGTAGCGCAGTCCGGAGGAGATGACGTCGGTGCGTCCGCTGCTCGCGTCGGAGCCGCGGACGAGTTCCCGGCCCCCGGTGGTGACGGCCCGTACGAGGACGCCGTAGTCGCGGTTGACGGCGCGGTCGGCGCCGACGCTGACGGAGGCGCGCAGTTCCTGGCCGTCGGTGACGCTCACCCGGTACCAGCGGTGCTCGGTGAACTCCTCGCGGTCGCTGTAGACGCCGGCCCCGAGCAGCGGGGCGTCGGCGCAACGGTCGGCGCCCTGGGTGACGGTGGGGGTGACGACCACGTTGTCGGCCGAGCGGTCGACGAGTTGCTTGATGCGGTCGGAGAGCTGGTCGGCGTGGTCGACGGCGGTGTAGGTGCCGCCGGTGGCCTCGGCGATGCAGCTGAGCTGCTCGCGGATCTTGGTGTTGGGCACCAGGCCGAGGGTGTCGACGACCAGGTGGGTGCCCTCGGCGGCGAGCTGGCGCGCTACCTCGCACGGGTCGAGCGGCTGGCAGGTGTCCTCGCCGTCGGTGATGAGCACGATGCGGCGGGTGCCTTCCCCGCCCGCGAGGTCCTTGCCGGCGGCCAGGAGGGCGGGCCCGATCGGCGTCCACCCGGTGGGGGCGAGGGTGGCGACCGCGGTCTTGGCCTCGGTGCGGTCGACGGAGCCGACCGGGTAGAGGGCCTCGGTGTCGCGGCAGCCGACCTTCTTGTCCTTGCCGGGGTAGTTGGCGCCGAGGGTGCGTATGCCGAGCCGCACCTCGTCCGGCACCGCGTCGATGACCTCGTTGAACGCCTGCTTGGCCGCCGACATGCGGGACCTGCCGTCGATGTCGTTGGCCCGCATCGAGCCGCTGACGTCGAGCACGAGCTCGACCTTGGGGGGCTCGTGGGCGGTCTCGGGCCCGTCGTCCGCGGCGGCCGGCGCCGCGGCCGGGAAGAGCGCGGTGGCGAGGGCGGCCGCGAGGCCGCACAGCCCCACCGCCAGCCGTTTACTTATGATCATTGGCGGATCCTATGGAAGATCCTCCTCCGCCCCCAACTCGGCCTGGACCGCGCCGCTCCGGCCTTCTCGGCAGCGGACCGCGCCCCGGCCCCGGCACACGGCGTTGACCAGCGGCGGCCCGCGATCAGCTCTCCCGTACGGCTCGACCATCGAACTGACGGTCCGTCAATTCCGATCACCGCCCTCCGGCCGCCGCACCCGCGGTAGCCTGCCGGCCGCCTCGCGGCATCTATAGTGTCCCATTGACGATAAGGGGGTCCTCGTGCGAGGCTGACGCGGCATCACGCCAGGAGTCCCTTTCGAACCCCCGGGACCGCCGCGCTCGACCAGGACGGCGTTCGCCCCGGCACCCGCCCTCCGGCTCGTCCCGCACGTGCCGCCGCGTCACCAGGAGGACACCCGTGGCCCACGCCCCCGTACCCCGTCCGCACCTCGACGCACGGGCCACCGACCGGGCCGCCGGGGTGTTGCTCGGTGCGGCCGTGGGTGACGCGCTGGGTGTGCCGTACGAGTTCAAGGCGACGCTGCGCGAGGACCAGCAGCCGCGGATGATCGGCGGCGGCCTGGGACCGTACGAGCCGGGCGAGTACTCGGACGACACCCAGATGCAGGTCTGCGTCGCCAAGGTGGCGGCGACCGGAGCGGACCTGCGCGAGCAGGCGGCCCTCGACGCGGTCGCCACCCACTTCCAGGAGTGGCTGGGCGAGGGCGCCAGCGACGTCGGCAACCAGACCAGCCTGGTCCTGAGCACCGCCGCCCGCGCACCGGGGTCGTCGGGCACGGCGCTGCGGGAGGCCGCCCACGAGTACACCGCCGCCCATGCGCGCAGCGCGGGGAACGGCTCGTTGATGCGGACCGGGATCGTGGCCCTCGCGCACCTCGGCGACGCCTCCGCGATGGCCGAGGCCGCCGTCGCCGTCAGCGCGCTCACCCACCCCGACCCCGACTGCGCCGACGCCTGCGTGCTGTGGTGCTCCGGCATCCGCACCGCGGTGCTGCACGGCACCTTCGACGGCGTGCGCGACGGCCTGGCCCTGCTCCCGCCCGAACGCCGGCAGACGTGGGCGGAGCGGCTGGACGAGGCGGAGGGCCACCCGCCGCACCACTTCGCCAACAACGGCTGGGTCGTCCACGCGCTCCAGGCCGCCTGGTCGGCCGTCACCCGCACCGCCGTTCCCGAACTGCGGCCCGCCGAAGGCGGCTTCCCCGCCGGGCACCTGCGCCTCGCCCTGGAGGCGGCGGTACGCGCCGGAACGGACACCGACACCGTCGCGGCGATCGCGGGCGCCCTGCTCGGCGCGCGCTGGGGCTGCTCCGGCATCCCGCTGGAGTGGCAGCAGGCCGTCAATGGCTGGCCGGGCCTCACGGGTGCCGACCTGGTCCGGCTGGGCGTCCTCACCGCCCGGGGCGGGAACGACGACGACGCCGGCTGGCCCTCGGCGCCGCGCTTGCCGACCGGCGGTCACTCCGGCTTCGCCGTACCCCACCCGCACGACGACGGGGTGATCCTGGGCAACCTCGCCCTGGCCCAGGGCACCGGACCGGTCGACGTCGACGCCGTGGTCTCGCTCTGCCGCGTCGGTACGGACCCGCTCCTGCCCGGCACACCCGGCGTCGAGCAGGTCCGCGTCTGGCTGGTCGACAGCGAGGGGGCGAACGCCAACCTCCACCACGTCCTGGACCAGGCCGCCCGCCAGGTGCTGCGGCTGCGCCGGGCGGGCAAGCGGGTCCTGCTCCACTGCCATGCCGGGCAGAGCCGCACCCCGGCCGTGGCCGCCGTCTACAGCCACCTGGCCGAGGGCACCGACGCGCGGAGCGCGCTGCGGGACCTGCACCGGGTGCTGACCGGTGGCCGGGGCCTCCACGCGCACCCCGAACTCCGCTCCGCGGTCCACGATCTGGCCACCCCGGGGTGGGATCGCCGGCCCGACGAGTGAGCGGCGCCCGGCGTCGGGACGGCGCGGCATGGCGCGTTCTGTACTTTGCAAAGCGTCGCGAACATGCTGTGCGGCGGCCTGACGTCGTGACAAACTACGCGGGGATCAGCGGTGTTGGAGGAGATTGACCGTGACTGAAGCGCGGGCGGCAAGCGCTCCCACCGTGCTGCGGGTGGTACTCGGCAGACGCCTGCAGGACCTCCGCGAGAGGGCCGGGCTCTCCTACGAGCAGGCGGCCCGCGCCCTGGACGTCACCCACGCCACGGTGCGCCGCATCGAGAAGGCCGAGGTGGGCCTGCGGATCCCGTACGTGGAGAAGCTGCTGCTCACCTACGGGGTCACCGAGCCCGCCGAGATCGCCAACTTCCTGGAGCTGGCCCGTGAGGCCAACCGCCCCGGCTGGTGGCACCGCTTCCGCGACGTGCTCCCGGAGTGGTTCAGCGCCTTCGTCAGCCTGGAGGGCTCGGCCGAGCTGATCCGCGCCTACGAGCCGCACTACGTGCCCGGGCTGCTGCAGACGCCGCAATACGCGGAGGCCGTGCTGCGCGCGGGCCGGCCGCACGCGACGCGGGAGGAGATCGAGCGCGGCGTCGCGCTGCGCATGGAGCGGCAGCGGCTGCTCTCCCGCGACAAACCGCCGCTGCTGTGGGTCGTGATGGACGAGACGGTGCTGCGCCGCCCCATCGGCGGGCCCGAGGTAATGCGCGCGCAGATCGACCGGCTGATCGAGGCGTGCGGGATGCCCCAGGTGCGGCTGCAGTTGATGCCCTTCGCCTCGGGGCCGCATCCCGCGATGTACGGACCGTTCCACATCTTCCGTTTCCCGCTGCCCGAGCTGCCGGACATCGCCTACGCGGAGAGCCTGATCGGCGCCGTCTACCTCGACGAGCGCGAGGACGTCTCGCAGTTCCGCGAGGCCCTGGACCGGATGAGCGCCCAGGCGCTGCCCGCCGGGCCCACCCGGGAGTTCCTGGAGGAGGCGCGGGCCCGGCTGTGAGGTGCCGGGCCCCCGCGCTGCGGCCGGCACGTCAGCGGGGCATCGCGGCCAGCTTCGCCGCGAGGCCCTCCACACGGTCCCGCCAGACGTCCAGCGCCAGGGCGGCCGGCACGTCGGGGACCCCGGTCTGGGTGAGGACCAGCCGCGCCCCGTGCCCCGTGCCCCGGCTCAGCTCCCAGCGCACGGTGCCCTCGTGGCGGCCGTGCAGGCTCCACGGATAGGCGAGCGCCTCCCGCGGGCGCAGCTCGCTCACCGGCCCGGCGGCGAAGTCGCCCACGACGAACCCGCGCGGCACCGGTCCGCCGACCTCGGGCGCGGTCACCCCGCCGAGCAGGGTCTTCCACACGGTCGCCACGGGCTGGGTCAGCTGCCGCTCGAAGCGGACCAGCCAGCCGACGGGCAGTTCCTCCGCGCTGCCCCGGTCGAGGCCGAACTCCTTGACGTACCGCTCATGGGCCGCCTTCATGTCGCCCGGCGCGGGCACGGGCTCGCCGGCCAGCTCGGGGTCGATGCCGGCGATGCAGGCGTCCCAGCCGGCGGCGAAGCTGGCGGCGCCGGGGCGGTCGCCGAAGGTGTGGGTCAGGATCAGCACGGAGCCCAGGGACTCCGGCACGACCTCCCAGCGCAGCAGGTCCTCGTCCCAGGTGTAGGCGACGACGTGCGGCGGGTCCCACTCGGTGACCTCGCCCTCCATCGTCTCCCCCTCGCCGTGCCGGAACGGGAAGCGCACCTTGCCGCCCACCCGCGGCTCCATCTCCACGTCGGAGGGGAACCACTTCGACAGGTGCCCGGGCTCGGTCAGGGCCCGCCACACCTTCTCCGGCGGGTGGGCGAGCCGCCGCTCCATCCGCAGCGCGGTGCGGCCGTCCGCGGTGGTCAGCGTCTCGCCGCTGTCCGTGGTCATGGCTCCTCCATCTCGTCGGGCATGGTGTCCAGGTGCCGCTCCAGCGCGTCCAGTCCGGCGCCCCACAGCCTGCGGTACGGCGCGAGCCAGGCGTCGACCTCCCGCAGGGGTTCGGGGCGCAGCTCGTACCAGCGGCGCTGCGCCTCGGCCCGGACCCGGACCAGGCCCGCCTCGCGGAGCACCCGCAGGTGCTTGGACGTACCGGGCTGGCTGAGGCCGAGGTGCTCGGTGAGTTCGCCGACGAGACGGGGGCGTTCCAGGAGCAGGTCGAGGATCCGCCGCCGCGTCGGCTCGGCCAGCACGTCGAAGGGTATGGACACCCTTCCAACATACTCCGGGGGCTATATACCCGCAACGGCATGTAGGCGCGAACGGGCGCCGGCCGGTCGCCCTCGCGCCCTGGTGCGCGCCCCCGACGGTGGGTCAGAATGTCCGCCGTGACGATCACCACCGCAGAGGCGGACAAGGTCCTGGCCGACAACTTCGCGCCCTGGGTGCGGGATCTGGGGCTCTTCGTCGAGGAGACCGGGGAACGGCACGCTGTGCTGCGGCTGCCCTGGTCGGACCGGCTGGCCCGGGAGGGCGGCGCGCTGTCGGGCCAGGCCCTGATGGCCGCCGCCGACACGGCGACGGTGATCGCGGTGTCCGCGGCCCGCGGCGGCTACGGCCCGATGACGACCGTCCAGCAGTCCACCACCTTCCAGCGGGCGGTCATGGGCACCGACGTCCTGGTCACGGCGCGGGTCACCAAGCTCGGGCGGCGGCTGGCGTTCATCGACGTCGAGCTCACCCCGGAAGGCGCCGGCGAGCCCGCGGCGCACGCGACCACGGTCTACGCCTTCCCCGGCTGAGCCGCGGGGGAAGACGGGGAACCCGGGGCGGTCGGCGGACCGTGTCCCGCCCGTAAGACCCCTTTCCCTCCGGCTTTTCACCGTATCGTGTCGGATTCCCCGTCACGTGCGGCGTGGTGGTGCGACAACCCCGCCATCCCGGGCAACCATTGACCTCTCGTCAGGTAATCGGTTTTTTCGGGCTGGAGCGACGTGACTCGACGACCCCGCCGGGTGCGCCTGGCGATCTCGGCGGCGCTGGCGTGGAGCGCCCTGCTCGGCGGCACGAGCGGCGCCGCCGCCGCGGTCGCCGGCGACGGACTGCGCTACGGCGCGACCACCCTGCTCGCGCCGGGCGTGGACTACCGCACCTTCACCTACCGGGGAGCCCACGGCACGGCCCGCGGGCACCTGCTGACGGTGGACCTGCGCGATCCTGGCGTCTCCGTGGACTTGCTGCACCCCGGCGTCGTCGCCGGCCGCGGCTCGGTCTCGGGGCTCGCGAACGCCGCGGGCGCGGTGGGCGGCATCAACGCCGACTTCTTCAACATGAGCGAGACCCAGCACCCCGGTGTGCCCGCGACCAGCGCACCGGTCGGCCCGGCGATCGCCGCCGGACGGGTCCTGAAGTCGGCGGTGCCCCCGGCCCAGCGCTTCGGGCCGAAGCTGCCGCCCGGCACCTCGACCGAGGACGTGCTCGGGGTCGGCACCGACGGGGTCGCCCGGCTCGACCGGCTCCGGCTGGCCGGCACGGTCGCCTTCGACGGGGGCACGGTGCCGCTCGGCGGCCTGAACCAGTACGCGCTCCCGGTCGGCGGCGTGGGCGCGTACACCTCGGACTGGGGCAGCGCCTCCCGGCTCCGCGCCGCCTGCGGCGACGACACCAAGCGCGGCGCGCCCTGCAGCGACGACACCTACGAGGTCACGGTCAGCCAGGGCGAGGTCGTGGACGCCGCCGAGTACCCGGGCGAGGGCGAGATCCCGCCCGACACGGTGGTCCTCGTCGGCCGGGAGGCGGGCGCGGAGGCGCTGCGCCTGCTGGAGCCCGGCGACGCGGTCGACGTGCGGCAGCGGCTGGTGGCCTCCGTGTACGGCGGCGGGTACCGCTTCGCCGTCGGGGGCTACCCGATCCTGCGCGACGGCGGGCCGCTGACCGGCCTGGAGAACGGCGCCGCGGCGACCCGCACGGCGGCGGGCTACGGCGAGGGCGGGCACGTGATGTACCTGCTGGCGCTGGACGGCAAGGCGGAGTCCGGCACCGGGCTCACGGTCCGCGAACTCGCCTCCCTGATGTCCGGCATCGGCGCGCAGGCCGCGGTCAACCTCGACGGCGGCGGCTCCTCCACCCTCGTCACCCGCGCCCCGGGCGCACCCCGCGTCAAGGTCCGCAACCACCCGGCGGGCGGCACCGAACGCCTCGTCGCCAACGGCATCGGCGTCTTCACCACCGGCTGAGGCCCCTCCGCGCCGGCCCCGGCCTCCGCCCGGGACGGCGCGGAATGCGGATGCGCACGGCACGACCGGTTCCGTAGCGTGACCGCATGACCGGTGACCGCGTGACCGACGTTCCGCACATTTTGCACCTCACGGAGCGCTCCCTGTGGGAGGCGGCCCTCGCCTCGGGCAGCTACGAGATCTCGACCCGCGGCCGCACCCTGCGGCAAGAGGGGTTCGTCCACTTCTCGACCCGCGACCAGCTCCCCCGCGTCGCCGCCTTCCTGTACGGCGGCTACGAGGGCCCCGACGAACTCGTGGTGCTGGTCGTCGACCCCGCCCGGCTCGACGTCCCGCTGAGGTACGAGGCCATGCCGCCGCACGGGGAGGAGTTCCCGCATGTGTACGGGCCCGTTCCGGTCGGCGCCGTGGTGGACGTCGAGCCCTGGGGGTGATCGGCGGCCGCGCCCCCCGGGTCCCGCGCGCCCGGCCTGCTTCCGCCGCCGGGCCTCAACCGCCGAGGCCCGGCGCGCCCCAGAGCGGGAACCAGCGGGAGAGGTCCTCCTCGAGGCGCAGGTCGTCGCCTAGCAGGGCTTTGACCTGGAGCTCCAGGGGGTTGTCGCGCTTCTCCCCGGGAAGCGGGGCGAAGGGGTAGAACGAGCCGCGTTTGTAGAGGTAGACCAGCGCCAGGGAGCGTCCCTCGTCGTCGCGGAAGGCGGCCAGGGAGCAGAGCAGCTGGGGGCCGAAGCCGTGGCCCTCCAGGGCCGAGTTGACCGCGTGGAGGTCGCCGACCAGGGCCGGCAGGTCCTCGGCCGGGCGCCGGACGACCAGCCAGGTGTATCCGTACGCGTCACGCACCGACTCCACCGGGACGGCGCCCTGGCCCTCGTCCATGTCGAGGAGGGCCCGTACGTCCTGCTGGACCTCGGCGAAGGCGCCGCCCTCCACGGCGGCGAAGCACACCGACCCCACGCCGGTGGGCCGGAAGCCGGCCGCGGCCTCGAGGGTCACGGCCGCCGAGGGGAGCCCGAAGAGCCGGTCCAGGTCGGGCCTGACGGGCTTGCTGCGGCCGAGCAGCGCGTCCAGGATCCCCATCAGCGCCGCCCCAGCTCGACGGAGATCCGGCCGAGCTGCTGCAGCCGCTGCTCCAGCGTGGGGTGCGTGGACAGCAGCTGGGCCAGGCTCTGGCCGCCGGCGAAGGCGGGGACGAAGTAGAAGGCGTTGAAGGGCTCGGCCTTGCGCAGGTCCTCGGTGGGGATGCGGGCCATCTGGCCGGAGACCTTGGTGAGCGCCGAGGCCAGGACGGAGGGCCGCCCGGTGAGCAGCGCGGCGGAGCGGTCGGCGGACAGCTCGCGGTAGCGGGACAGCATCCGGGTCAGCAGGAAGCTGACGCAATAGACGAGCGCGCTGACCAGCGGGATGAGGATGACCACGAGCGCCGTGCCGGGATCGCGGCTGCTGCGGCCGAGGCCGCCCCACAGGCCGACGCGGGTGACCACTCCGGCCAGGACGCCCAGGAAGGAGGCGATCGTCATGACCGCCACGTCCCGGTGGGCGACGTGGGAGAGTTCGTGGGCGATGACGCCCTCCAGCTCCTCGGGCTCCAGCCGGCGCAGCAGCCCGGTCGTGGCGCACACCAGGGCCGCCTTCTCGTTGCGTCCGGTGGCGAAGGCGTTGGGGACGTCGCTGTCGGCGATCGCGACGCGGGGTTTGGGCATGTCGGCCAGCGCGCAGATGCGGTCGACGACACCGTGCAGTTCCGGGGCCTGCTCGGGCGTGACCTCGCGGGCGCCCATGCTGAAGGCGGCGATCCGGTCGCTGAACCAGAACTGGGCGACGAACAGCCCGCCCGCGACGATCAGGATCAGCGGCCACGCGCCACGCAGCAGCGCCAGCAGGACGCCCACGAACACGACGTAGAGCAGCCCGATCATGAACATGGTGACCACCATGCGGGTGGTCAGCCCCCGGTCGGGGGCGAAGCGGGTCCTGTCCATGGCCCCTCCCGTTCCTTCGGGCCGCCGGCCGCGGCTTCGTGCTCCGCTGTCGATTGTGCCTCCGCGCGGACGCGAACGGCGGGGGCGGAAGTGCGGCCGGCCCGTGGTGCTCAGCCTGCCGGGTCGAGGGTGAGCTTGCCGTAAGTGCGCCGGGCCCGCAGGTCCTCGTGGGCCCGGGTGACCTCGGACAGCGGGTACCTGCCGCCCTCCTGCGGCTTCAGCCGCCCGTCGGCGGTCATGGCCAGCAGCTCGGCCATCGGCTCGCGGTACATGCCGGGGCGTCCGAGGCAGTGCATCAGCCAGAAGCCGACGACGGCCCGGGAGCGGCCCATGAGCTGCGCCGCCTGGACCGGGGCCGGGGGTACGCGGGAGGCGAGTCCGTACGTCACCAGACGGCCGAAGGGGGCGAGCGCGGCCAGCGAGGCGTCGAAGACCGGGCCGCCGGTCATCTCCAGCACGATGTCGACCTTCTTGCCGCCGTTGGCCTCGACGAGCCGCTCCTTCAGCCCCGCCGCGTCCGTGGAGTCCGCCTCGATCGCGACGTCCGCGCCGAGCTCCAGCGCCAGGTCGCGCTTCTCCTTGGACGACGCGGTGGCGATGACCCGTCCCGCGCCGAACTCCTTGGCGAGCTGTACGGCGAGCGAGCCGGTGCCGCCCGCGGCCGCGTGCACGACCACCGACTCGCCCTCGGCCATGCGCGCGGAGGTGCGCAGCAGGTGCCATGCGGTGAGGCCCTGGACGACCAGGGCGAGCGCCTGGCCGTCGGTGACGCCGTCGGGCACGTCGTGGGCGAGGTACTCCTCGACGACGGCCCGCTCGGCGTAGCCGCCGTTGTCGGTGAGGGCCACGACGCGGCGGCCGCCGGCGGTGCGGCCGACCACCTCGGCGCCGGGCACGAGGGGCAGGGTGGCCTTGGAGAGGTAGGAGTTCTCCACCAGGTGCGTGTCGGCGTAGTTGACGCCCGACGAGGAGACCTCGACGAGCAGCTGTCCCGGCCCCGGCACGGGTTCGGGCAGCTCCACCTGCCGCAGTACCTCCGGCCCGCCGAACTCGGTGATCTGGATCGCGCGCACCGCGACTCCCTCCGCGTACGTACCTGTGTCGTCCGGCGCCACGATATCCCGTAACACCGACCAGTCGGTATGTGACGTCCACGAAGCTCCGGAAGGGCAGGGTGCGCACCGAGCACCGGGCACCGCACGCCGTCCTCCGACCCTCGCCCGGGGCACCACCGCCAGGAGACGGCACTCGCACCGTGTCGGTGACCCTCCCGCCGGGCGCGTCCGGTCCCGCCCCGTACCACGGGACGGCCGGACGCGCCGACGGATGAGCGGTACGGGTCGCCGCACCGTATGGTCGTGCGTAGGTACGGCCGGGGCAGCGCCGGGGAGCGCCTCGCGGCAGCGCGGGCGACCGCGGCGACCGGAAGGGCACGAACGCATGTGGCGGCGCCTCCCAGTGCGTCAGATCGTCGGTGCGGCACCGCTGTTGCTGGTGGCCCTGATCGTCCTGCGGCAGTGGCCGACGGTGGACGCCGGCACCGACCGGCTGGGTTCCGCCGACGCCGAGTGGCTGCTGGCGGCCGGGGCGGCGACGCTGCTCGCCTGGGTGTGCTCGGCGGCCGCGCAGCAGGGCGCGGTGCTGGAGCAACTGCCGGCGGGGCGTCTGCTGGCCACCCAGTTCGCCGCCTCGGCGGCCAACCACATCCTCCCGGCGGGCGTCGGCGGCAACGCCGTCAACCTGCGCTTCCTGCTGCGCTGCGGTCTGTCCCCCAGCCGTTCCGCGGCCGCGCTGACCGTGCGGGCGCTGGCGGCCTGCGTGGTACGGGTCGGGCTGCTGGCCGTCCTGCTCGCGGCCTTCCCGCACGCCCTGGACATGCGCAGGGTCGTACCCGGGCGTCCCGGGCTCACCCTCGCGCTGGCGGCCGGCGCGGCGCTCTGCCTGGTCCTGGCCGTCCTGCTCTCGGTGCGCCACGTCCGGCGCACGGTCCGCTCGTTCCTCGGCACCGTCGCCACCGACGTCCGCGCGGTGCACGGCCGTTCGGCGCGGGTGGCGGCGCTGTGGGCCGGCTCCTTCGCCTTCCCGGTGATGCACGCCGCGGTCCTGGTCGCCGTCGTGCGCTCGCTGCACGCGCCGGTGCCGGCCGCGCACGTGGCCGTGGCGTACCTGGCGGGCAGCGCGGCGGCGGCGCTGCTGCCGACCCCGGGCGGGCTCGGCTCGCTGGACGTGGCGCTGGTCCTGGCACTGGTCACCGCGGGCGCCACCGGGGTGGCGGCGACCTCCGCGGTGCTGGCGTACCGCATCGTCACCGTATGGTTGCCTCTGCTCCCGGGTGTGCTGGTGCTGGCCGCGCTGGTCCGCCGGCGGGTGCTGTGAACCGTCCGGAAAGGGAAGTCCCGTGCGTGTCCTGACCGGTCTCCTCGGCGCGCTGGTCGTCGCCGGGACCTTCTCCTCGGTGCTCCGCACACTGGTGATCCCACGGCCGACCCGGTCGAGCTTCACGCGCCTGGTGCACGCGGCGGTCCACCTGCCCTTCCAGTTCGTCGCCGACCGCTGCCGCACGCCCGAGGCCAAGGACCGCGTCCTCGCCCCGGTGGCCGCGGTGTCCATCCTCGCCAACCTGATCGGCTGGCTGGTCGCGTTCTGGGCGGGCTACGCCATGTTGCAGTCCGCGGTCAGCGACCTGCAGCCGGTCGACGCGCTGCGGGAGGCCGGTTCCTCGCTGTTCACCCTGGGCTTCGCCAGCAGCCACCACGTCGACCTCACGGTCATCGACTTCGTCGCCGCGGCGACCGGCCCGATCACCATCGGCCTGCAGATCGGCTACCTGCCGACGCTGTACGCCGCCTACTCCCGCCGCGAGGCGGAGGTGACCCTGCTGCAGGCCCGGGCGGGCAACCCGCCGTGGGGGCCGGAGATCCTCGCCCGGTACGCCCAGATCGGTCTCACGGACAGCCTCACCGAGCTGTTCCGCAACTGGGAGCGGTGGTCGGCCGAGGTGAGCGAGAGCCACACCAGCTACACGGTGCTCAGCCGGTTCCGCTCCCCGCAGCCCGACCGCAGCTGGCTGATCGCGCTGCTCGCCGTCATGGACGCCGCCGCCATGCAGCTCGCCCTCAACCCCGGCCGCCCGCAGGCCGAGGCCCGGCTGGCCCTGCGGGCGGGCTTCGTCTGCCTGCGCGACATCGCCGGGATCTGGCGGATCCCGTACGACACCGACCCCTCGCCGGACGCGACCATCCGGCTGCCGTACGAGGAGTTCGCCGCGGCCGTCGCCCACGCGGCGGCCAACGGCTACCCGCTGGAGCGCACCCCCGAGGAGGCGTGGCCGCACTTCCGCGGCTGGCGGGTCAACTACGAGGACCTCGCCTACCGGTTCGCCTACCTCTTCGACGCGGTCCCGGCCCCCTGGTCCGGCCCCCGCCGCACCCAGGAGGAGACGCTGACGCCCGTGACGCCGGTCGACCGCAAGCCGGCCGGCCGCGACTGACCGCCGGGCCGCCGGGCCGCCGCGGCGAGGCCCCACCGGTGATCACCACGGACCGCTTTCGAACCTGGCCTCGTCCGGGCTGTCCACCGGCCACGGCGGCACCGTCACCGCGACTGCCTTCAGCCCCTTTCACCTGCCCGGAACTGGAACGTCGTGCCCAGCGGTATCGTCAGGCAGACCCCCGGCTCCAGCTCCGCGATCTCCTCGTCGCCGCCTTGGCTGCGCCACATCTCCCCCGAACCCGACGTGACGAACCAGACCTCCTCCACGGTGGCGTGCGAGACGGCCTTCGCCGTCTGCCCCGGGCCGAGCTGGAACTGGGCGAAACTCGCCGTTCCCGGCAGCGCGCACAGCGGGCGCACCGCCGAGCCGTCCGGAGCCATGACTTCCTGAGCCCGGTCGACGTGTGCCGTGCTGAACCGTTCCCCCATGATGCCCCGTCCCGAGTGCGCGCAGGGGACCACGACCCGCTTCCCGTGCACGAGCGCGAGCCCCGTCCAGCGGTGAAGTACCGCAAAAGTAGCGACCGTTCGCGTCCCGCGGCGACCCCTCCGGCACGCATCCGACCCGCACGACCACCGTCGACCGGAACGCCGGGGGGCCGCGGGCCGCAGTCCCGCTACGCCGCCGGCACCGGCTGGGGCGGGACCGGGCCGACGTAGCGCGCGGCCGGGCGGATGATCTTGCTGTCCGCGGCCTGCTCCAGGACGTTGGCGCACCAGCCCACGACGCGGGCGCAGGCGAAGGTGGGGGTGAACATCTCCCGCGGCAGGCCGCACAGCTCCATGACGACGCCGGCGTAGAACTCGACGTTGGTGTGGAGTTCACGGCCGGGCTTCAGTTCCGCGAGTATCGCCTCGACCCGCGCCTCGACCTGGACGGCGAGGTCGACGAGCGGGCCGCCGAAGGAACGGGCGATCCCCTTGAGCATCCGGGACCGGGGATCCTCGGTGCGGTAGACGGGGTGGCCGAACCCCATGATCCGGTCGCCGGCCAGGACGCGCTCACGGATCCACGGGTCGATGCGGTCCGGGGTGCCGATGGCGTCCAAGGTGTCCAGCGCGCGGCTCGGGGCGCCGCCGTGGAGCGGGCCGGACAGCGCGCCGACCGCGCCGGTGAGGCAGGCCGCGAGGTCGGCGCCGGTCGAGGCGATGACGCGGGCGGTGAACGTGGACGCGTTGAAGCCGTGGTCCACGGTGGAGATCAGGTAGCGCTCGACGGCCCGGGCATGCGCCGGGTCGGGCTCGTGGCCGGTGAGCATGTGCAGGTAGTTCGCCGCGTACGGCAGGTCGTCGCGCGGTTCGACCGGCTCCAGGCCCCGGCCGAGCCGGTACAGGGCGGTGAGCAGGGTGGGCACGGCGGCGGTCGCGGCGAGGGCGTCCGAAAGCCGCTGCTCCGGGTCGACGTCGTACAGCGGGCGGAAGCCGCCGGCCGCCCCCAGCAGGGACAGCGCCGAGCACAGTCCGGCCAGGGGGCCGCCGTGCGCGCCGGCGCGGGCGACGGCCGGCAGCGCGTCGCGGACCGCCCCGGGCAGCCGGCGCAGCGGGGCGACGCGCCGGGCGAACGCGGCCCGCCCGGCGGCGTCGGGCAGCGTGCCGAGCAGCATCAGGTGCCAGACGTCCTCGAAGGTGCGGCTCTGCGCGAGGTCCACGGCCGAGTACTGGCGGTAGTGGTAGAAGCCCTCGGCGCCTCGGACGTCGCCGAGCGCGGTCTCGGTGACGACGACTCCCTTCAGGCCGCGGGGTACGTCGGGGGTGACTGGGGTGACGGGGGTGGCGGTCACGGTGGTCCTCCGGTCCTGCTGCGTGCGACTCGACATTGACCAGACCCTCCATCATTGATTCAATCCTCGTCAATATTGATTGAATCAATGTGTGATGGGATGGAGTCATGACGACGGAGGAACGGCTGAGCACGCGCGAGGCGGCCGAGCGGCTCGGGGTCAAACCGGAGACGGTGTACGCCTACGTCAGCCGCGGCCTGCTGGGCAGCACGCGCGCCCCCGGCGGCCAGGGCAGCACCTTCGACCCCGGCGAGGTCGACGCCCTGGCGCGCCGCAACCGGCGCGCGGCTCAGCAGTCCCCCGCCGACGACGGCACCGGCGCGGTGCGCACCGCCGTCACCCTCATCGACGGGGACCGCTACTACTTCCGCGGGGTCGACGCGACGGCCCTGGCGGAGCGGTACGCCTACGAGGAGGTGGCGGAGTGGCTGTGGACCGGCGTCCTGCGCCGCGGAGTGCGCTTCACCGCGCCGCCGGACGCCCTGGCCGCCGCCCGGCGGGCGGTCGCGGCGCTGCCCGGGCACAGCGGGCCGATGGACCGGCTGCGGGCCACCGCCGTCGCGGCGGCCGTGGCGGACCCGCTGCGCTTCGACCTCTCCCCCGCGGCCGTGCTCGGCGCCGCCCGCGGCCTCGTCCCCACGCTGGTCGGCGCCCTCCCGGCGGCCGGGACCGCGCACCGGGGTGAGGGCGGGCTCGCCCGGGAACTGTGGTCACGGCTGACCGACCGGCCGGCCGACGAGGCGTCACTACGGGTGCTGGACGCGGCACTCGTGCTGCTCGTCGACCACGACCTGGCCGCCTCGACCCTCGCGGTGCGCATCGCCGCCTCGGCACGCGCCCACCCGTACGCCGTGGTCTCGGCCGGCCTCGGGGCCCTCGACGGCCCGCTGCACGGCGCCGCCAGCGGCCTCGCCCACCGCATGCTGGCCGAGGTCCTCGACCGCGGCGGCGCGGCGCCCGTCGTCGCCGGCCACCTGCGCGAGGGCCGCCCCGTCCCGGGTCTGGGCCACCGCCTCTACCGGGCCGAGGACCCCCGCGCGGTCATGCTCCTGCGGCTGCTCGAGGACGTCCCGTACGCGGCCCGGGCGCTTGCGGCCGCCCGCGAGGTGGCCGCCACGACGGCCCGTCACGCCCCGGCCCACCCCAACGTCGACCTCGCCCTGGCCGTGCTCTCCGTCTCCGCGGGCATGGTCCCGGAGGCGGGCGAGACGGTCTTCTCCCTCGCCCGGACGGCCGGCTGGATCGCCCACGCCCTGGAGGAGTACGACGAACCCCCACTCCGCATGCGCCCGAACGGCCACTACGTGGGACCGCGTCCCCCGCAGCCGGTGCCGTAGCCGTTCGGGTCGGGCGGGTGCGGGTGGGACTCGGGGCCGCGCCGGTGGGTCGGCTGTCCCGCCGTCTCGCGCCCTTCGGGCGCACAGCGCCGGCTGCGGAGGGGGAGGGTGGGGAGCCTGCCTTGTGTGCGGTGTGCGGGTGGGTGGGCGGCGCGGGTTCAGGCGCCGGAGCGGGGTGGGTTGTTCGTCCGGTCCCGGTCTCGTTGCCGTCCGCGGGTATAGATGGCCGCTGACCACGCCCACCCTTGGTGGGTGGCGCGCCCGCCGTAACCGGCGTCTGCGGGTGATTCCCCGATCCGACATCGGGCTCTGTTCCGACGTCCATACCGTCGAAAGCGAGCCCGATCTCCCGCCGACCGCCCGACGACACCCCGAACCACCCCCAGTTGCGGGTGCTTCCCCGACATCGGGCCCTCTTCCGACGGCTATACCGCTGCAAGCGAGCCCGATCTCACCCGGCTCAAAGATCGGGCCCGCTTTCGACGTCCATACCGTCGAAACAGAGCCCGATCTCCCGCCGACCGCCCGGGCAGCACCCCGAAGCACCCGCAGACGCGGGTTACGGCGGGCGCGCCCACCACCCACGGATGGCGTGGAAGCGGCCATCTATACCCGCGGACGGCAACGAGACCGACACCGCCGGAAAGGCGACCCGCTCCGGCGCCTGAACCCCAGCCCCGCACCCACCCGCACACCGCCGACAAGCCCCGGACCCCCACCCTCCCATCCGCAGCCAGCATCTTTGCGCCCGAAGGGCGCGAGACGGCGCGACAGCCGAACCACCCACCCGCACACAATCATCGGGCCGGCAACGCGGGACCGGTCAGGAGGCCGCCTCCGGGAGGCGCACCTCGTACGTCAGGCCGTCGCCCGGTGCCGTGCGGCGTTCCACGGACGCCGCGCGGGCCGCGGCGCGGACGTCGGCCTCGGCGAGGGCGAAGTGCGCCAGCGCGCGGGCGGGGCCGGTGACGAGGAGCGCGCCGACCTCGGCCCTCATCGACAGCCGCGCCTCGGACTTCGCCCTGCGGACGGCGGTGATCGCCTCCCGCGCGGTGGCCAGGACACGCGGGTCGCCGTCCCCGGCGAGGGCCCGCAGCGCGTCCGCGTCGGGCCACTCGGCGCGGTGCACGGAGCCCTCCCGCCACCACGACCAGACCTCCTCGGTGGCGAAGGGGAGGAAGGGCGCGAACAGCCGCAGCAGGACGGACAGGGCGGTGGCCAGCGTGGCGAGGGCGGAGGTGTCGCCCTCGTACGCACGGGCCTTGACCAGCTCGACGTAGTCGTCGCAGAAGTCCCAGAAGAAGGACTCCACCCGCTCCAGGGCGCGGGCGTGGTCGAAGTCCTCCAGGGCGTCCGTGGCGGCGCCGACGGTCGACGCCAGGGCCGCCAGGAGGGCGCGGTCCAACGGCGCGGTGACCGCCCCGGCGCCTGCCTCGGGCAGTGCGCCGGAGGTGAGCACGAAGCGGCCGACGTTGAGGACCTTGACGGCGAGCCGGCGGCCGATCCTCATCTGCCCGGTGTCGAAGGCGGTGTCCGTGCCGGGCCGGGCGGCGGCCGCCCAGTAGCGGACGGCGTCGGAGCCGTACTGCTCCAGCAGGTCGCCCGGGGTGACCGCCTTGCCCCGGGACTTGGACATCTTCTTGCGGTCCGGGTCGAGGATCCAGCCGGAGATCGCGGCGTGCCGCCACGGCAGCACGTCCTGCTCGGCGTGGGCGCGGACGACCGTGCCGAACAGCCAGGTACGGATGATCTCGTGGGCCTGCGGTCGCAGGTCCATCGGGAAGACCTTGGCGAACAGCTCGTCGTCGGTGCCCCATCCGGCGGCGATCTGCGGGGTGAGCGAGGAGGTCGCCCAGGTGTCCATGACGTCCGGGTCGCCGGTGAAGCCGCCGGGGACGCCCCGCTGCTCCTCGCGGTAGCCGTCGGGGACGTCGGTGCCGGGGTCGACGGGCAGCGCCGGCTCGCCGGGGACCAGCGGCCTGTCGTGGACGGGCTCGCCGGCGTCGTCGAGGGGGTACCAGACGGGGACGGGGACGCCGAAGTACCGCTGGCGGCTGACCAGCCAGTCGCCGTTGAGCCCTTCGACCCAGCTGTCGTAGCGGACCCGCATGTGCCCGGGGTGCCAGCGCAGTTCACGGCCGCGCGCCAGAAGCCGCTCGCGGAGGGCCTCGTCGCGTCCGCCGTTGCGCAGGTACCACTGGCGGGTGGTGACGATCTCCAGCGGCCGGTCGCCCTTCTCGTAGAACTTGACGGCGTGGACGACCGGTTCGGGCTCGCCCTCCAGTTCGCCGCGCTCGCGCAGCATCCCCACCAGCCGTTCGCGGCCGGTGTGTGCGGTGGCGCCGGCCAGGGCCGCGTACGCCTCGCGGGCCCGCGCCGTCCGCAGGGCGGCCGGCGGCACGGGCAGGAAGCGCCCGTCGCGGCCGAGGACCGCCCGGGTGGGCAGCCGCAGTTCGCGCCACCAGGTGACGTCGGTGGTGTCGCCGAACGTGCAGACCATGGCGATGCCGGTGCCCTTGTCCGGGTCGGCCAGCCGGTGCGCGTGGACGGGGACCTCGACGCCGAGGACCGGGGTCGTGACGGTGGTCCCGATCAGCTCCCGGTAGCGCTCGTCGTCGGGGTGCGCGACCAGGGCGACGCAGGCGGGGAGGAGTTCGGGCCGGGTGGTGGCGACGACGACCCGGCCGCCGTCCGGGCGGTGGAAGGCGAGCCGGTGGTAGGCGCCGGGCCGCTCGCGGTCCTCCAGCTCCGCCTGGGCGACGGCGGTGCGGAAGGTGGTGTCCCACAGGGTGGGCGCCTCGGCCGAGTAGGCCTCGCCGCGCGCCAGGTTGCGCAGGAACGCGCGCTGGGACGCGGCGCGTGAACGGGCGCCGACCGTCCGGTAGGTGAGCGTCCAGTCGACCGACAGGCCGAGTCGGCGCCACAGTTGCTCGAAGATCCGCTCGTCCTCGGCGGTGAGGAGTTCGCACAGTTCGATGAAGTTCCGCCGGGAGACGGGTCGCCGGTGGGGGCCGGCGGGCTCGGGCGGGGTGAATCCGGGGTCGTACGGGAGCGAGGGATCGCAGCTGACCCCGTAGTGGTTCTGGACCCGGCGCTCGGTGGGCAGGCCGTTGTCGTCCCATCCCATGGGGTAGAAGACGGTCTGCCCGCGCATGCGCCGGTAGCGGGCGACGGTGTCGGTGTGGGTGTAGGAGAAGACGTGGCCGATGTGGAGCGATCCGCTGGCCGTGGGCGGCGGGGTGTCGATGGAGAAGATCTCCTCGCGCGGCCGCGACCGGTCGAAGCGGTGTACGCCCGACTCGTCCCAGCGCCGCGACCATTTCTCTTCGAGCCCGTCGAGGGAGGGCTTGCCGGGGACGTCGTGATGACGAGGCGGGGGGTTCATGCCGTCCCATGGTAGGCAGCCGGGCGTCCGCCGCCGAACGATTTGTCCACGGGATCATCCGTCTCACCGATGATTCGCCAACGGACCTTTTTGCTAGGCTCGGACCATGTCCACGGCATCCGCACCCGACTTCACCGGGCTGCTGCAGTTCGCCAGCCACGCCATGACGAACCGGCTGGCGGCCGCGCTGGCCGAGGTCGGGCTCACCCCCCGCGGGTACTGCGTGCTGCTGCACGCGCTCCCCGGCGAGCTGACGCAGGCTCAACTCGCGGAGATCTCCCAGCAGGACAAGACCACGATGGTGGTCACCATGGACGAGCTGGAGCGGGCCGGCCTCGCCGAGCGGCACCCCGCCCCCACGGACCGCCGGGCCCGCGTCATCACCGTCACCGGGCCGGGCCGGGAGCTCGTCGCCCGCGGCGCGGAGATCACCGCCCGCGTCCACGGCGACCTGCTGGCGGCCCTCCCCGAGGACGAACGGGCGGTCTTCGCCTCCGCGCTGCAGCGGCTGGTGGACGGTCATCTCGCCGCGGCCGCGGATTCCCCACGTCCGGTACGGCGCGCGCGGCAGTCGCGCAAGTAGGCTCGGAACGTGAGCGACAAGGCGGCTTTCGAGCGGGGCACCGACGGTCCCAAGGTGATCGTGGCGGGACTGGACGGATCGGAGTCGTCGTGGCGCGCCGTGGCGTACGCGGCGGGGCTGGCGCGGCGCCAGAACGCGCTGCTGGCGATCGTGTACGTGCAGCCGGTCCTGGCGGCGGGGGCGGCCTTCGGCGCCCCGGTCGCGGAGGCGACCGCCGAGATCGCCGACCAGCTGAAGGCGGAGATAGAGAAGGCCGCCGCGCGCTTCCAGGCGGTGTCGAGCCTGCGCTGGGAGTTCCACACCTTCATCGGCGACCCGTTCAGCGGGCTGTCGCAGGCCTCGGACGAGCTCAAGGCCGACGCGGTCGTGGTCGGCGCGTCCGAGAAGGCCGGGCACCGGATCGTGGGCTCGGTCGCGGTGCGGCTGGTCAAGGCGGGCCGCTGGCCGGTCACGGTCGTCCCGTAGGGTCCGCACGCCGTCCCGGGCGGGACGGCGGCGCAAGGGGTGTCAGGCCCCGTCGGTGACGTGGATGACGACCTTGCCGCGGCGGTGCTCGTGCTCCAGCGCCTCGTAGGCGGCGCGCGTCTCGGTGAGCGGCACCACCCGGTCGACCCGTGGCGTAAGTTTGCCGCCGTCGATGAGCCGGGAGACCGCCTCCAGGCCCGCCCGGTCCGGCTCGACGACGAAGAAGACGCCGCGGGCCCCGTGCGCGCGGGCGGCCTCCGGGTCGGGCGGGGACACGATGCTCACCAGCAGGCCTCCGGGGCGCAGCACCGACCAGGAGCGGTCCTGCGTGTCGCCGCCGACGGCGTCGAAGACCACGTCCACGTCGGCCACCTCGTCCTCGAAGCGGCTGCCGGCGTAGTCGACGACCCGCCGCGCGCCCAGTCCCGCGACGAAGCCGGCGTCGCGGGCGGCGGCGGTCGCCGTGACCTGCGCGCCGAGCGCGGCGGCGATCTGGACGGCGAAGGAGCCGACGCCGCCCGCCGCCCCGTGGACGAGGACGTGCCGACCCGGGGTGACCCCCGCGTGCCGGGCGAGCGCCTGCCAGACGGTGAGGGCGGCGAGCGGGACCGAGGCGGCCGCGTCGTGGCCGATCCGCCGGGGTTTGGGGGCGAGGATGCCCGCGGGGAGGGTGACGTACTCGGCGGCGGCTCCGTCGTGGACGAAGGGGATCAGCGCGTAGACGGCGTCCCCCACCCGCGGGGTGATCACCCCGGGCCCCACGTCGGCGACCACGCCGGAGACCTCGTGCGAGGGGATGGTGGGGGTACGGTCGCGTCCCGAGCCGTCGAAGCTGTCGGTCCAGGTCGCGTCCCAGTCGAGCTCCCCCGGGGTCACGGAGGCGGCCCGCACGGCGACGAGGGCCTCGCCCGGGTCCGGCTCCGGGCGGGGCGCGGTCTCGTAGCGGAGCTGTTCGGGGCCGCCGCGCCGGTGGGCGCGTACGGCGTGCATCGTCGTCACCATCGGCCGCTCCCGTGGTCGCTCGCGCGCCTGCCCGGCGGGGGCGGCGGACGTCCCCGCCCCTCCAGGATCCGGCCCCGCCCGGCTCTCGGCATCCCCTTCCGCGACCGGCTGTGCAGGACGCGCCCGGGGGGCGGCGTTCGGAATAGCGCAGCGCTGCCTTCGGTTACGGTCAGTGGGTCCCGACCGACGGCACCCGGAAGCAGGTAAGGGAAGCATGAGCACTGTTGAGCTCACCAAGGACAACTTCGACGAGGTCGTCGGCAACAACGATTTCGTCCTGATCGACTTCTGGGCGTCCTGGTGCGGCCCGTGCCGGATGTTCGCCCCCGTCTACGAGTCGGCCGCGGAGAAGAACACCGACCTCGTGTTCGGCAAGGTCGACACGGAGGCGCAGCCCGAGCTGGCCGCCGCGTTCCAGATCCAGTCCATCCCGACGCTGATGATCATCCGTGACAAGGTCGCCATCTTCTCCCAGCCCGGCGCGCTGCCCGCGCCCGCGTTCGAGGACCTGATCAAGCAGGCCCGCGACCTGGACATGGACGAGGTCCGCAAGTCCATCGCCGAGCAGGGTGCCGACCAGGAGGCCCCGAAGGCCTGACACCTGACGGAGTGTCAGCTATGGTGCGGCCGCATGAGGCGCACCATGGCGGAGTTCGTCGAGGGCCAGTGGGGCGATCCGCGTCCCGGGCTGCTGTACGGGGAGCACCGGCTCCGTCGCGGCCGCCTCCGCCGCCCGCGCGGCGCTCCTGGCCGGCCTGCTGCCGCACGGCGCCGAACCGCACATGGGGGTGCTCCTGGGCAACGTCCCGGAGTTCCCGCTGTGGCTCGGCGCCGCGGCGTGCGCGGGGGCCACCGTCGTGGGGATCAACCCCACCCGGCGCGGTGCGGAACTCGCCCGCGACATCACCCACACGGAATGTGCGCTGCTGGTCACCGAACGCGCGCACCTGCCGGCGCTGCGCGGGCTCGCCCTCCCCCTCCCCCCGGAACGCCTCCTGGTCGTGGACGACCCGGCGTACCCGGCCCTGCTGCGCCCGTACGAAGGCGCCGCTCCGCCGCGGCGGGCGGATACGCCCCGGCACCCGGCTCATGCTCTGCTTCACCTCCGGCTCGACGGGCGCCCCGAAGGCGGTGGTCGTGTCCCAGGGCGGGCTCGCCGACGCGGCCGCCTCCCTCAGCGGCTTCCTGGACCTCGGTCCCGACGACGTCCACTACCTGTGCATGCCGCTCTTCCACGGCAACGCCGTGATGGCGGGCTGGGCGCCCGCCCTCGCGGGCGGCGGCGCGGTGGCGCTGCGCCGGGCCTTCTCCGCCTCCCGCTTCCTGCCGGACGTACGCGCCTACGGGGCCACGTACTTCACCTACGTCGGGCGCGCCGTGCAGTACCTGCTCGCCACCCCCGAAACGCCCGACGACCGCCGGCACCGGCTGCGCCGGGGCTTCGGCACCGAGGCCGGGGCCGTGGACGCGGCCCGGTTCGCGGAGCGCTTCGGCGTGACCCTCACCGAGGGCTACGGCTCCTCCGAGGGCGGGGCCGCCCTGCAGCGCTCACCGGGCACGCCGCCCGGCGCGGTCGGACGTGCCGCGCCCGGTACGGACCTGGCCGCGGTGGACCCGGCGACCGGTGCCGAGCGGCCCCGCGCCGTCCTCGACGCGGCGGGCCGGCTGCTCAACGGCGACGAGGCGATCGGCGAGATCGTCAACCGCGGGCCCTCCCGCTTCGAGGGCTACTGGCGCAACCCCGAGGCGGTCGCCGCCCGTACCCGCGACGGCTGGTACTGGACCGGCGACCTCTTCTTCCGCGACGCCGACGGCTGGTTCCACTTCGCGGGCCGCACCGACGACAGGCTGCGCGTGGACGGCGAGAACCTGGCCGCCGCGGTCGTCGAGAACGTCCTGGCCCGCTTCGACGCCGCCGCGGCCGTCGCCGTGTACGCCGTGCCCGACCCCGTCTCGGGCGACCAGGTCATGGCGGCCCTGGCCCTTCGCAAGGGTGCCGCCTTCGACCCCGGCGCCTTCGCGGCCTTCCTGGCCGCGCAGCCGGACCTCGGCACCAAGTCGGCGCCCCGTTTCGTACGGGTCGTGCCGCGCATGCCGGTCACGGCCACCAACAAGGTGTGGCGGGCCGCACTGCGCCGCGAGGGCTTCCGCTGCCCCGACCCCGTGTGGTGGTCCCGGCCCGGCGAGGGGCCCTGCGGCACGGCGTACCGCCGCCTCGACGCCGCCGGCCTCGCCGCCCTGCTGGAGCGCTACCGCGCCCAGGACCGGGCGGGGCTCCTAGGGCGTGTCGTCAAATGCCCGCCTGCCCAGCGACGCTCCCCCAGCTGCGCTGGGAGGTGCCCCCAGGCACGGCACTCCCCCAGCTCCGCTGGGA